>NZ_LIPQ01000551.1 GCF_001418135.1 Streptomyces aureus
GTGGCGACCGCTCGACGGGAAGGACCGCTTCGCGGTCCGGGCCTCCTGGCCCACCGACCACCCGTTCTTCACCCCGGTCCGCCGGGGTGCGGAGGGGTACCACGATCCGCTCCTGGTCGTCGAGACGCTGCGGCAGGCCACGATGGCCCTCCTGCACTCGGTCCACGGGCTGCCGCTGACCCGCCACATCCTGCTGAGCGAGATCTCCCTGACCTGCGATCCGGCGGGCTTCGCGATCACCGGCGAGGAGCCGGACATCGAGATCCGGTTCGCCGAACTCGTGCTTCGCGGGGATCAGTTGACCGAGATGCTGGTGGAGTGGACCGTGCGACGTGACGCGCGCGTGGTGGCGACGGGCGGCGCGCACGCCCGGTTCGCCGGCGGCGCCGCCTACCGCAGGCTGCGCGGCGGGCACGTCGAGGCCGGGGTCGCCCACCCCGGCCCGTGGACCCACCGGGCCCCGGCGCCGCTCACCGGGCGGGTGAGGCCCGAGGACGTGCTCCTCGCCCCCACCGGCCGGGAGGGGGTGTGGGAACTGGTCGTCGACACCGGTCACCCCACCCTCTTCCAGCGGCCCAACGATCACATACCGGGAATGCTCTTCCTGGAGGCCGCCCGGCAGGCCGTCTCCGCCGCCGTGTGGCCCCGCCCCTGCCTGCCGGTCGCGCTGCGGATCGCCTTCGACCGGTACGCCGAGTTCCACGGCGGCCCCTGCCTGCTCCGGGCGGAGCCCACGAGCACGGCAGGAACGGCAGGGGCGACAGGGACGGCCGACGTACCCGGGACGTTCGAGGTCACCGGGTACCAGGACGGCGCGCGGCTGTTCACCTGCGAGCTGCGGACCGGATGATCCCGAGCCGCTGGGTCGCCCGGGTCAGCGCCACGTACAGGTCGTTCGTCCCGTGCGCCGCCCCGGCCACGATGCCCTCCGGGTCGACGACCAGCACGGTGTCGAACTCCAGGCCCTTCGCCTGCCGGGGGTCGAGCAGCACGACCGGCCGGGTGAGGTCGGGAGCCGGGCCGTACGCGGCCTCAGGCAGCGCGGAGATCAGCCCGGGGTGCAGCTCCGGTGGGGCGATCACGGCGATCACGCCCTCCTCGCGCAGCTCGGTCGCCACCGCGTCGGCGGCCTCCTTCACCGGGTCGTCCACCGTCCGGTCCCAGGGCTCCACCCCGGTGGACCGTACCGAGCTCGGCGGCTCGAACCCCGGGTCGTCGGCCCGCCGCACCTCGGCCGCGACGGCCATGATCTCGGCGGGCGTGCGGTAGTTGACGCCGAGGCGCACCAGCTCCCAGCGGTCCTCCACGTACGGGGCGAGGATCCGCTCCCAGGCGCCGACGCCGGCCGGGTCGCCGGTCTGGGCGGGGTCGCCGACCAGGGTCATCGAGCGGTTGGGGCTGCGGCGCATGAGGAGCCGCCAGGCCATCGCGGAGAGCTCCTGCGCCTCGTCGACGATGATGTGCCCGAAGGCCCAGGTGCGGTCGGCGGCGGCGCGCTCGGCGGCCGTGCGGTGGTCGGCCTCCTCGTGCCGCTCGGCGAAGCGCTCGGCGTCGATGATGTCGTGGGCCGAGAGGACCTCCGAGGCGTCCTTGTCGTGCTCCTCCTTGTCCTCGAACTCGTAGGTACGGGAGGCGTAGGAGACGTCGAGGACGCCCTGGGCGTACTGGATCTGCTTCTGCCGCTCGGCCTCCTCGGCGGCGCGGACCGCAGAGTCGTCCTCGCCGAGGAGTTCGGCGGCCTCGTCGAGCAGCGGCACGTCGGCGGGGGTCCAGACCTCGCCGTCGCGTCCGTCGCGCCGGATCGCCTCGATGTCCTCCGCGTCGGCGAGGTGGGTGGGTTCGGCCAGGTAGTCGGCGAGGAAGTCCTGCGGGGTGAGCGCGGGCCAGAGGGTGTCGATCGCCGCGTACACCTCGGGGTTCCCGGCGATGCCCTTGGCGAGCAGGGCGATGTCGTCGGGGCCGAGGAAGTTGGGGCCGCCGTAGGGGTCGGCGCCGATCCGGTCGGCGAGCTGTTCGGCGAGCGCGTCGAGGATCCGGAAGACGAAGTAGGGGCGGGCCAGATTGTGCGGGAGGGCCGTCTCGCGGGCCTTGTGGCGGGCCTCCAGGGCCATGTCCCAGTCGATGACCAGGTCGCCGTCCTCGTGCGGGACGATCAGCGGCTCGCCGCGCTCGGGGACCTGCTGGCGGTCCCGTACGGCCGCGGCGAGCGCCCCGGCCATGACGGCGGAGCCCTTGACGGCGGCGGCGCGCGGGGTGTCGGTGCCGGTGGCGCGGACGCCGGGGAACAGCTCGGCGGGGGTGGCCAGGAGGACGCCGGTCTCGCCGAGCGAGGGCAGGACGTTGCCGATGTAGCCGAGGAAGGCCGGGTTGGGGCCGACGATGAGGACGGCCCGCTTGGCGAGCTGCTCGCGGTGCGCGTAGAGGAGGTAGGCGGCGCGGTGCAGGGCGACGGCCGTCTTGCCGGTGCCGGGGCCGCCCTCGACGACCAGGACACCGCGGTGCGGGGAGCGGATGATGGCGTCCTGCTCGGCCTGGATGGTCTGCACGATGTCGTGCATCCGGCCGGTGCGGGCGGTGTCGAGCGCGGCGAGCAGCACCTCGTCGGCGTCGCGGCTCTCGTGCCCGGTGCGGGTGGCGTCGCCGAGGTCGAGCACCTCGTCGTGGAGTGCCGTGACCGTCCGGCCGAGGGTGCTGATGTGCCGTCGGCGGGAGAGCCCCATCGGCTCGTAACCGGTGGCGAGATAGAAGGGCCGGGCCACCTCGGCGCGCCAGTCGACGACCAGCGGGGTGCGGTTCGGGTCGTCCTCGCGGATGCCGAGCCGGCCGATGTGGTGGTCGCGCCCGTCCTTGAAGACGAGCCGGCCGAAACAGAGCCCGCTCTCCCCGGCGTTGAGCGCGGCGAGCAGCCCGGACTGCTCGGCGACCATGACGTCGCGTTCGAGCCGGCCCTGGTTGCCGCCGGCCCCCGGGGTGCGCAGGGCGCGCTCGACGGCGGCCTCGGCTTGGTCCCTCAGATCGTCGAGTCGTGTGTAGAGATCGGTGATGAATTGCTGCTCGTTCCGAAATTCCTCGGTTGACAATTCGACTCCCGGCGCGATACAGTGCGTTTATTGAACTTCTCTGCGCCTGTGGTGTTTCCGGGCGCAGAATCCATTAATATACGCGATGAAATACCCCGACTGTCAATTGTAGTCGGGGTATTTCTGTATGCCCTGCCGAAGGGTCGCGGGCCCGCCTAGGCGAGGACGTCCTCCAGCTCCTGCAGGAGACGGCGCTTCGGGCGGGCGCCGACGAGGGACTTCACGGGCTCGCCCGCCCGGAAGACCATGAGGGTCGGGGTCGCGAGGACCCCGTACCGCACCGTGGTCCCGGGGTTCCGGTCGACGTCGATCTCGACGATCCGGAGCCGCTCCGCCTCCTCCGCGGCGATGGCGGCGAGCACCGGCGTCAGCTGCCGGCACGGCCCGCACCACTCCGCGGTGAACTTCACCAGGACCGGCAGCCCGGCGGCCAGCACCTCCGTATCGAAGTCCGCGTCGGTGACCTCGGCCACGCCCTCCGCGTACGTCCTCATCCCTGTTGTCCCTCCGTCGTCGCAGCTTCCGTGTCCCACTCCGCACCGAGCTCGCACCGGGGTTCCGGGCCGTGCGGCAGCTCCGCCTCGGCGCGGAGCAGCTGCGCGCCCACCTCGGCGCGTACCGCCCGGAGCTGTGCGATCAGCCCGTCCAGCTCGGCGACCTTCCGCCGGTAGACGGCGATCGACGCGGGACAGGAGTCCCCCGCCGGATGCCCGGCGCGCAGGCAGTCGACGAACGGCCGCGTCTCCTCCAGCTCGAACCCGAAGTCCTGCAGGGTCCTGATCTGCCGGAGGAGACGCAGGTCGTCCTCGTCGTACGTGCGGTGGCCGTTCTCCGTGCGCCGGGCGGCCAGCAGGCCACGGGACTCGTAGTAGCGCAGAGTCCGTGTGGTCGTTCCGGCCCGCTCGGCGAGCTCTCCGATGCGCATGTCCACGACCGTAGGCCTTGACGCCCACGTCAAGGCAAGCGGTCAGGAGCGGGCGGGCGGCAGCAGCGGCTTCCGTTCCACCGGGGACGAGAGCACGATCGACGTCGTGGTCCGGCCGAGCGCCGACGTCTGCTCCAGGACGTCTTCGAGGTGGACGGTGTCGGTGACGGCGACCTTGAGGATCCAGCAGTCCTCGCCGACCACGTGGTGGACCTCCAGGATCTCGGGGCGCGCGATCAGTTCGAGGGTCCGCGGGTGCTTCAGGGTGTAGCCGCCGTGCGGGTTCACCCGGATGAAGGCCTGGATGCCGTAGCCGAGGCGGGCCGGGGAGACATGGGCGCCGTAGCCGGTGACCGCGCCGCTCGCCTCCAGGCGGCGGACCCGCTCGGTGACGGCCGCGGGGCTGAGCCGGACGCGGCGGCCGAGCTCGCTGAGCTTGATGCGGCCGTCGCTCTGGAGGAGGTCCAGGATCTGCCGGTCGACGGCGTCGAAAACGGCCGCCGAGGTTTCTTCGGTGGCCGGCCGCGAATGCCGTGGTTCCTTCGGCCCGACTGTCTGGACTCCCATGTTTCCCCCTTCAGACGGCGGACGATCAACGTAACACTTGTCCGGTGGGACAAGGGAGTTGGGACGGTGGCACGGAAATGAAGAACGTTCTGGTGATCGGTGGGAACCGGTATTTCGGAAAGCGGCTCATCACGCTGCTCGGGGAATCCGGGCATCGGGTCACGATCCTCAATCGGGGTTCCTCGGACGCGCCCGACGGAATCGAGCATCTCGTCGCCGACCGCGACGACGAGGCCGCCCTGGAATCCGTTCTCGCAGGGCGTTCCTTCGACGTCGTCGTGGACCAGGTCTGCTACACCCCGCGCCAGGCGGAGATCGCCCGACGCGTCTTCGCGGCGCGCACCCGGCGCTATGTGATGACGTCGACGGTGGAGGTGTACGAGTACGAGGACTCGGCCGCGCCCGTCGCCGAGGACGCCCTCGACCTGGGCACGGTCGCCGTCGACACGGGCGCGCCCTGGGAGGACCCGGACTTCCGCGAGGCGCACTACGGGGAGGGGAAGCGGCAGGCCGAGGCGGTCTTCGCGGGCGCGGCCGCCGACGGCGCCGGTCCGCCGTTCGCGTGGACGTCGGTGCGGGTGGCCCATGTGCTGGGCGGCGCCGACGACTTCACCGGCCGGATCGACCACTACGCGCGGCGCATCCGGGCGGGCGAGCCCATCGCCGTACCGGTCGTGAACCAGCCGGCGACCTATGTGTACGTCGAGGAGATCGCCGCCTTTCTCGCCTGGGCCGCGGTCGGAGCGGACTTCACCGGACCGGTGAACGCCCACTCCCACGGGCCGCTGACCACGGCCGAGATCTGCGCCGAGATCGAGAGGCGGGTCGGCGGCCGGACCGTCTTCCGGGAGGTGGAGGTCGGCGAGATCTCGCCGTTCTCGTTCGCCCGCTCGTACGGAATGGACAACTCCCGCGCGGTCGGACTCGGTTATTCCTTCTCCCATTCCTCCGCCTGGCTCGCGGACGCCGTGGCCGAGACGGTCGGGGAGGCGACGAAGTGACGCGCTTCCGGATGCTGGGCGACGTGCGGGTCGGCGCCGTCGGCCTCGGCACCATGCCGCTCTCCGTCGAGGGCCGGCCGGACGGGACGCGGGCCGTCGCCACCGTGCACGCCGCCCTCGACGCGGGCGTGACCCTGCTCGACACCGCCGACTCCTACCACCCGCCGACCGGCACGCCCGGCGAGGGCGAACTGCTCGTGGCGCGGGCCCTCGCCTCGTACGGTGGCGGCGCGGACGGCGTACTCGTGGCGACGAAGGGCGGGCGGGGCCGCACGGCGGACGGCGGCTGGACCGTCGACGGCCGGCCCGAGCACCTGCGACGGGCGGCGGAGGCGTCGGCGCGCCGGCACGGCTCCGCCGCCCGTCGCAGG
>NZ_LIPQ01000552.1 GCF_001418135.1 Streptomyces aureus
GCGCAGCCCCCTGCGGCGGGGGCGGGCGTCCGCCGGCCCGTGGCCGGGTCCGCGCGCGGCCACAGCCTCGCCGCGCCCACGGCCCCCGCCAGTGCCACGACGGTGAGCACGGCCGCCGAGGCGGCCGGGCCGGTCGTCGCGGCGAGCCAGCCGGCGAGCGGGTAGGTGAGCAGCCAGCAGGCGTGCGAGAGGGAGAACCGGGCCGCGAAGGCGGCGGGCAGGTCGCCGCTCCGGACGGAGCCGCGCACCACCCGGCCGCCCGGGGTGAGCACGGCCGAGCCCGCGGCGCCCGCGACCAGCCAGAGCAGGAGCAGGGCGGGCCAGGACCAGGCTCCGGGCCTGGCCGTGAGGCCGAGGGCGAGCAGCCCCAGGGCCCCGGGCAGGACGAAGGCGGCCCGCACCATGACCGCGCGGTCGCCGCCCCGCGCCAGCACGCGCGGCAGCAGCAGGGCCATCGCCATGGAGCCCGCGCCGTACGCGCCGAGGGCGAGGGGTACGTCCCCGGTGGGGCGGCCGAGGGTGTCGCGGACGAGGATCACGGTGTCGACGAGGACGACCGCCCCGGCGGCCGCGACGGCCAGGTCGAGGGCGAGAAGGGCGCGCAACCGCGGGGCGGCGAGGACGAGCCGGATCCCGGAGACCGCCCGGGCGTACGTACGGGGGCAGGGAACCGCGCCACCACCGGGCTTCGACTCCGCGCCCGGGTCGGAGTCCGCGTCGGAGTCCGCGTCGAGGGCCGGAGCGTGGCCCGCGTCGGAGTCCGCGGCGGGGTCCGCGGCGGGCAGGGCCGTCGTGCGGACCAGGAGGGCTGAGGCGACGAACCCCGCGGCGGTGCCGGCGAAGAGCCAGGCGTAGGGGACGACCGTCAGCAGCGCGGCGGCGAGCACCGGGCTCGCCAGGCTCTCCAGGTCGTAGGCGAGCCGGGCGAGCGACAGGGCGCCGGTGTAGTCGCGCTCGTCGGGCAGCACCTGCGGGATCGTCGCCTGGAAGGCCGGTGTGAAGGCGGCCGAGGCGGCCTGGAGCAGCAGGATCAGGACGTACACCTGCCAGACCCGGCTGACGAACGGCAGGGCGAGCACGACCGCCGCGCGCGCGAGGTCCATGGAGACGAGCAGCGCCCGCCGGGGGACGCGGTCGGCGAGGGCGCCGACGAGCGGGGCGAGGAGGACGTACGCGGCCATCTTGATCGCGAGGGCGGTGCCGAGGACGGCGGCGGCGTTCGCACCCGCCAGGTCGTACGCGAGGAGGCTCAGGGCCACGGTCGCGAGGCCGGTGCCGGTGAGGGCGACGACCTGCGCGCCGAACAGACGGCGGTAGGTGGGGTTGCGCAGCGCGGACAGCATGAGGACGCCCCCGGTCGGCCACGGCGGACTGCGGACGTCACCAACGTAGCGGACATGTGCGTACTTGCGCACATGTTGGTGTCAGGGGTCCGGAGGAGGCCCTCAGTCGTGCCAGGGCTCGCCGCTCACCTCGTGATCGGCGCGGCTGATCGCCTCGACCACGAGCCGCTTCAGATGCCCGTCCGGCATGGCGTACACGACCCGGCGCCCGTCCTTGCGGGACTGGACGAGCCCGGCCAGACGCAGCTTGGCCAGGTGCTGACTGACGGCGGGGCGCGCGGCCCCGCAGGCCTCCGTCAGGGCGGTCACATCGGCCTCGCCGCGGGTGAGCAGCCAGACCAGGTGCAGCCGGGTGGGGTCGGAGAGCAGGCCGAACACCTCCGCCGCCGCCGAGAGTTCGAGCGCTCCCGGCGTCCGCTCGTGCGGCCGGGACGCGGCCGCGGCCGCGGGATCNNCGGCCACGTCAGACGCGCAGCTCCTTCGCCTCGAAACGGCCGTCGCCGAGGACCAGGACGAAGGAGACCTGCTGCCCCTCGGAGAGCGTGCGACCCTCCCCCTCGATGTCCTCCGCACGGAAGTACACCTGCTCCTCGGAGCCCACGGGAACGACGAACCCGTACCCGCCGGCACGGTTGAAGGACTGCACGAACCCTTTGCTTCTGCCTTCCACGGCGGCCTCCTCGTCGTCGTCACCGGTGGCGCGGCGGAGGGGCGAGGACCCCGGTGGACCGCAACCGCGTCTCAGGGGACTTGTACCCCGCGCGGCTGACCTTCGCCCGTCGGCGGGGCGCCCCCC
>NZ_LIPQ01000553.1 GCF_001418135.1 Streptomyces aureus
CCTGCGTGTTCGCCTGCGCGTGCGCCCTGTACGGGGAGCCGCTCGCGTACGGGGCCGAGGCGCCCGGCAGCTCGGTGGGAGCCACGGCCCCGACCGCGCCGTCGGCCTCCGCGCCGCTCCCGTCCTCACCGACGGTCACGCCCTCCGCTTCCTCCTCCACCTCAGCCTCTCCGGGGCGGACCGGGGCCGCCGGCACACCCGCGCCTCCCGCGCCCGCGCCCACCGGCACCGGGGCGGCGTCCCCCGCCGCGCCGAGCGCCGAACCCAGCGACGCGCCCTCTCCCGACGGCTCCGCGTCGCTGGCGGGCCGGCCCGCGGGTGAGGGGCGGCCGAGGCCCGGACGCTCCGTGCCGCCGATCCCCCCGGCGGGAGACACGACCCCGCCGCCGGAGTCCTCTCGTACCGAAACTGCAACAGACCCGGAGAGCTCCGAGGGCCCCGACCCCGTCGAACAGGAAGTCGAAGGGGTACGCGAGGAGGAGGCCGTCGTACCGGAGGCGGCGCCCGCCAGCCGGCCGGGGGCCGCGCCGCGGATGGCGGCCGAGTCCACGTCCCCCCTCGGCGACCAGCGGATTCCCGTTCTCACCCTGGGGGTTGGCCTTGCCCTGATGGGGCTCGGAATCGGCTTCCTCGGGCTCCGGATGCGGCGCCGCTGAGCCCCTCGGCCCGCCCGGGTCCCCCTTGAGGCGGACGTGACCCTTCCGTCTCAGGACGGTTGTCCGCGACGGCATACCCGGTATACATACTGAGTATGTCGATCCGCCACGGGCTTCTCGCCCTCCTCGAACGCGGCCCTCGGTACGGCTCCCAGCTCCGTACGGAGTTCGAGTCCCGCACCGGCTCCACCTGGCCGCTCAACGTGGGCCAGGTCTACACGACCCTCAGCCGGCTCGAACGCGACGGCATGGTCGCCCAGGGCGGCGAGGACGCGGCCGGGCACGCGCTCTACGCGATCACGGACAGCGGCCGCGCCGAACTCAGGACCTGGTTCGAGAAGCCGGTGGACCGCACCAGCCCCGCCCGTGACGAGCTGGCCATCAAGCTCGCCATGGCCGTCGGCGCTCCCAACGTCGACATCCGCGACGTCATCCAGTCCCAGCGCCGGCACACCGTGAAGGCCATGCAGGACTACACCCGCCTCAAGGCCCAGGCGCTCATCGCCGTCGAGACCGGCGGGGCGCGCGAGCGGGACGACGTCGCCTGGCTGCTCGTCCTGGAGCAGCTGATCTTCCAGACCGAGGCCGAGGCCCGCTGGCTGGACCACTGCGAGTCCCGGCTGATCCGCCTCTCGGCGACGGCCGCGGAGACCGGGTCCGCCACGGCGACCACGGCCGGGGGCGCCACCGGGGGCGCTGTCGGGGCTGCTTCCGGCGGTACCGCCGGGGCGTCGACCGCGACCGCCCCGAACGGCGTCGATGCGACGCCCACCGAGGCCGCGTCACCCGCGGGAGGGGCGCGCTGACCGCACGGTCGCGCCCCACCCGCACCACTCGCGCATCACCCGCCGTACGGCCCGCACGTCGTCCGCCGTACGGCCCCCGCATCACCCGCCGTACGGCCCGCGCACCGCCCGCCGTACCACTCCCGCGTCACCTTTCCACCGCTCGCTCCCGTACCCGGCCGACCGCCGGGTACGCCCAAGGGGGGACCCCTCATGTCCGCACAGCAGCCCGTGCTGCAACTCCAGAACCTGACCCGCGTCCATGGCGCGGGTGCCACCGAGGTGCATGCCCTGCGCGGCATCGACCTCGCCGTGTACCCGGGTGAACTCGTCGCCGTCATGGGCCCGTCCGGCTCCGGCAAGTCCACGCTCCTCACCATCGCCGGCGGCCTCGACGCCCCCACCTCGGGCCGCGTGATCGTCGAGGACACCGACATCACCACGGCGAGCGTCAAGGAGCTCGCGGCCCTGCGCCGCCGCAGCATCGGCTACGTCTTCCAGGACTACAACCTCATCCCCGCCCTCACCGCCGCCGAGAACGTGGCCCTGCCGCGCGAGCTGGACGGGACCTCCTCCCGCAAGGCACGCGTCGAGGCCCTCAAGGCACTGGAGGAGATGGGCCTCGGCCACCTCGCCGACCGCTTCCCGGACGAGATGTCCGGCGGGCAGCAGCAGCGGGTGGCCATCGCCCGCGCGCTCGTCGGCGAGCGCCGGCTCGTCCTCGCCGACGAGCCGACCGGCGCCCTCGACTCCGAGACCGGCGAGTCCGTGCTCGCCCTGCTCCGCAGCCGCTGCGACGCCGGCGCCGCCGGTGTCCTCGTCACCCACGAGCCGCGGTTCGCGGCCTGGGCGGACCGGGTCGTGTTCCTGCGGGACGGCGCCATCGTCGACCAGACCGTGCGCAGCGAGGCCGATTCCCTGCTGTCGGGCCAGGTGGCTGAGGCGTGAAGACCTGGCTCCACTCCTGGCGGGCCGCGATCCGGATCGCCCGCCGCGACGCCTGGCGTTCCAAGGGCCGCAGCGCCCTCGTCCTGGCCATGATCGCCCTGCCGATCCTGGGTGTCAGCGCCCTCGACCTGACCTTCCGCAGCTCCGAGCTGTCCCCCGCCGAGCGGGCGGACCGCTTGATCGGCGCGGCCGACGCCCAGTTCAAGGACTCCGGCTACGGCGGGGCACCGATCTTCCAGGACCCGATCGGTGAGATGAACACGACGGCCAAGGACTACGAGAACACGGCGTGGCCGAGCGGCCCCACCGATGTCACCAAGACCTTCCCCGCGGGTTCCACGGTCCTCACGGACAGCTCCGGCACGGCCAAGCTGACGACGAAGCACGGTCTGCTCGTGACGCACGTGCGTGAGCTCAAGGCGGCCGATCCGATCGCCCGGGGCATCACGACCCTTCTGGAGGGGCGCTACCCGGAGAAGAACGACGAAGTCGTCGCTACCTCGCACTTCCTGGAGAGCAGCGGTCTGTCGGTCGGCTCGACCCTTTCCGCACGCAATTTCGACCGCCCGTACCGGATCGTCGGCTCCTACGAGATCCCCGACGACCTGAACGCCGTCCAGGTCAACGCGCTCCCCGGAGCCTTCCTCGCCCCGTACGCGAAGGCCGTCGAGAAGGCCGGTCTGCCGAAGCCCGACACCAACACCACGTACCTGGTGCGCAAGTCCGGTGGTTTCACGTGGAACATGGTCAAGGAGCTCAACACCAAGGGTGTCATCGTCGCCTCGCGTGCCGTGATCCTCGACCCGCCCGCCAACTCCGAGGTACCGCTCTACCAGAAGGAGAACTGGGGCGACTTCGAGTCCAGCGCGGGTGCCAACGCCGCCAAACTCGCCGCCCTCGGCACCGTCGTCGGTCTGGCGATGCTGGAGATCTGCCTGCTCGCCGGGCCCGCCTTCGCGGTCGGCGCCCGTCGCTCGCGACGCCAGCTCGGTCTGGTCGGTGCCAACGGCGGTGCCCGCAGCCACATCCGGGCCATCGTGCTGAGCGGTGGTCTGGTCATCGGTGTCGCCGCGGCGGTCACCGGTACGGTCCTCGCCCTGATCCTCACCAAGGTGCTCCAGCCGTACCTTGAGGAGACCATGGGCCAGCGGTTCGGAGCGTTCGACATCCGGCCGCTCGAAATCCTCGGCATCGCACTGCTCGCCGTGCTGACCGGCCTGCTCGCCGCCATCGTGCCGGCGATCACCGCCTCCCGGCAGACCGTCCTCGCCTCGCTCACCGGCCGGCGCGGCGTCCGCCGCAGCAGCCGGGTGCTGCCGCTGATCGGCCTCGCGGCCCTCCTGATCGGCGGCGCCATCGCGCTCTTCGGTTCCCTCATCACCCAGCAGTTCATCGTCGTGGCCGGCGGCTCGGCCATCGCCGAGCTGGGCGTCGTCGCCATGACCCCGGCCCTGGTGGGCCTGTTCGGGCGGGCCGGGCGCTGGCTGCCGCTGTCGCCGCGGCTCGCGCTGCGGGACGCCGTGCGCAACCGGGGCCGTACGGCTCCCGCCGTCGCCGCCGTCCTCGCCGCCGTCGCCGGTACGGTCGCCGTCTCCACGTACATGGCCAGCGAGGAGGCCCAGCAGCGGGCCGAGTACACCGCTCAGATGCCGCACGGAACCGTCGCCGCGTTCGTCACGGAGGAAGGCGGCCGCGACGTCCCCGCGGTCCGCGAGGCGATCGAGCGGTACGTCCCCGTCGACGTCCGCGCGGATGTCGCACGCGTCGCGGTCGGCAAGCCCAGCTGCCAGCCGTGGGACAGCGGCCCGGGCTGCGGCCGCTTCGAGGTCGTCGTCCCCCCGGCGAACGAGTGCCCCATGTACGCGACGGTCCCCGGCGGCGGAGACCCCTCGGAGAGGTACACGCCCGAGCAGCGACGGAAGATGCTCACCGACGACTGGCGGTGCAAGGAGGGCCGGAGCGGCGGGATGTACGTCTCCGACGGCGGGCTGCTCGTCGGTGACGCCGCGCTCCTGAAGGTGCTCGGCCTCGACGACCCTGCGACCGTGAAGGCTCTCGCGGACGGCAAGGTCGTCAGCTTCAACCCCGTGAACGTCGACAAGAACGGCACGTACGGGATCAAGCAGATCACCGACCTCGCCGCCGCCGACAAGGCCTCCGAGCAGGGCAGGCCCGCTCCCGGCAAAGTCGTCTCCCTGCCCGCCTACCAGGTGCCCGGGGACGAGAAGTCCTACGGCCTCCAGGCCCTGATCACCCCGGCCACCGCCAAGGCCGCCGGTCTCGCGACGGCGCCGCTCGGCACGTACGCCAGCACCGACCGGCTGCCCGACACCGAGGCACGACAGAAGCTCGACGGCGAGCTCACCAAGCTCGGCAGCAACGTCGAGCTCCGTGTGGAGGAAGGGTTCGTCAACAAGAACAGCCTCATCCTGCTGTCGCTGGCGATCTTCGCGGGGCTCGTCACCGTCGGCGCCGCCGGCATCGCCACCGGGCTCGCCCAGGCCGACGCCGAGGCCGATCTGAAGACGCTGGCCGCCGTGGGCGCCCCGCCGCGGGTCCGCCGGACCCTCAGCGGCTTCCAGTGCGGCGTCGTCGCCGCGATGGGCGTACTCCTCGGCTCGGCCGCCGGAGTGCTGCCGGCGATGGGCCTCCGGCTCAACGAGGAGCGGCAGCAGATCCGCTGGCACGAGGACTCCGTCGCCCAGGGCTGGAGCGCGGCCTCGGACGTGCCGTACGTCCCGATCGTCATCCCCTGGGAGACCCTCGCCGGCCTGCTCGTCGCCGTACCCGTGGGTGCCGCGCTGCTCGCCGCCCTGGTGACCCGCTCACGCGGCGCGCTGTCCCGGCGCGAGGCGACCTGACGGTCTTCGTTGTCGTCCTGTGCCCCCGCACGAGGGTGGATCACCCTCGTGCGGGGGCACACCCCGTGGTGACGCATGTGTACGAGAGAATGGCGGCATGGAGATGCCGAGGAATGACAGGTCGCAGGAGAGCCCCCAGGTCCTCATCGTGGGACAGGACGGGATGGCGCTCGGCGGCACTCAGGGCGACGACGAACCCCGCGAGGTCCCGGTGACGGAAATGGTCGAGCAGCCTGCGAAGGTCATGCGGATCGGCAGCATGATCAAGCAGCTCCTGGAGGAAGTACGCGCGGCACCTCTCGACGAGGCCAGCCGGGTCAGGCTCAAGGACATCCACGCAAGCTCCGTGAAGGAGCTGGAGGACGGGCTCGCGCCCGAGCTGGTCGAGGAACTGGAGCGTCTCTCCCTGCCGTTCACGGACGAGGCGATCCCCTCCGAGGCGGAGCTGCGCATCGCGCAGGCTCAGCTGGTGGGCTGGCTGGAGGGCCTCTTCCACGGCATCCAGACGGCGCTCTTCGCCCAGCAGATGGCGGCCCGCGCCCAGCTGGAGCAGATGCGCAGGGCGCTCCCGCCGGGTGCGTCGCACGACGATGACGACGACGACCGCGGCCACGGCCACGCGGTCCGCTCGGGGCCGTACCTGTAGGCCGCGGCGGAGGACGTACGCGGAGGGGCCCGGCACGCTGTGTGCCGGGCCCCTCACGCGTCTGTACGGGGAGGGACCGCCCGCCGCGGCCCTGAGGTCCGCGTCAGCCCTGCGGGGCCACCAGCAGGACCTTGCCCACGTGGGTGCCGGACTCCAGCGCCCGATGGCCCTCGGCGGCGTCGTTCAGCGGCAGCGTCCGGTCGACGACCGGCCTGACCGTGCCCGCGCCGATCAGCGGCCAGACGTGCTCCCGTACGGCGGCCACGATCGCCGCCTTCTCGTCCGCCGGGCGGGCCCGCAGCGTGGTCGCCATGACCGCGGCGCGCTTCGCGAGCAGTGCCCCGAGGTTCAGCTCGCCCTTGACTCCGCCCTGGAGGCCGATGACGACGAGCCGGCCGTTCACGGCCAGCGCCTTCACGTTCCGCTCCAGGTACTTGGCGCCGACGATGTCCAGGATGACGTCCGCACCCGCCCCGTCCGTCGCCTTGGCCAGCTCCTCGACGAAGTCCTGCTCGCGGTAGTCGATGAGGATGTCCGCGCCGAGCTCGGCGCAGCGCGCCAGCTTCTCGGGGCCACCGGCGGTGACCGCGACCCGCGCCCCGACCGCCTTCGCCAGCTGGATCGCCATCGTGCCGATCCCGCTCGCACCGCCGTGCACCAGCAGCGTCTCGCCGGGACGCAGATGCGCGATCATGAAGATGTTGGACCACACGGTGCAGGCGACCTCGGGCAGCGCCGCGGCCGTGGCCAGGTCGACGCCCTCCGGCAACGGGAGCAGCTGCCCCGCGGGGACGACGACCTTCTCCGCGTAACCGCCGCCGGCGAGCAGCGCGCAGACCTCGTCGCCGACGGCCCAGCCGGACACCCCCGGGCCGAGCGCGGCGATCCGGCCCGAGCACTCCAGGCCGGGGTACGGCGAGCTGCCCGGCGGCGGGTCGTAGAAGCCCTGGCGCTGGAGCAGATCGGCGCGGTTGACCGCGCTCGCCACCACCTCGACGAGGACCTCGCCCTCACCGGGTACGGGATCGGGCACCTCGGCCCAGACGAGGGCCTCGGGACCACCGGGTTCCGGAATCGTGATCGCATACATGGCGGCGAGGCTACTCCCGGGCACCGGCCGGGGGCGCGGTCCTCCGGGCTCAGTCCTCCGGCGGCGTCCTGAGCGGGGTGACCGGCGCGGCACGCACGATGGTGATCACGCGGTCGGTGAGCTGGAGCGGGCTGGCCGCGGGGTCGTCGTAACCGAGCAGCCGGTGGCCGCGCAGCACGCTCACGACCAGGTCACCGGTCTCCCGCACGCTCTTCCCGACCTCGCTCTTGGTCACCGGGCGCTCGACCAGGTCGAGACCGGAGCCCTGCTGGATGAGGTCCTCCATCACCGTGCCGGCACTGGGGCTCAGCACCGAGAGTCCGAGCAGGCGCCCGGCGGCGCTGGCACTGGTGATGACCGCGTCCGCGCCGGACTGGCGCAGCAGCGGCGCGTTCTCCTCCTCGCGGACCGCGGCGACGATCTTCGCGCCCCGGTTGAGCTGCCGGGCCGTGAGGGTGACCAGGACGGCCGTGTCGTCGCGCTGGGTGGCGATGACGATCTGCCGGGCCCGCTGCACCTCGGCACGGAGCAGGACGTCGCTGCGGGTCGCGTCGCCGATTACGCCGACGAAACCGTCCGCGTTCGCCGTCTCGATCACCTTGTTGGAGGGATCGACGATGACGATCTGCTCCTTGCTGAGACCGGTCGCGCAGAGCGTCTGGATCGCGGACCGCCCCTTGGTGCCGAAGCCGACGATGACGGTGTGGTCGCGCAAGGTGGACCTCCAGCGGTTCAGCCGGAACTCCTCGCGGGTCCGCTCCGTGAGGACCTCGAGGGTGGTGCCGACCAGGATGATCAGAAACAGCACGCGCAGGGGCGTGACCAGCAGGATGTTGGCGAGCCGCGCCGAGTCGCTGTACGGGACGATGTCGCCGTATCCGGTGGTGGAGAGCGTGACGGTCGCGTAGTAGGCGCAGTCGAGGAAGTCGAGCGTCTCGTTGGCGTTGTCGTGGTAACCCTCACGGTCGACGTAGACGATGAGGACCGTCACCACCAGCACGCCGAGGGCCATCAGGAGCCGCTTGCCGACCTGGCGCAGGGGCCGCTCGACCTCCCGGCGCGGCAGCTTGATCTGCGGGCCGGAGATCCGCTCGTCCGCGTGGCGGGCCATCGCGTCACGGCTGGGAAGTTTCACGTGAAACACGCTCCTTGGGCCGGTACGGCCCCCTCGGCCGCCGGCCAAGAGTTGGATGTCCTCGACCTTCCCTGGCCGGCGGCCGAGGGGGCC
>NZ_LIPQ01000554.1 GCF_001418135.1 Streptomyces aureus
CCCGAAGCCCACGGCCACCCCCACCCCGACGCCCACGGCGACCGCGACCGGCGGGCCCGTCACCGCCGCCAGGTACGCCCCCTACGTCGACACCTCGCTCTACCCGGCGTACGACCTCCTCGCGACCGCCGACGCCACCGGTGTGAAGGAGTTCAACCTCGCCTTCATCACCTCCGGCGGCTCCTGCGCCCCGCTGTGGGGCGGGGTCACCGACCTGGCGAACGACAAGGTCGCCGCCCAGATAGGCGCCCTGCGCGCCAAGGGCGGCGACGTCCGGGTCTCCTTCGGCGGCGCCGCCGGGCACGAGCTGGCCCTGAACTGCTCCTCGTCCTCGGCGCTCGCCGCCGCGTACGGCAAGGTCATCGACCAGTACAAGCTGACCAAGGTCGACTTCGACGTCGAGGGCGCGGCCCTGCCGGACACCGCCGCCAACACCCGCCGCTCGCAGGCGATCGCCCAGCTCCAGAAGTCCCACCCCGGGCTGAACGTCTCCTTCACCCTGCCGGTCATGCCCGAGGGCCTGACCCAGCCGGGCGTCGACCTGCTCGCCGACGCCAAGCGCAACGGGGTCCGGATCGACGCCGTCAACATCATGGCGATGGACTACGGGCCGGCCTACAGCGCCGACATGGGCACGTACGCCATCCAGGCCGCGACCGCGACCCAGGCGCAGATCAAGGGGGTCCTCGGGCTCTCCGACGCGGCCGCGTGGAAGGCCGTCGCCGTCACCCCGATGATCGGTGTCAACGACGTCGTGAGCGAGATCTTCAAGGTCGACGACGCCACCCAGCTCGTCGACTTCGCGAAGTCGAAGGGCATCGGCTGGCTCTCGATGTGGTCCTCGACCCGGGACAAGCAGTGCCCGGACGGCGCCGTGAACCGCGCCGACGCCACCTGCTCCTCGATCCTCCAGCAGCCGCTGGCCTTCACGAAGGCCTTCGCCGCCTACAAGTAGGCGCCCGCACACCATCGCGCCCCCCACACCGCGCGCCCCGGCCGGGGCGCGCGGTGT
>NZ_LIPQ01000555.1 GCF_001418135.1 Streptomyces aureus
ACCCTATGGCCTGGGGGGTGCGCCGACGATCGGGCCGGGCCCGCGGCGTGATCGGCAAGGCACCCCCCAGGCCATAGGGTGGGGGCGTCCGTACCCGTCACCGAGGAGTCAACAGCCGTGCCGGACCCTTCCCCTGTCTTCGGTCGAGAGGCGACCTCGCGCCCGTCGCGCGCCTCCCTGCGTACCGCCGTCGTCTGGGACGTCCTCAAGGACGCCCTCGACCGCCGGGTCGAGGCCACCGGGAAGGACAGCCTCGACGTCCTCGACACCGGCGGCGGCTCCGGGAACTTCGCGGTGCCGGCCGCCCGCCTCGGCCACCGGGTCACCGTCGTCGACCCCAGCCCCAACGCGCTCTTCGCGCTGGAGCGCCGGGCCGCCGAGGCCGGGGTCGCCGACCTCGTCACCGGCGTCCAGGGCGACATCAGCGGCCTCTTCGACGTGGCCGGGCGCGAGAGCTACGACGTGGTGCTCTGCCACGGAGTCCTGGAGTATGTCGACGACCCCGCCGAAGGCGTACGGAACGCGGTCGCCGCGCTCCGGCCCGCCGGCAGCCTCAGCCTGCTCGCCGCCGGACTCGGCGGCGCGGTCCTGGCCCGTGCCCTGGCCGGGCACTTCACCGAGGCCCGGCACGCGCTCTCCGACCCGGCGGGCCGCTGGGGCGCGGGCGACCCCGTACCCCGGCGCTTCACCGCCGAGCAGCTCACCGAACTGGCCGACGGGGCCGGTCTGGACGTCGGCGCCGTACACGGTGTCCGGGTCTTCGCCGACCTCGTTCCGGGTGTCCTCGTCGACACCGAACCCGGCGCGGCCGAGGCCCTGCTCAAGCTGGAGGCGGCCGCCGCCGAGCTGCCCTCCTTCCACGCCATCGCCACCCAGCTGCACGTCCTGGGCGAGAAGCGGGCCTGAGCTGGACGGCCACCCGTTCGGCGGTGCGGGCCGCGGCACTCCATGGAGTACGCCACAGCCCGCCCGATAACGGGCTCTGCCCCGTATGATCGGGGGACAGCATCCGGCATGACGGAGGAGGGCCTGGGGAATCAACGCCTCAGCAACCGATCCGCATGGCGGCCCGGACTGGCTATTCGGCATTGAGGGCGGGTTTCACGGGGGCGATTCCCTGCCTATCCTGAAAGGGCCGCAAACCGGTCGCCCCCGCGACCGACGACTAGGAGGACTCCGTGCCGCTCTCGGAGCACGAGCAGCGAATGCTCGAGCAGATGGAGCGAGCGCTGTACGCCGAAGATCCCAAGTTCGCGACAGCGCTCGAGGGAAGCGGACTGCGTACGTACACCCGGCGACGGGTCTACCAGGCAGTCGCCGGCTTCCTGGTGGGTATCGCGCTCCTCATGGCCGGAATGGTCGCACAGCAGATCTGGATCAGCGTGGTGGGGTTCCTCGTCATGCTGGGCTGCGCGGTCCTGGCGGTCACCGGATGGCGCAAGGCGCCGAAGCCGGGTGAGCAGCAGCAGGCCACCAGGGGTGGGACGACGGCCGGTGGCCGTCAGACCCGGCAGCGACGCTCCATGATGAACCGGATGGAAGAGCGGTGGCAGCGCCGCCGCGACGAGCAGCAGGGTGGCGGCCACTGACGGCCCCCTGAGCGGAGGCCCCGCGCAACGAATCTGACCGAGCCCCGTGATGCCGGCGCGATTGCGCCGACCGCGCGGGGCTTCGTCGTACCCCCACGCGAGGCCCCCCAGACTCCGCCTGAGGCCCCTGGGGCCTCGTTGTGGGCATTCCGTTCCTCCCCCCCAGCCTCCGTCCGGGGGGACCCCCAGGGCGGAACGGGTGGGCACAACGAACGGCGCCCGTTGCCGGGCCTAGGCTGCCGCGCCTGAACCCGCACCACAGGTTGCGGTGCACAAGAGGTCCAGGCACAAGGGCGGAGGCGCCGCC
>NZ_LIPQ01000556.1 GCF_001418135.1 Streptomyces aureus
GCAAGTCACCGGCGCCCGCGGGGGCGGCGGGCAGGACGGTGACCGTCCCGGCGACCAGCGCTCCTGCGGCGATCAGCATTCCTGCGCGTGGGGTCATAGGGCGTCCGTGCCCCGAACGGGGCGTGACAGGACCTGTTCCGGCCAGAGTTGACCCGAACGGACGGGCATCCGACGGCGTGTCAGGTGTTCCGGTCCGATGATCGGAGGCGCAAGGGCCGGGGAGCGCCGGTGACCGGGGAGCGGCGGTGATCTGGAAGCGGCGGTGATCGGGAAGCGCCGGTGATCGGGAAGCGGTGGCTGCTCAGAGGAGCGTCAGCTGTTCCGGCGCCGCCGCCGTCTCCGGGCCCTCCGGTACGGGTGTCCGGCGCGTCGCGCCCCGGTGGGCGGGGCCGATACCGAACTCGGCGGCCAGTTCGTGCACCTGACGGGTGATCCGGCGCTGGTACCACGTGGGCGCGTAGGCCCCGTCCGCGTACATCCGCTCGTACCGCCGCACCAGGCCGGGGTGGTGGCGCCGCAGCCACTGCATGAACCACTCGCGGGCGCCCGGCCGCAGGTGCAGCACGAGCGGGGTGACCGAACTCGCCCCGGCCTCGGCGATCGCGCGGACCGTGTCGCGGAGCTGCTCGGGCCGGTCGCCGAGGAAGGGCACCACGGGCGCCATCAGGACCCCGCAGTCGACGCCGTGCGCGCCGAGCGTCCGGACCACGTCGAGCCGGCGCTGCGGGGAGGGGGTGCCCGGCTCGATCGTGCGCCACAGCTCCTGGTCGGTGAAGCCGACGGAGACGGAGATGCCGACCTCGGTGACCCGGGCGGCCTGGGTGAGCAGCTCCAGGTCGCGCAGGATCAGCGTGCCCTTGGTGAGGATCGAGAAGGGGTTGGCGCGGTCGCGCAGGGCGGTGAGGATGCCCGGCATCAGGCCGTACCGGCCCTCGGCCCGCTGGTAGCAGTCGACGTTGGTGCCCATCGCGATGTGCGCGCCCTGCCAGCGGGCGGAGGAGAGCTGGCGGGCCAGGAGCTCCGGGGCGTTGATCTTGACGACGATCTGGGAGTCGAAGCCGAGCCCGGTGTCGAGGTCGAGATAGCTGTGGGTCTTGCGGGCGAAGCAGTACACACACGCGTGCGTGCACCCCCGGTACGGGTTGACCGTCCATTCGAACGGCATGCGGGAGGCCCCGGGCACCCTGTTGAGGATCGAGCGGGCCCGTACCTCGTGGAAGGTGATGCCCCGGAACTCGGGGGTGTCGAAGGTCCGGGTGGTCACCGCGTCCGTACCGAACAGGGCGATGTCGGCGGGAGCGGCAGGGGTGTCGCCCAGATTGTCCCAGCGCACGGGCGCCTCCTCGATGGCTCTGCGTCGACCGTTCGCTCAGAATAGAACACCTGTTCCCTTGATCGTTGCAACCCGGATTTCGCGCCCCGGAGCCCACGTGGTTCTCTAGGCCCACACCCCTGAGGAACCACGAGCTGGAGGAAGTCAATGGCGCAGGTCGAGGCCACCACGGAACGGATCATCGCCGCCGACGCGGAGACGGTGTTCGACGCGCTGGCCGACTACAGCGGCACGCGCGCGAAGCTGCTCCCCGAGCACTTCAGCGAGTACGAGGTGCGCGAGGGCGGCGACGGCGAGGGCACCCTCGTCCACTGGAAGCTGCAGGCCACCAGCAAGCGCGTCCGCGACTGCCTCCTGGAGGTCACCGAGCCCACCGACGGGCAGCTCGTCGAGAAGGACCGCAACTCCTCCATGGTCACCACCTGGCTCGTGACCCCCGCCGGCGAGGGCAAGTCCCGCGCCGTCGTCACCACCGTCTGGGACGGCGCCGGCGGCGTCGGCGGCTTCTTCGAGCGGACCTTCGCGCCCAAGGGCCTCGGCCGGATCTACGACGTCGTTCTCGCCAAGCTGGCGGACGAGGTCGAGAAGTAACGCCCGGAGCGTTCACCGATTCGAGTGGATCGCCCGCACCCCCGTAACGGCGCCCCCCGTGCGCCGGGGGCGCGGGCCCCCTTGTAAACGCGCTGATGAGCGACCCAAGTGCGCCGTACCGCAGGCCCGTTCGGGCCCCCGGGCGTCACTGACCCCCCGTACCGCCCGACTTGCTCCCCCTTCGTGCCCAATGCGAAGAATGGCGCGGCGCAGACGCCGTGACGAGGGGAGCAGGTACGTGGGTGCGATCACGATCGTGAAATCCGCCGAGGACGGAGAGGTGCCGGCGGACGCGGTACCGCTCGCCGCGGGCCGCCCGCCCACCGAGCCCACCCCTGCCTCTTAT
>NZ_LIPQ01000557.1 GCF_001418135.1 Streptomyces aureus
CGTGGTCCTAGGACCACGCGGGCGACTCCGCGCACGAGTGGGCCCCGGGATGGGTAGGAGGTCGGGGAGCCGCTGCGAGGTGCTCTCGCGGAGTGCGCAGGGAAAGGGGGCCGTACATGGCGCGGGTCGAGGACGGCAGGCCGTACGGATGGGGGCAGCTGTACGCGGCGCTGCTCACGATCAAGGGGCTGGCGGAGGCCGGGCGGGTCGAGCCGGTGTCGGCCCAGCAGCTGGATCGGACCGCGGGGAACCCCCGCAACATCTGCTGGCAGCTCCTCGGCGAGGCCGGGCACCAGGCGTTCCTCGCACGGGAACGGGGCGGGACCGTCGCCGACGCGGCCGTGGTGGTCATGGCCGACGCAGTCGGGCTGATACCCGCGCGACGGGCGTCCCGGGACGGGCTGACCAAGGACCAGGCGGAGGAGTTCCGGCAGGGGTACGAGGCGCGGATCGCCGCGTACCGGAAGGCCTGGGAGGGGCTCGTCGGGTGAGCGGCCCCGGTGGCCCGGCCCTTTCGGGGACCGGGCCACCGGCTCGGCGCCGTCACAGGTGCGTCGCGCCGTCACAGGTGCGTCGGCGCCGTCACAGGTGCGTCGGTTCGAACATCCTCAGGAGGGCCGGGAGGACGACCACCGACGGGCCCGGGGTCGCGAGGGACTTCGCGAGGTCCGCCGTCAGGGATTCCGGGGTCGTCAGGGTCGCCGGGACGCCGAAGGACTCCGACAGGGCGACGAAGTCCGGGCGGGACAGCTCCGTGCCCGTGGCCTCGCCGAACGCGCCCGTCATGTACTCGCGCAGGATGCCGTAGCCGCCGTCGTCCACGATCAGCCACGTCACGTCGAGGCCGTACTGCTTCGCCGTCGCCAGCTCCGCGATCGAGTACATCGCGCCGCCGTCACCGGACACCGCGAGCACCGGCCGGCTCGGGTCCGCCGCCGCCGCGCCGAGCGCCGCCGGGAAGCCGTAGCCGAGGCCGCCCGCGCCCTGCGCGGAGTGCATCGTGTTCGGGTGCTTCGGGTCGAAGGCCGACCACGCCCAGTACGCCAGGATCGTCATGTCCCAGAAGCTCGGGGACCGCTCGGGGAGCGCCTCCCGTACCGCCGCGACGATCCGCTGCTCCAGGCCCAGGTCCTGCGCCGCGATACGGTCCCGGACCTTCGTCAGAACGGCCGAGACCCGCTCGGGGGCGGTGGCGTCCCGGCGCTCCGGCACCGTCTCCAGGAGTGCCTGGAGCGCGAGCCGGGCGTCCGCGTGGATGCCGAGCGCCGGATGGTTGGACTCCAGCTTCCCGGCGTCCGCCTCGATCTGGATCACCCGGCCGCGCGGCGCGAACGTGTGGTAGTTCGAGGACAGCTCCCCGAGGCCCGAGCCGACGACGAGCAGGACGTCCGCGTCCTCCAGGAAGTCGGTGGTGTGCCGGTCCTCCAGCCAGGACTGCAGCGACAGCGGGTGCTCCCAGGGGAACGCGCCCTTGCCGCCGAAGGTCGTCACCACGGGGAGGTCGAGCCGCTCCGCGAGCGCGAGCAGCTTGCCCGAGGCGTCGGAGCGGACGACCCCGCCGCCCGCGATGACCGCCGGGCGCTCGGCGTTCGCCAGGAGGTGCGCGGCGACCGCCGTCAGCTCGGGGCGCGGGGCGACGTCCTCGGGCGTCGCGTCCATCGCCGTCACCACCGGCAGGGTGGTCTCCGCGAGGAGGACGTCCTGCGGGATCTCCACCCAGACCGGGCCGTGCGGGGCGGTGAGCGCCGACTCCCAGGCCGCGGCGATGGCCGACGGGATCTGGGACTGCGTACGGACGGTGTGGACCGACTTCACGATGTCCCGGAAGGACGCCTGCTGGTCGCGCAGCTCGTGCAGGTAGCCGTGCCGGCCGCCGCCGAGGCCGGCCACCGGGATCTGGCTGCCGATCGCGAGGACGGGCGCGGAGGCGGCGGCCGCCTCCTGGAGCGCGGCGAGCGACATGAGCGCGCCGGGGCCCGTGGAGAGCAGCAGCGGGGCCGCCTCGCCGGTGATCCGGCCGTACGCGTCGGCGGCGAAGCCGGCGTTGTTCTCGACGCGGAGGCCGACGTACCGGAGGGAGGAGCGGCGCAGGGCGTCGAACATGCCCAGGGCGTGCTGGCCGGGGAGGCCGAAGACGGTGGTGGCGCCGAGGCCGGTGAGGGTCTCGACGACGAGGTCACCGCCGTTGCGGCCCTTCGGCGGGTTGAGCGCGGCCTCCGTCTGGGCGGCGGTCGGGCGCAGGACCAGGTCGTGGTCGTGGGTCATGGCGGGGCGTCCCTTCGGGGGATGGCGGTCAGGTCGTGGGCGGGCGTTCCGCAGGGCGGAACGGGGGGGGCACGACCCGACCACCGGGCCGCGCCCCACCACGTACCTCAGCCCGCAACCGCCCCGGGGTTACTTCGCGTCGGCGACGCGGCTCGCCGCGATCTGGCGGGACATGATCGTCGTCAGTTCGTACGCGGTGTGCGACGCCGCGACCGCGGTGATCTCGGCGTGGTCGTAGGCCGGGGCGACCTCGACGACGTCCGCCGACACCAGGTTGCAGGAGGAGAGGCCGCGGAGGATCTCCAGGAGCTCGCGGGAGGTCATGCCGCCCGCCTCCGGGGTGCCGGTGCCGGGCGCGTGGGCCGGGTCGAGGCAGTCGATGTCGATGGAGATGTACAGCGGGCGGTCGCCGATGCGCTGGCGCAGCTGGTCGGCGACCTCGTCGGCGCCGCGGCGGTAGATGTCCGCCGAGGTGACGATGCCGAAGCCCATCTTCTCGTCGTCGGTGAGGTCCTGCTTGCCGTACAGCGGGCCGCGCGTGCCGACGTGGGAGAGCGCCTCGGTGTCGAGGATGCCCTCCTCGACGGCGCGGCGGAACGGGGTGCCGTGGGTGTACTCGGCGCCGAAGTACGTGTCCCAGGTGTCGAGGTGCGCGTCGAAGTGGAGCAGGGCGACGGGGCCGTGCTTCTTGGCGACGGAGCGGAGCAGCGGGAGCGCGATGGTGTGGTCGCCGCCGAGGGTCATCATGCGGGCGCCGGAGTTCAGCAGGTCGTCCGCCGCGGCCTCGATCGTCTCGACGGCCTCGTTGATGTTGAACGGGTTGGCGGCGATGTCACCGGCGTCCGCGACCTGGGCGAGGGCGAACGGGGAGGCGTCCTGCGCCGGGTTGTACGGGCGGAGCAGGCGGGACGCCTCGCGGATGGCGTTGCCGCCGAAGCGGGCGCCGGGGCGGTAGGAGACGCCGCTGTCGAAGGGGACGCCGACCACGGCGATGTCGGCGGTGCCGACCTCGTCGAGTCGCGGCAGCCGGGCGAACGTCGCGGGACCGGCGTACCGCGGGACGCGGGACGAGTCGATCGGGCCGCGCGGGGTGTTCTGGTCGCTGCTGCTCATGGTCGGGTCCTCCTGGGGTGTGTCGGTGGGGTCCGGTCGGGGCCTCGGGTCTCGGGCCCCGTCCGGGGGTCTCGGTGCGGTCAGCCGGTCGCGGCGGCCGGAAGGGTCTCCGGCGTCGGGTCGGCGTCGGGGGTCTCCCGGCCCGCGAGGCGGGCGCGCCAGTGCGCGAGCACGGCGGCGTCCGTCGGGCGGGTCGCCAGGGAAACGATCACATATGCGGCGAGCGAGGCCAGCAAACCGTAGTAAACAGGCTCATTCGCAAGAATTCCGTAAGCCCACATCAGGCCAATGACGGCCAGGCCTCCGACGGTGACCGCGGCGAGCGCGCCCTGGACCGTGCCGCGGCGCCAGAGCAGTCCGCCGAGGATCGGCACGAGGAGCCCGCCGACCAGCAGGTTGTAGGCGACGGTGAGGGCCTGGACGACGTCGTTGAGGGCGATGGCGATGAGGATGACGGCGATGCCCATGATGAGGATGAAGGCACGGTTGCCCTTCACCTCGTCGTGGTCGTCCTTGTCCACCGACACGGTTCCGCGCAGCCGCGACCAGATGTCGTTGTTGGCGACGGTGGCGCAGGCGATCAGCGCGCCGGAGGAGGTCGACATGACGGCGGCGAGGGCGGCGGCGAGGACGAGACCCCGGACACCCATCGGCAGCTCGTCCTTGACGATGGTGGCGAAGGCGTCGTCGGCGCTGGGCAGGTTCGGGTAGAGCACCTTCGCCGCGGTGCCGATGACGGCTCCGGCGAGGGCGTACGCGAGACAGTAGGTGCCGGCGACGGTGCCGCCCCACTTGGCGACCTTGTCGGTGCGGGCGGTGAAGACCCGCTGCCAGATGTCCTGGCCGATGAGCATGCCGAAGGTGTAGATCAGCACGTACGTGAAGATCGTCTCGCCGCCGATGCCGAGGGGCTCGAAGTACGAGGTGGGCAGCGCGGCCTTCATCTCGGCGAAGCCGCCCGCCTTGACGACGGCGATCGGCAGCAGCAGGAGCAGCACGCCGACGGTCTTCACCACGAACTGCACCATGTCGGTGATGGTGATGGACCACATGCCGCCGAGCGTCGAGTAGGCGACGACGATGGTGCCGCCGAGGACGATCGCGAGGGTCCGGGGCAGGTCGAAGAGGACGTCGAAGATCGTGGCGTACGCGATGGTCGAGGTGACCGCGAGCATCAGCGTGTACGCCCACATGACGACGCCCGAGATCACGCCGGCCTTGCCGCCGTAGCGCAGGTCGAGCATCTCGGAGACGGTGTAGACCTTCAGCCGGGCGATCCTGGCGGAGAAGAAGACGCTCAGCGCGAGCAGCCCGAGGCCGATGGCGAAGACCATCCAGGCGCCCGAGAGGCCGTACTTGTAGCCGAGGCCCACGCCACCGATGGTGGAGGCGCCGCCGAGGACGATGGCGGCCATCGTGCCGGAGTACATCCACGGACCGAGGCGGCGCCCGGCGACCAGGAACTCGCTCTTGGACTTGGCGCGGCGCATGCCCCACCAGCCCATCGCGAGCATGCCGGCCAGGTACAGGGCGATCACTGTGTAGTCGACGGCCATGGGGCTCCTTCGTTCACCTCGGTGGCGTGTCGTGCAGGGGAGTGGCCGGAAGCTGATCGCGGGGACATCCGCCCGTACCCGCGGCTTCTGGATGCCATGACAGTAGGTGGCCGGAAAGCAACGATGAAGTGTACGTTTCCTCCACTGACCGGCCGGGGGATGTACGAAGGGCACATGACCATGACCTCCGCCGAGCCCGCCGCCACCCCTCCCGCGCCGCCGGTCTCGCTGGCCGCGCTGCTCGCCCGGCGGGACCTCGGGCTGCGGCTGCTCGCCGGTCCGGAGGACGTCTCGATCCACTGGGTGCACACCTCGGAGATGGCCGACCCGTATCCGTACCTCCTCGGCGGTGAGCTGCTCATGACGGCGGGCGTGCAGCTCGCCGATCCGGCGCACTACGTGGAGCGGGTGGTGGAGGCGGGGGCGGCGGCGCTCGCCTTCGGCGTGACCCCGGTGTACGACACGGTCCCCGCGGAGCTCGTCGAGGCCTGCGAACGGCATGGTCTGCCGCTGGTCGAGGTGCCGCCGAGGACCCCGTTCACGGCGGTGGCGCGGGCCCTGTGGCGGCTGATGGCGGAGGCCCGCCTGTACGAGCTCCGCCGGGTGACCGAGGCGCAGCAGTCCCTGGCTGCGGCCGCGGCCAGGCCGGCCCCGGTCCCGGCGGTGCTCGGCGCGCTCGCCTCACGGCTCGGGGGCCGGGCGGTGCTCTTCGGGACGGACGGTACGGAGTCGGTGGCGGCAGGCCGGGAGGTGCCGGCGGAGGCGGCCGGGGCGCTGCGGGACCTCGCGGGCGTCCTCGGCCCGCGCCCGGGCGGCCCGGCCTCGGCGAGCGGGGACGGCGGCGGACTCCGGCTGGCCGCGTACGCGCTCGGCGGCGGGGACGGGCTGACGCTCGGGGTGGCGACGGAACGGCGCGGCCCCGGGGACCACACCGTCGCGGGGGTCGCGGTCGTGCTGCTGTCCCTGCTGACGGCCCCGCACCGGGGCGCGGACGCGACCGTACGGGACGGGGCCCTGGTCCGGCTCCTGCTCGGCGCGGCCCCGGCGGACATCGCGGACACGCTGGGCCCGGGGCCGCGCCGAGCAGGA
>NZ_LIPQ01000558.1 GCF_001418135.1 Streptomyces aureus
GAGGCACCACTCAGCCCGCTGCCCCCGCCCCCGGCTCGCGCGCGAACACGGTCGCGCCGCCGCCCAGCCGGCAACTGACCACCCGTGGCCCCCGCTCGGTGAGGACCACGGTGGTACACACACGTCCGGATCCGATGTCCGCCAGATCGAGCAGCGCCCGCACGGTCGCGCGCAGCGCGGCGACCTCTTCCTCGCCGGGCCCGGCACGGTCGGGCGGGGGCTGGCCGGGACCGCGCAGCGCCCTGATGTCCACCACGGTGTGCATGCTGTTGTCGCTGATGGTCTCGACGGTGAACTCGGGCCCGTCCCAGGGACCCTCTCCGTCCGTACGGGCATCCGGCAGGCCCGCGCGTTCACCCTCGACCGACCGCTCGATGGCGGACAGCTCCTGAAGGATGTGGCGCAGCCCCTCGGCCACGTCGATCCGGTCCGGGGGATGTTTCATCGGAAGACTCCTCCTGCAGAGAACTACTCCGCCAGAGTCGGGCGCCCCGATACCGTTTCTCTCCCGCTCCGGTCCCGCCGTACGGGCCGGGCCCCGCGAGTGCTCAGCCGGTGACCGGCAGCACGTCCGGGGAGAGGGCCCCGGCACGGGCCGAGGCGGAGGTCATCCGGCGTCGGTGGTGGCGCCGGCACAGCACCTCGTAACCGATCTCCTCGGCAGGGCGGTTCACGTCGCCGACGACGACCTGCTCGCCCTCGACGACCATCTCGCCGCCCACCGTGCGGGCGTTGTGGGTGGCGCGGGCGCCGCACCAGCAGAGCGCCTCGACCTGGAGCTGCTCGATGCGGTCCGCAAGCTCGATGAGCCGCTGTGAGCCGGGGAAGAGCTTGGTCCTGAAGTCGGTGGTGATGCCGAAGGCGAAGACGTCGAGACCGAGGTCGTCGACGACCCGGGCGAGCTGGTCGATCTGCTCCGGGGCGAGGAACTGGGCCTCGTCGACGATCACGTAGTCGGCCTTGCCGCCCTGGGAGAGCTGGGCGACGAGGTACGCGTACAGGTCCATGCCCTGCGGCGCCTCGACCGCCTCCGTCACCAGACCGAGCCGGGAGGAGAGCTTGCCCTCGCCCGCCCGGTCGTCACGGGTGAAGATCACGCCCTGGAGCCCTCGCGCGTCACGGTTGTGGGCGATCTGGAGGGCCAGGGTGCTCTTCCCGCAATCCATGGTTCCGGAGAAGAAGACCAGCTCGGGCATGACGGGACGGGGACCTTTCAGGTCGTGGAGGGGAGGGTCCGGGGCTTCCGGGGG
>NZ_LIPQ01000559.1 GCF_001418135.1 Streptomyces aureus
GATGCGGGCGCCCACCCGCCCTGGGCGGGTGGGCGCCCGCATCCCCTGCCCGCCGTGGTTCAGTCCGTCTCCGCCTCGGGGTCCCGAGTCGAGCGGCCCTCTGCACGCCTGGCCCGCAGTGCGGCTCTCGCCGCAGCGGCCTCCTGTGCCAGCTGCTCGGTCAGCAGACGTATCCGAGCCTCACGCTCCGCACGGGTCAAGCCCGTGAGGCCCAGCCTGAAGTCACGTTCCTCCTGGGACACACGCCCCTCCTCTCCCCAGCCGACGCCGTCGACCGGACACCTGAACTCGGCTCACTCGCGCCAGATGTCGGCGAAAGCCGAGTTCTCGACGGTCCACCTCCGCAGTACGGCCTCACATTCCATCACCGCGTGGTGGACCGCCACCCCCACAGTCGTCACCGCGTCGTCAGCGAGGCCGGCATCCTCGGCCCGGGCGTGCTCCGCGTCGGTACAGCTGACGCCGCCCGGCCAGGTCCCGTCCACTGACCCCCGTGTGGACACGTCTCCCGACCGGGCGGGTCCTGGATCAGCGCCAGGTCTGGTGGCGGTTGTAGTAGCACGGGATCGTCCGCAGCCCGTACTGGCTGTCGTCCAGGCACTCGCCCGTGGCCTGGCTCTGGAACGTCACCCGGTCACCGCTCTTGTGCGCGAACCAACTCTGTTCGCGCGAGGAGTTGCAGGCGCGGGTGTCGAGCGTGAAGCCGTCGTCGAAGAGGCAATCGTTGGTCGCGAGGTTCCGGAGCTGACGGGTGCCGTCTCCCCACACGTGCACGTTCCACTTCTGGTGGACACCACCGTTGCAGCCGTAGCCGCGCAGACCGTACTGCCGGCTGTCGTCGAGGCAGGATCCGGTGGCCATGTTCGCGAACGTCTGGATGACGTCGACCGCGCGCAGGGCGCCGGCAGGAGCGCCGGTCGTCCGCAGGGCAGCGGCGGTGGCTGCCGTCTCGGTGTGGGCGGTGGGCTGGATCACTGGCTGCGCCGACACCGCGGTGGCGCCGACGGCAAGGAGTCCGGTCGCGGCCACAAGCGCGAGGGTCCCCCGGTGGAAGGCATGCGAACGCATCTCTTTCGTCCTCTCGTCATGCCGCCGCGAACGACTCCGGCGGCCCTTCGCCAACCAGGCTCTGCAGCACGCCGGTCGACTCGTGGCGTGGCCGGTTGACTTGCTCTCACCGTAGGTTCGGGCTCCGTGGCGGGGCGATGCTTTCGAGCTCCGTCGAAAGCATGGGAACGAGTGGCGGGGAATCCGTCGTGGAGCTCGTCCGCGGGCGGTCGGTCACCGTGGGCGAGGGCCCGGCTCCAGCAAGGCCATGCCCCTCGACGTCACGGTATGGAGGACCGCCTTGCCTTCCCTTCGGGTGGTGACCAGCCCGGAGTTGCGGAGCACGGAGGTGTGGTGGCTCACGGTCGCCGGCGAGATGCTGAGCCGACGTGCCAGATCCGTGGTGCTGCGACCGACTGCCACCGCCTCCAGGATCGCGGCGCGTGTGCGTCCCAGGAGGTCCTCCAGCGCCTGTGCGGTGGACGTGCCGCCGCCGTCCCACAGCGTGCTGCCCGCCAGGTCGTCGGTGACGGTCGGGACGGCAAGGACGGGGGCTTCGGCCGGATCCAGCGAGGGCTGCATCAGCTCCGCCCGCCGGGCGGAGAACATCGTGGGGGCGATGACGAGACCGCGCCCGTCCAAATGAACATCTGCCTCGTGTGGATGCTCCAGTTCGAGGACGGGCGGCCGCCAGTGCAGCATCGGGCCGCCCAGGGTCTTCAGCAGGTGGTCGAGCCCGCCTTCGGCCATCGCGTTCGCATACGTGGCGCGAACCTCGGCCAGATGCGAGCGCACCCTTCCCCAGTACGGAGCGACGGCCACGTCGTGGCAGGCCCGTAAGGCCGTGGTGACCTGGAGCCATGCTTCGCGGTCACCGTCCACCAGGTTGCGTGCCCAGGCGCGGTACGCGGGACGGAAGTGGATGTTCTCGAACTCGGCGCGGAGCAGATTCCGGGAAGCGCCGAGCAGTCGGTCCACCGCCTCCTCGACGCAGACGGAGTCGCCCGCCAGGCTCCACAGGTCGACATCGGGCCCCTGGGACGGCAGCAGGGCGAGCAGGGGACGTACCCGTTCGTCCAGACGTCCTCGGACCGAAACCTGCCAGCGCCGGAAACCGAGGCCGACGTCAGTGGCGTGCAGCAGCTTCACGCTGTCGAACGTCTCGGCTGCCGTGCCGATCGTCCCGGTCACTCGGATCCGCATCAGATCCTGGTCCGTGAAGTGAATCCGCTTCACCGGGCATGCCGTTCCCGCGTTCCCTTTCGCACACATCAGTCTCGGGTGCGGGCTGGTGGCCGCACAACGACCAATCAGGCCAGACGCCACCCGAAGCCCTTGCGGTGAACGAGCTGTGAGGGACCGGCTGGTCGGCGGTGCGTGTCCCGCGGCCCAGACCGAAGCCGTGTGCGGGGCCGGTAGCGCAGCCCGTACGTAACCGCGAAAACCTGTGGAACGGCGGCACCGTGCGCCCGTACCGTGCTGCCGAGCCACGTCGTCGAGCCAAGGGCAGGCCGTTGTACACCGTGTGAGACCCCCCGAGCGCTGAACCGTCGCGCGTCGCGCCCTGCGCGCCGCGCTCCTTCTTGCTGCGGATTTCTCACTGAAACCGGTGTACTCCTGTGCTCAACAGCTGGGTGGTCGTGCCCACCTGCCTTCCTGCGGTCCTCCGCCGTTGCCACACCTGCGGATCCGAACGCTTCCGGGCGAACGGCAAGTTCCGCGTCAACGCGAACCACAAGCTCCTCGACGCCTGGCTCCTCGTGCTCTGCACCTCCTGCGGGGAGACGGCGAAGCTCACGGTCCTGGAGCGGGCGAACGTCCGCTCCGTACGGCCTGAGCTGCTCGACCGGATGCACGACAACGACCGTAGCCTGGCAGCCGAGTTGCTCCAGGATCCGGTCCTACGGCGCCGCAACCGCGTCGCCCTCGACTGGGGCGGTGCCTGGCGCCTCGACACCGGCGGATCGGTTCACCTGGGTGGCGAGGCCGTCGATGTCGCGGTCCGCTTCGCCGCGCGGATTCCCGTACGGCCGGTACGGCTGATCGCCGAAGGCTTCGGTCTGCCACGGGCCGAGGTCGAGAGGCTGCTCGCGGACGGCAGGCTCGTCTCGGCGGACCGGCTGAGCGGCCGGCTCTCCGGCGACTTCACCTTCGTGCTCAAGCGCTGATCCCGCCACGGGACCAGGGGCCTGTCCGGCGTCAGTCACCGCCGGACAGGCCCACGACACCACCTAGTCCTGCCAGTAGAAGAGCGCCGTGTCGACCGTGATGGCGTTCCGCCCGCCGAAGTAGTAGACACAGAGGTCCGTGACCCGGATCGCTCCCGTATCCCCGTCGATCCAGCGGAAGCCCGCCGATTCGAGCGCACGCCAGGCGGCGTCGGGAGCGTCCTCCTCGGCGGTCGCGTACGGGCCGAGGGTGCTGATCAGGAGCCGGTCCCCGCCGACCTCGATCACGTGGTACGTCCCGTCTCCCTGCTGGTTGTCCTCGCCGCAGGAGACCGGGGGCTTCGGCGCCAGGCCCGCCGCCGTGAGGGCGGCCGTCGCCCGGCGGAGCTGGTCCTCCACGTCGGGACGGGCGGACGGCTCGACGCACACGGCCTCGATCCGCCACCGCGGGTCGCTCTGGCGTTCACAGCCGGGACCGTACTCGTGGACGATCGCGGCGCGGATGTCCTCGTCCAGGCCCTCGACCTCGACCCGGGGGCGCCCCAGACGTTCGTAGACCGCCTTGGCCTCGTCCCTGTCCTCCGTGAGGCCGTACAGCGCGTACGCCGCCCAGACCTTCGCCTCGGTCGTCGGCGCCTCGTCGAGGTAGGCGCGCAGACGGTCCGCGTCGGTCGCGAGCTGCTGGGCGACGTAGGCGACCCGCCGGTCCGGGTCCGCGAGTGCGTAGGTCACGTCCTCGCCGGCGCGGTAGCGCATCCAGGCGTGGAACTCCCGGTCCTCGGGGCGGTCTTCGCCGAGTTGGGCCATGATCGCGTCCGCTCCGTACCGGTCCACGAGGCCGTCCAGACCGGCATCGCCCGCGTCGCGGGCGCTTCGCCCCGGCGAGGCGGCGAGCGTCGCCAGTTCGCGCGCGGCCGAACGGTCGCCGAGCAGGCCCCGCGCCTTCAGGAAGGCCTCTCCCATGCCGTACGAGGTGTCGGACGCACGGTCCTCGTGACGCAGCCACGGGAGCAGCTCCACCCGGTCGGCGAGCAGGTCGAGCAGGGCCCTGCGTACCTCGGGGGTGTCCTGGGGGTCCTGGACGCACGCGATCAGGTCGGGGACGTACCGCTCGGGGACCCGACCGTGCAGCGCGATCACGCACGGCCTGCGCCGCCACCACGGGTGCCCGGAGTCCGCCACGTATCGGGCGAGTACCTCCGCGCCGACCTCCCGCAGACCTGCGGTGTCGTGAAATCCGGCCTGCGGTATCAGGTCCTCGATGTTTCGCATCCGGAGATGCTATTGCCCGGGCAACACCCTGAGCAGGCCGATTTCGCCGGCGCGCACGGTCTGCCCGATGGGGACACCATGGACGTATGACGCTGCCCGGCGAGCGTGGCCTCGCCGTCGTCGAGGCGCCGTCCGTGCTCGGGTTGCGGCCGTCCGGGGTGCAGGAGCTGCCGGATGCCGTGCTCGGCGGAGTGGCGCGGGTCGCGCGGGTCGAACCGCCCGCGTACGACCCGGTACGGGACGCCGCGACCGGGGTGCTCAACCCGGGCGGGATCGCGCGGTACTCCGTACAGCTGGCGGACGTAGTCGGCGAGGTGCTCGACTCCGGGCGCCTTCCCGTCGTCCTGGGCGGCGACTGCAGCATCCTGCTGGGGAACCTGCTCGCTCTGCGGCGCAGGGGGCGGTACGGGCTGCTGTTCCTCGACGGACACACGGACTTCTATCAGCCGTCCGCCGAGCCCACCGGCGAGGTCGCGTCGATGGAACTCGCCCTGGCCACCGGGCGCGGCCCCCGGCCACTCGCCGATCTGGAGGGGCGGGGGCCGCTGGTGCGGGACGAGGACGTCGTCGCGTTCGGGTTCCGGGACGCCGACGAGTCCGCCGCGGCGGGGAGCCGGCCGCTCCCGCCGCGGCTGTACGCCCTCGCCCTCGACGACGTGCGCGCGGCCGGCGCGGGTGAGGCCGCGCGGGGTGCCGTCGTCCGGCTCGCCGAGCGGGACGGGTTCTGGGTCCACCTCGACGTCGACGTCCTGGACGACGCGATCATGCCCGCCGTCGACTACCGGCAGCCCGGCGGGCTGAGCTGGGCCGAGCTGGAGGACGTGCTGAGGGCGGCCCTGGGCGACGAGCGGGCCGTCGGGTTCGACGTCACGATCTTCAACCCACGGCTCGACCCCGACGGGACGATCGCCGACCGCCTGACCGGCTGCCTGCGGCGGGCCCTGGCGGTCGGGGACCCGCCGGTCTAGCGTTCTGGCGGTCCCGGGCTATGGCGGTCCCGCCGTTTTCACTCGGCGTACGGCCGAGCTGCGCAAGGGACCGGAGCCGCTCCAAACGGACTTGTTCGAGCATGACCGGCGACCGGCGACCGGCGACCGGCCCGGCGACCGGCGACCGGCGACCGGTGACTGGCGACCGGCGACCGGCGACCGGTGGCCGTCAGCGCCGCCCCCGCCTGCGTCGTATCCAGATCCCTGCGCCGGCTCCGGCGAGTGAGGCAACCGCGAGCCCGAACGTGGTCAGCCAGGGGCCCCAGGTCTGCTCGTCCTCGTCTTGGGCCGCGGAGCGAGAGGTCGACGGGGACCGGGGAGCCTCCGGAGCCGGCGATGTCGTCCCCGGAGGAGCGGGGGTCGGCGTGGCTGCGGTCCCGCCCGGAACCGACGAGGCAACGGGCGACGAGGGGACCGCCGCAACCGTCAACTGCCGCTCGGCGTGCCCCAGCGCGGGCTGTCCGGCCGCGACCGTGACCTTCCAGACGCCGGTCGGCAGGGCTTCGGCGGTGGTCCAGTCGGTCGGGCCGGCGCCGCGGACGAGTTTCCAAGGACCCGCCGTACGGCGGCCGTCCGCGCTGACAGCGCTGACCAGTGCGGCGACCTGCTCGTCGACGGCGTCGCCGTCGTTCTCCCATGTCACCTTGGTCAGCACGTGGCCGTACCGGTGACCGGTGATGACCACTTCCAGGTTGTCACCGTGCGCTGCGGCGGGCCGCGGCAGGCCGAGGCCGAGGACGAGCGCCGCGGTGAGGACGAGTGCGGGTCGGGTGGCGGTGTGCATGGCGGTGCTCCGGTCCGGTCTGGAGGGAAGGCGTGGGCTTGCGCGGCTGGGGCTGACGGGCCGTGGGGCCCGTGAGGCGCACGGGGCCGACGAGCCGCGGGGGTCGGCGAGGCGCGGGGGTCGGCGAGGGCGGGCCGCCGATCGGCGGCCCGC
>NZ_LIPQ01000056.1 GCF_001418135.1 Streptomyces aureus
CCCGCGCCGCGAACGTCCGGGGCGCGGGGGAACCCGCGAGCGGTGGAGGGACGTCGGTACGCGCGCGCGTGCGGGTGGCGGAGGAACTCATCGGCGGGCCTCCCGGCGCATGCGGCGGATGTTGACGACCATCACCGGGACCACCAGGAGCAGCAGCAGGACGGCGATGGCCGAGCCGACCCCGAGATCGGCGTCCGTACCGAACGACGAGCGGTACAGCTGGAGCGCGAGCACGTTCGCGTCGTCCTGGGCGGAGCCCGGCGCGATGACGAAGACCAGGTCGAAGACCTTGAGCACATTGATCATCAGGGTGACGAGGACGACCGCGAGGACCGGGGCGAGCAGCGGCACCGTGATCCGGCGGAACACCTGCCACTCGTTCGCCCCGTCCACCCGCGCGGCCTCCAGCAGCTCGCGCGGGACGGCGGCGAGCCCGGCGCCGATCAGCACCATCGCGAACCCCGCCCACATCCACACGTACGCGCCGATCACGGCCGGGGTGACGAGCCGGGGGCCGAGCCACTCCACGCCGTTGTACTGCTCCCGGAAGTTGCTCGCGGGCAGCCGCAGCACGGCTCCGTCGGCCCGGTCGGCGGGCAGCGTGAAGGAGCCGTCGGCCGCCGCCGTGGCCCGTGCGACCACCTTGCCGTCCCGTACGGCCTCGATCCGCAGTCCCGCGAGGCCCAGTTCGGCCGGGTCGACGGCGTTCTGACGGCCGCCGCCGCCCCGGGTGAAGTCCAGCCAGGCGGTGCCGGTGATCGTGTCCGGCGCATCCGGCGCCGCGTCCGGTGCCCGTGCCGGGCGGGCCTCCTCCGGCATCTGGCCCGGCGCCACCCCGATAAGCGGAAGCCGCACGGGCTCCCCGGCGCGCACCGGCTCCTTCGTGACGAACGCGCCGCCGCCGGCCGCCTCCAGCGGATGGACGGGCAGCGGCCGGGCCCGGGGGAAGCCGGACGACTCGGCGAAGGTGTCGTGGACCCCGACCCAGACGGCGTTGGCGACCCCGCGGTCCGGGTCCTGCTCGTAGACCAGCCGGAAGATGATCCCGGCGGCGAGCATCGAGATCGCCATCGGCATGAACACGATCAGCTTGAACGCCGTGCCCCAACGCACCCGTTCGGTGAGCACGGCGAAGATCAGACCGAGGGCGGTCGCGACCACCGGGGCGAGGACCAGCCAGATCACGTTGTTGCGGGCGGCGGTGCGGAGCGAGTCGTCGGTGACCAGGGCGAGGTAGTTGTCCAGGCCGACGAAGGAGGAGCCGGAGCTGTCGAAGAACGAGCGCTGGACGGAGTACCCGATGGGGTAGACGACGAGCGCGCCCAGCAGGAGCAGGGCGGGGAGCAGGAACCCCGCCGCGACCGTCCTGCTCCTGCCTCCGGTGTTCCGGAGCGTGTGATGCCTCGGCATGCCGGGGGCTCAGCTCTTCGCCGCGGCCCGGTACGCCTTCTCCGCGTCCTTCTCCAGACGCGCCTGGGTCCCCGCGATGTCCTTCGGGTTCTTCAGGAAGTCCTGGAGGGCCTTCCACTCGCCCTTGCCCGGCGTTCCGCCGAAGGACTGCGGCATCTGGTCCGACATGTCGAAGCGGAAGTCGTCACCGGCGCCGATCAGCGCCTTGGCGATCTCACGCTGGACGTCGTTCGGGTACGCCGACGGGTCCAGGTTCTTGTTGGGGGAGACGAAGCCGCCCTCGGCCGCCCAGATCCTCGCCGCGTCCGGGGAGGCGAGGAAGGCGAGCAGCGCCTGTGCGCCCTTGGTGTCCTTGAGGGCCACGGCCGCGTCCCCGGCCGTCACCACGGGGGTGGTGCCCGTGCCGACGGTGGGGAACGGGAAGACCTTCGCGTCCGTCCCGATCCTCGCCTTCGTCTGGGCGATGTTGACGGCCGCGAAGTCGCCCTCGAAGACCATCGCCCCCTTGGGGGTGTCGCCGCCCGTGAAGGTCTGGGTGACCGACACCGGGTACTCCGTCTGCAGCGCGCCGCTCGTGCCGCCCGCGAGCAGCGCCGGTTTGCCGAAGAGTTCGCCGAGCGTGGTCAGGGCCGCCGTGACGGACGGGTCGGTCCACTTGATCGTGTGCTTCGCCAGCTGGTCGTACTTGGCCGGGCCCGCCTGGGAGAGGTAGATGTTCTCGAACCAGTCGGTGAGGGTCCAGCCGTCCGCGCCGCCGACCGAGACCGGGGTGACGCCGTAGGCCGAGATCGTCTCGGCGGTCGTGAGGAACTCCTTCCAGGTCTTCGGCTCGGTCGCGCCGGCGCTCTCGAAGACCGCGGCGTTGTACCAGACCAGGGACTTGTTGGCGGCCTTGAAGTAGACCCCGTACTGGGTGCCGTCGACCGCGCCGAGCTCCTGCCAGCCGCGCGAGTAGTTGGCGGCCAGCTGGGCCTTGGCCTCCGGGCCGACCGGCTTCAGCCACTTCTGCGCGGCGGCCTGCTGGATCGCGCCGACCTGCGGGAGCATCGCCACGTCCGGGGGTGAGCCGCCCGCGATCTTCGTACCGAGGAAGTTCACGATCGGGTCCTGGGCGGGCACGAAGGTGACGATCGCGCCCGTGCGCTTCTCGAACTCCTTCAGGACCTTGGTGAAGTTCTCCTGCTCGGGGCCCGTCCAGACGGCGGCGACCTCGATCTTCTCGCCCTTGAGGGGAAGGGCGCCGCCGCTGGGCCCGGATTCCCCCGGGTCCTTGTCGGATCCGCCGCCACCGCAGGCCGCGAGGGTGAGTGCCGTGATCGCGGTGAACGCCGTGATGGCCACCGCGGTCTTGCGTGGACGAAGAGTTGTACGCATCGCTGCCCCGTCTCTCCCGTGCGCTTCGCTGTCCCGTGCCGACAGGTCTACGCCCGGTGACGGGGCCCCGCAATACCGCCTCCCGTGTCAAGTGGGCGATCGTGACGCCCTCGTGACGTCGTGTCAGCCGTGGGTCGCGGGGGTCAGCGGGGGCACGGGTGTCGCCTCGACCGAACGGGCGGCACGGTCGAGGGCGCTCGCGAGGAGGGCCAGATCCGTCGGTCCGTTGCCCAGCTCGCGGACCGGGCGGCGGGTCGGCGGATCGCCCATCCGCTCCCACTCCAGCGGCACCACGGTGGGGCGGAGCGTCGCCGTCCGGGGGATGCGGCCGGTGACACGGCCCGCCTGGAAGGGCGTCACCCGGCCGTCCGGATGGCCGAGGCGCCCGCGCCCGGCGGCCGGTACGTCCGGTCCCGCGGTCACCGGGGGCGCGTCGAGCACGATCCGCAGCCGGGCCCCGTGGGCCAGCTCCGTGTCGGCGGTCCGGTCGGGACGCGCGGAGGTCGCGACGAGGTGCACACCGAGCCGCTCGCCGTTCCGCGCGACGGCCTCCAGGGCCCGCACGACGGACCCGGCGGCGGGGCGCCCGGAGGCGCCGAGGGCGGGGGCGACGAGGGCGTCGAAGTCGTCGACGAGAACGATGAGCCGGGGGAGGTGGGCCGGTCCGCCCGAGGCCTGTCCGGGCCCCTGCTCGCCGCCGGCGGGCCGGGGGATCCGCCCGGCCGCCTCCTCACCGGAGGGTCGGGGCACGCGGCGGTCGACGAGGTCGCCGTCGCCGGGTCGGGGCACGCGGCCGCTCGGGTGCCCGCCGAGGTCACCGTCCCCGGGCCGGGACACGCGCCCGCTGCCGTGGCCGACGACGTCCTCCGCCCCGGTGCGGGACACACGCCCGCTCGGGCGGTCCGTGAGGTCGCCGTCGCCGGTGCGGAGGGTACGGCCGCCGAAACGGTCGTCGCCGTCCCGGCGGGGCAGCCGCCCGCTCGGCGTATCGGTCAGGAAGGCGTCTGAGCCCGTCCGGGTCCGGGAACCGGACCGCTCGTCGAGCGAACCGTCGCCGGGCCGGGGCACGCGCCCGCCGCCGGGTCCGCCGCGGTCCTCGGTCCCGGGACGGGGCACCCGTCCACTGCCGTGGCCGCCCAGGTCCTCCGCACCGGCACGGGCCACGCGGCCGCTCGGGTGGTCGGTGAGGTCGTCGTCGCCCGTGCGCAGGGTGCGGCTGCTGGGACGCCCGTTCGGGTCCTCGGACCCGGGGTACGCGCTCCGTCCGCTCGGCCGGCTGTCGAGGTCTCCGGGGTACGCGCTCCGTCCGCTCGGCCAGCTGTCGAGGTCGCCCGTGTACGTGATCCGGCCGCTCGGGCGGCCGCCGAGGTCCTCCGGCGCGGGGTACGGGCCGTCCGTGCGGCCGCTTCGCGTGCTCGGGAGGGCGCCGATGGTGCCGTCGCCCGTGCGCAGGGTGCGGCCGCTCGGGCGGTCCGTGAGGTCGCCGGAGTCCTGGAGGCGGACGGTCGCGCGGGCACCCTGGGGCACGGACTCCGCCGCGCTCGGGGCACGCTGGCCGATCAGCCGGTCGGCGGCGGTCGCCGTGGGCGCCGCGCGCGTCCCCCGGCGGTCGGCGAAGTGGCTGTCGCCGAGCAGCTCCGCCCGGCGCTTCAGCTCCGCGCCGAGGGCCTGCGCGAACTCCCGCATCCGCACCGGGTCCGAGGCGACCAGGTGCTCCGTGACGTGCGGCAGCTCCGTACAGACCGCGAGTCCTTCGCCGCGGTCGCCGCCGGCCCCGTCCACCAGGAGCAGGCCGAGCCGGTCGGGGCGGCCGCCGGCCGCGAGCGAGGCGGCGATCGAACGGAGCAGCTCCGTCCGCCCGCTGCCCGCGGGTCCCTCGATCAGCAGGTGCGGGCCCTCGCGGGTGAGGTCCACGGCCAGCGGGCCGCGCGGTCCGGCGCCCAGGACGGCCGTGCCGTCCGCGGCGGAGGCCCAGCGGGCCATCAGGGAGGCGGGGGTGGCACGGGCGAGCCCGAGCTCGTCGAGGAGGCGGGCCGACGGGGGCAGCGCGGCGGCACGCGCGCCGGGCGCCGCCGTCGTGTCCGTACGCAAGGGGGCGAGCGCACGGCCGAACCGCTCGGCCCAGGCGACGGAGACCGCGTCGACGACACCGACGGTGCCGTGGCCGGCGACCCGACCGCCGGAGGTCCTGAGCAGCCGCAGCGCCGTCGCCACGTCGCCGCTGAGGAGCGCGGCGGCCCCGCACTCGCGGAACGCGAGGGACGCGGCGCACGCCGTCTCGTAGGTGGCGGCCACCGGGGAGACCGGGGAGGCCGAGGGCGCCTCGGCGAGGCACAGGAGATGGATCCCGGCCGCCGCTCCGGCTCCGGCCAGTCGGGCGACGGTTTCGCGCAGGGCCGCGGAACCGGGGTCGCCGTCGACGACCACGACCGTCGTCGGCCCCTCGTGCCGGGCCGCCGCCTCGGCGACGGACGCGCGGTCGGCGCTGGGCCAGCCGGGGCCGAGCGGACCGTCGTCGAGCCGCCGGGTCAGCTCCGCCGTACGGGCCTGGGCCTGCTCGCGGTCGTACGCCAGGAGCAGCCGGCAGTCCTGGCCGTGGGCCGGCCGGACGTGCGGGAGCCAGCCGAGCCAGCCCCAGGCCCGGCGCCGCTCGTCGAGGGAGCGGTTCCGGTCGGCGCTGATCAGCACGATCTCCAGGTCGGAGGGGGAGTGCAGGGCGGCGAGCTGGGCGACGACCGAGCGGGCGAGACCGGCGAGCCGGTCGGTGGGTCCGGCGAGGCCCAGCGAACCGGCCTCCCGCAGGCCCACGGTGACCGGGACGCCGGAGAGGTCGGCGCGGTCCGTGGTGCCGAGCCGGACCGCCAGGGATTCGGGGTGGTCCTGGCCGCGCTCCCAGAGCCGGGGGCCGGGACCGAGGGCGGTGAGCAGGACGGTGGCCGGGTCGGGCCAGGTGTCGGCCTTCGGCATCGGTGCCGGGGAGCCGACCCGGGCCGCGGCTGCGAGGCGGGCGCCCGCGTGGGTGTCGGGAGCCGGACGGGGGCCGGCGTCGGGCGCCGGGAGATCCTCGCGCCCGCCGGTCAGTCGCCGGGCCCAGGCACCGAGGCCCCGCTTGCCGCCGCCACCCGCGCGCGGGGGACCGGCCGGGTCCGGGGGAGTGTCGCCGCGGTACGGGCGGGTCCTGCTGTGGGCCTCGCCGCCGCCGTCGGGGCCTTCGTGACCGCCGGGGTGGTCGCCCGCGCGGGAGTGGCCCGCGCCGGGGGAGTCCGTACCGCGATCGAGGGCGCCGCCCGGACCGTACGGGTCGTCGTACGCGCTCCCGGGGGCCCCGCCGAGCGGGACGCCGCGCGCCCCGCCGTGGGTGGTGTCGTCCACCGGGCCGCCTGCCGTCGTGCGGGGCACGCCCGCGTGGGCGGGCCGGTCGTCCGCCGCCGGAGCCCGTCCGTCGGCTCCGGGCGGCGCCACGCGCAGGTGGCCCTCGCCGTCCGGTGCCGTCGCCCTCGTCTCCGTACCGCCGAGGTCGTCGCCGGGACCGGTCAGACGGAGGGCGGACTCGCCGAGGCGCAGCAGCGCGCCCGGCCGGAAGGGGACCGGGCGGTCGCCGACGGGTGTGCCGTCGACGGTCGTGCCGTTCGTCGAGCCCCGGTCGGCGACCGTGACCCGGCCGTCCTCGCCGACGGTCACCGTGCAGTGCGCGCGGGAGACGTCGGGGTCGTCGAGCGGCACGTCGGCGTCCACGGAACGGCCGATTCTGATCACTCCGCCGTGCAGCAGGTGCACGCCGCCCGCGTCCGGGCCCGCCACCACGTGCAGCCGGGCCGCGGCGGCCTCGCCGACGCGGTCGTCGGGGCCGGGGACCTGGAGGGAGAGGACCGCGCCGTCGACCAGCGGGGGCTCGCCGAGCACGCACCGGCGGCCGTCGAGCCGCTCCGCGCCCGCGTAGAGCACGGTGGTGCCCGAGGCGGAGGTGTCGGGGCCGGTGACGGCGGCGGCGAGATTCGAGGCCACGGCGGCCAGGGCCGTCCCGGCGGGGGCCGTGACGAGCACGTCGCAGGTACGTCCGGCGCCATGGCCGGCGTACGGCGCGAGGACGGTCAGCCGGATCTGCATCGCCGTCAGCGGTCCCTTCTGCGTGATGCCCGGCAGGGGAACCGCCCTGTGAATCCCCCCACCCGGCACGGACGCGTCGCCCGGTACAGGTCGGCACGGCGCGGGGGCTCCCGACCCCACCGATGCGACGTGCTGGAGGCATCCTCGCACCTGCCACCGACAACCCGCCCCCGGGTCGGCCGGAAGTGATCTTGAATGGTCGGCTGTGGACGCAAAAGTGCCTGGTTGGGCTTGCCTTCGGAACATGCCCGGCAACCGTCTCGCTTCCGGAAGCGTCTTCTTTCGGACAGACCGGACCCGCCCGGGCCGACCCGGGCCCGGTCCGGCGAAGGCACGCGCCGACACCGACGTCGGCACGGCACCCGCCCGCCCCCGGTGGGCCGCCGGAATCGGAATCGGCCTGTGGACGACCGGCCGGTACCCCGTTCGGCGGCACTAAAGTGGGTCGGACACCCGGACGGGTCACAACTCAGGACAGGGACCCCGGGAACACCACCGGATCACCCCAGGACCACGATCAGCAGGGAGCGCGTGACGTGCGGCCTATCGGCAGCAAGTACCTGCTCGAGGAGCCGCTCGGCCGCGGCGCCACGGGCACCGTCTGGCGAGCCCGCCAGCGGGAGACGGCGGGCGCCGAGGCGGCCGTGCCCGGCCAGCCCGGCGAGACCGTCGCGATCAAGGTCCTCAAGGAGGAGCTGGCCAACGACGCGGACATCGTGATGCGCTTCCTGCGCGAGCGGTCCGTGCTGCTCCGGCTCACCCACCCCAACATCGTGCGCACCCGTGACCTGGTCGTCGAGGGCGATGTCCTCGCGCTCGTCATGGACCTCGTCGAGGGCCCCGACCTGCACCGGTACATCCGGGACAGCGGCCCGCTCACCCCGGTCGCCGCGGCCCTCCTGACCGCCCAGATCGCCGACGCGCTCGCCGCCAGCCACGCCGACGGCGTCGTCCACCGCGACCTGAAGCCGGCCAACGTCCTGCTCGCCGAGCAGGGCGGCCAGATGCACCCGATGCTCACCGACTTCGGCATCGCGCGCCTCGCGGACTCCCCGGGCCTCACCCGCACCCACGAGTTCGTCGGCACGCCCGCGTACGTGGCGCCGGAGTCCGCCGAGGGCCGCCCGCAGACCTCCGCCGTCGACATCTACGGCGCCGGCATCCTGCTGTACGAGCTGGTCACCGGCCGGCCTCCGTTCGCGGGCGGCACCGCCCTGGAGGTCCTCCACCGGCACCTCAGCGAGGAGCCCCGCAGGCCCTCGACCGTGCCCGGACCCCTGTGGACGGTGATAGAGCGCTGCCTCAGCAAGGACCCGGACCGGCGGCCGAGCGCGGTGAACCTCGCGCGCGGTCTGCGCGCGGTCGCCGCCGGCATCGGCGTGCACTCCACGCCCGCCCAGATCGAGGCGGCCGAGGGCGTCGGCGCGCTCCTCGCCCCGGACCCGGCGCCCGCGCCCGTTCCGCAGACCCCCGAGGCCGGGGCGGCCGACCCCACCCAGGTGCTGCCCAGCGGCGCCGGGATGCCGCCGCGGTACGACCCCGCCGGCGCGACCAGCGTCATGCCGACCAGCGGCACGGCGGGCGCCGCCGACCCGACGGCCGTCATGCCCCCCGTACCGCCGCAGCCGCCGCAGGGCGCGCAGTCCGAGGAGCCGCACCCCTGGCAGAGCCAGCTCCGCGCGGCCCGCGACCGCAACGAGCAGACGCAGGTGCAGTACCTGGACCCGAGCCAGGACCCGCTGCGCCGCCGTCCGCAGCGGCAGCAGCCCCCGCAGGACCAGCGGCCCGGCCAGTACGGGCAGCAGGGACAGCAGGGCCAGTACGGGCAGCAGCCGCCTCAGCCGTACCAGCAGCAGCGTCCCGCGCAGCAGCGGCCGCAGCAGCCGTACCCGCCGCAGCACCAGCAGCAGCACCAGCCGCAGCAGTACGCGCCGCCGCCGCCCGCCCCGCAGCAGTACGTGCAGCCCCAGCAGCAGTACACCCCGCCGCAGCCACCGCCCCAGGCCCCGGCCCCGCGCGAGCCGCGTCCGCCGCGTCAGCGCAGCGCCAACCCGGTGCGGATCCCCGGCCTCGGCTGCCTCAAGGGCTGCCTGGTCATGATCGTCCTGTTCGTGGTCGCGGGCTGGCTCGTCTGGGAGCTGACCCCGCTCCAGGACTGGATCGCCGAGGGCAAGAGCTACTGGGAGGCCATCGGCGACGGCATCTCGAAGGTGACCGACTGGTTCTCCGAGATCGGCCAGACCGCCGACTCCACCGGTGCTACCGGCGGTACGACCGGGCAGTGACACCGCGGGACGACGCAATACTGCCGATTTATCGACTTCCGAGGGGTGATTTCCCCTCGGAAGTGACGTCCGGCGGCTGCGGACGCGTAACTTTGCACGCGAACCGCAGCCGCTGAGGGAGCAGTCTTGGCACGGAACATCGGCAGCCGCTACACCACCCACCAGATCCTGGGGCGGGGCAGTGCAGGAACGGTGTGGCTCGGCGAGGGGCCCGAGGGTCCCGTCGCCGTCAAACTGCTGCGCGAGGACCTGGCCTCCGACCAGGAGCTCGTCGGCCGCTTCGTCCAGGAGCGGACCGCCCTGCTCGGTCTCGACCACCCCCGCGTGGTCAAGGTCCGCGACCTCGTCGTCGACGGCAACGACCTGGCCCTCGTCATGGACCTCGTGCGCGGCACCGACCTGCGCACCCGCCTCGACCGGGAACGCAGGCTCGCCCCCGAGGCCGCCGTCGCGATCGTCGCCGACGTCGCCGACGCCCTCGCGGCCGCGCACGCCGCCGGGATCGTCCACCGGGACGTCAAGCCGGAGAACATCCTGCTCGACATGGAGGGACCGCTCGGACCCGGCGGCGCGCACCCCGCCCTGCTCACCGACTTCGGCGTCGCCAAGCTGATCGACACGCCGGGCCGCACCAAGGCCACCCGGATCATCGGCACCCCCGACTACCTCGCCCCCGAGATCGTCGAGGGGCTCCCGCCGCGCGCGGCCGTCGACATCTACGCCCTCGCGACCGTCCTGTACGAGCTGCTCGCCGGCTTCACCCCCTTCGGCGGCGGCCACCCCGGCGCCGTGCTGCGCCGCCACGTCACCGAGACCGTCGTCCCGCTGCCCGGCATCCCCGAGGAGCTGTGGCAGCTGATCGTGCAGTGCCTGGCCAAGGCCCCGGCCTCCCGGCTGCGCGCCTCCGAGCTCGCGGCCCGCCTCAAGGACGTCCTGCCGCTGCTCAAGGGCATCCCGCCGCTCGACGTGGACGAGCCGGACGCGGAGCCGGCGCCGGAGACGTACGAGGAGGACGCGTTCGCGACCGGCGCGGGCGCGGGGGAGCCGGGTCCGCGCCGGGCCGCCGTCCCGCTCGTCCCCGGCGCCTCCGCCGACTCCAACCGCGACACCCACACCTCCATGCGGGTCCCGGCCCCCGACGAGCTCTCCGGCGGCCCCCTGGGCACGGCCCGCGCCCCGCGCCCCGCGGGGGCCCGCAGACCCGGCTCGGCCCGCCACAAGGCCGAGGCGGTCCGCAAGCGCCGGATCACCCTCACCATCGCGGCGGTGGTGGTCGCGGGCGCCCTCGGCGCGGGCGGCTACCTGGCGTCCTCCGGGGACGCCGACACCCCGCCGCAGGACTCCAAGCAGTCCTCCCTGCCGTAACAGCGGCGGCGAGCCGTTACGCTGGACGCGTGGCAGTCGTCGATGTATCAGAAGAGCTGAAGTCCCTCTCCTCGACCATGGGGTCGATCGAGGCCGTCCTGGACCTCGAGAAGCTGAGGGCCGACATCGCCGTGCTCGAAGAGCAGGCCGCGGCCCCGTCCCTGTGGGACGACCCGGAGGCGGCGCAGAAGATCACGAGCAAGCTTTCGCACCTGCAGGCCGAGGTCCGCAAGGCCGAGACCCTGCGCGGGCGCATCGACGACCTCGCGGTGCTCTTCGAGCTCGCGGAGGAGATGGACGACCCGGACACCCTCGCCGAGGCCGAGACGGAGCTCACCTCCGTCCGCAAGGCCCTCGACGAGATGGAGGTCCGCACCCTCCTCTCCGGCGAGTACGACGAGCGCGAGGCCCTGGTCAACATCCGCGCGGAGGCCGGTGGCGTCGACGCCTCCGACTTCGCCGAGCGGCTCCAGCGCATGTACCTGCGCTGGGCGGAGCGCCACGGCTACTCGACCGAGATCTACGAGACCTCGTACGCGGAGGAGGCCGGCATCAAGTCGACCACCTTCGTGGTGAAGGCGCCGTACGCCTACGGCACGCTCTCCGTCGAGCAGGGCACCCACCGCCTGGTCCGCATCTCGCCCTTCGACAACCAGGGGCGTCGCCAGACCTCCTTCGCCGGTGTCGAGATCCTGCCGGTCGTCGAGTCCTCCGACCACGTCGAGATCGACGAGTCCGAGCTGCGCGTCGACGTCTACCGCGCCTCGGGCCCCGGCGGCCAGGGCGTCAACACGACCGACTCGGCCGTGCGCATCACGCACCTCCCGACCGGCATCGTCGTCTCCTGCCAGAACGAGCGCTCGCAGATCCAGAACAAGGCGAGCGCCATGAACGTCCTCCAGGCCAAGCTCCTTGAGCGCCAGCGCCAGGAGGAGCGGGCCAAGATGGACGCCCTGAAGGACAGCGGCAGCTCCTGGGGCAACCAGATGCGCTCGTACGTCCTGCACCCGTACCAGATGGTCAAGGACCTCCGTACGGAGTTCGAGGTCGGCAACCCGCAGTCCGTCCTCGACGGCGAGATCGACGGCTTCCTGGAGGCGGGCATCCGCTGGCGCAAGCAGCAGGAGAAGTAACCCCGGAACACGGCACGTTCGGGCCCCGCACCGTCATGGTGCGGGGCCCGTCGTCATTCCGCGCGGCGGCCCCCGTCCGCGCGGCGGATTCGCTGACGCAAGCGGAAACGGGGCCGCCGGGGAGCTTTGTCGACAAGGGAACTGGCAGTGCGGGACCCGGAGTTCTGGGTTTACGTCACAGTTGCATCGTCGTATGTGGGACACGTCGTGATCTTTCGGGCATCGCACGCGCAACGACCTTGACGCTTCATCGGAAACTCGGAAGGGTGGCGTACTGGCATGCGCATTTCTGGGGCGCGTGCGAACGGGGGCGGGCCCAGCAGTGAGCCGCCTCTGTCGCGTGCCCCGAGCGCTGCCCCATGACGAGATGAGCTACTGGGGGTAGCAGCCAGATGACCAAGCAGATGCGAATCCGTATCGCGCGCGTCGCCGCCGGTGCGGTGATCGCGGCCGGTGCGTCGCTGACGGCGGCGGGTGCGGCGCAGGCCGTGGGCGCGTTCGGTGACGACCCGCCGACTCCGACGCCCACGTGCATCCCGGGAACCGCCGGGTGCCAGGAGACGCCTCCGCCGGTGACCACGCCGCCGGTGACGACGCCGCCGGTCGAGACCACGCCTCCGGGCACGGGTGAGACCACGCCTCCCACGGGCGAGACCACGGCTCCGGGCCCGGTCGAGACGACCGGCCCGACCGACGACGACACCGACAACGGTGACGCCGGCACCTGCACCGTCGACCTCGACGGCGCCGAGTGCGTGGACAGCGGCAACAGCAACACCGACACCAACAACGCCGGCTCGCAGCCCGTGCAGCAGGGTCAGGCGAAGGAGGAGCTCGCCGAGACCGGTGCGGCCGAGACCTCGTTCCTGATCATCGGCGCCGCGACCATGATCGCCGGTGGCATCGGCTTCCGTATGCTGCCGCGTCTCGTCGGCGGTGGCCGCGCCGCCGTCTGATCCGGCCGCGAGGGTGGATCCGTACGGCGCGTGACGTACAGAGCATGAGGAAGGGCCGGGGAGATGCTCCCCGGCCCTTCCTCATGGTTCCGGCTCGTGTGGACGCCGTGCGGTCCGCTAGACCGTACGGACCGCCGCGAGCAGGGCGATCGCAGCCAGCAGGGCGATCGCCAGCGTCAGCAGCATCGCGGGCGACAGACCACCCTGCGGGGTCAGTCGCTCCCGGTTCGCGCGGCAGACGGGGCAGCGGCCCTCGGCGACCGGGGCCGCGCAGTTGGCGCACACCAGTCGGTCGTAGGTCATGCGCTCTCCTCCTCCCGCACTGGGGTAACACCAGGACAACGTCCGACGGTGTCCGGACGTTCCCCCTACCACTGTGCCAGCTCGACGGCGTTTCGGCGCGCCCCACCGGATCGCGGACGCTCCGTCCGCGAGGGCGAAAAGGATAAACGTCGCAAGCCGGAACCGCGACTGCGCGGGTCTTCCCCGGTCGCGTAAGGTCACGCACACCTACTCCCGGCCGACCGTGGTGCATCCGTGATCCGATTCGACAACGTCTCCAAGTCCTATCCGAAGCAGAACCGCCCCGCGCTCCGGGATGTATCCCTGGAGATCGAGAAGGGGGAGTTCGTCTTCCTCGTCGGTTCGTCCGGCTCCGGAAAGTCGACTTTCCTGCGGCTGCTCCTCCGTGAGGAGCGCGCCAGCCAAGGCCAGGTGCACGTCCTCGGCAAGGACCTGGCCCGGCTCTCCAACTGGAAGGTGCCGCACATGCGGCGTCAGCTCGGCACCGTCTTCCAGGACTTCCGCCTCCTTCCCAACAAGACCGTCGCCGAGAACGTGGCCTTCGCCCAGGAGGTCATCGGCAAGCCGCGCGGCGAGATCCGCAAGGCCGTGCCGCAGGTGCTCGACCTGGTCGGGCTCGGCGGCAAGGAGGACCGGATGCCGGGCGAGCTCTCCGGTGGTGAGCAGCAGCGCGTCGCCATCGCCCGGGCCTTCGTCAACCGCCCGATGCTGCTGATCGCCGACGAGCCCACCGGCAACCTCGACCCGCAGACCTCGGTCGGCATCATGAAGCTGCTCGACCGCATCAACAGGACAGGGACCACCGTCGTCATGGCGACCCACGACCAGAACATCGTCGACCAGATGCGCAAGCGCGTCATCGAGCTGGAGAAGGGCCGCCTCGTCCGCGACCAGGCCCGCGGCGTCTACGGTTACCAGCACTGAGCAGGTAGGGGACTCAACACACCATGCGCGCTCAGTTCGTGCTCTCCGAGATCGGCGTCGGTCTCCGGCGCAATCTCACGATGACGTTCGCCGTCATCGTCTCCGTGGCCCTCTCACTCGCCCTGTTCGGCGGTGCGCTGCTCATGCGCGAGCAGGTCAGCACGATGAAGGACTACTGGTACGACAAGGTCAACGTCTCCATCTTCCTCTGCAACAAGGCCGACGCGGCCTCCGCGGCCAAGTGCGCCAAGGGCGCGGTCACGGCGCAGCAGAAGGAGCAGATCGAGGCCGATCTGAAGAAGATGGACATCGTCGACACCGTCATGCACGAGACGGCCGACGAGGCGTTCAAGCGGTACAAGGAGCAGTACGGCGACACCGCCATCGCCTCCGTCGTGACGCCGGACCAGATGCAGGAGTCGTTCCGGGTCAAGCTCAAGGACCCGGAGAAGTACAAGGTGGTCGCCACCGCCTTCGCCGGCCGTGACGGCGTCGAGTCGGTCGCGGACCAGCGGGGCATCCTGCAGAACCTCTTCGACCTGATGAACGGCATGAACATCGCCGCCCTCGGCGTCATGGGGCTGATGCTGGTCATCGCGCTGATGCTGATCGTCAACACGGTCCGCGTCTCGGCCTTCAGCCGCCGCCGCGAGACCGGGATCATGCGGCTCGTCGGCGCGTCCAGCTTCTACATCCAGATGCCGTTCATCATGGAGGCGGCGTTCGCCGGACTCCTCGGTGGCGCGGTCGCCTGTGTGCTGCTGCTCGTCGGCCGGTACTTCCTCATCGACCACGGCATCGCGCTCGCGGAGAAGATGCAGCTCGTCAACTTCATCGGCTGGGACGCCGTCTTCGCCAAGCTGCCGCTGGTGATCGCCATCGGGCTGCTGATGCCCGCGGTGGCCGCTTTCATCGCGCTGCGCAAGTACCTGAAGGTGTGAGAAGACACCACTGACGACGGATGGCGTCGTACGGGCAAAGCCCGTGCGGCGCCATCGCCTTGTCCTAGAGTGGGCGCCATGCCGGCCGGCACCGACCATCTCTGTATCCGGCCCCGCGGAGTGCTCCGTGGGGCCGTTCTGACGTTGGTCTTCACCGGGGTCCTGGCCACCGCCGCCGCCACCGGCTCGCTGCCCCGGCAGGAGTCCGCCGCCGGGCGCACGGAGGCGACCCTGCGCGCGGGGGAGGGGTCCCGGGACTCCTCGACGGTCGACAGCGCCGCCCTGAACCGGGCCGCAGCCGACGCCATGGCGGACGGCAAGTCGGGCAAGCAGGCGGCCGAGGAGTTCGTCAGCCGCAGCGGAGACCGCTGGGGCGCGGTGTACGACAAGAGGGAGTACGCCGAGTTCGAGCAGGCCCTCGACGGCACGTACACCGGCGTGGGGCTCTCCGCCGGCCGGGCCGCCGGGGGCAGGGTCCGGGTGACCCGGGTGCAGAGCGGCGGCCCCGCCGAGAGGGCCGGGCTCCGGGCCGGCGACCGGCTGGTCTCCGTCGACGGCCGCCCGGTCGACGGGCTCTCGGTCTCCGAGGTCGTCGCCCTCCTGCGCGGCGACGGCGTACCCGGCTCCAGCGTCGCCCTCCGGGTCGAGCGCGGCCGCGCGGCCTGGACCCGGACGCTGCACCGGGCCAGGCTCGCCACGGACCCGGTCACCGTCCGCCGCCTCGACGACGGGACCCTGCTGATCCGGGTCGCCGCCTTCACCAAGGGAGCGGGCACGCGCGTGCGGGACGCGGTACGGGCCGCTCCGGCCGGTGCCGGCGTTCTCCTGGACCTGCGGGGCAACGCCGGCGGCCTGGTCGCCGAGGCCGCCGTGGCCGCCTCCGCCTTCCTCGACGGCGGTCTGGTCGCCACGTACGACGTGGAGGGCGAGCAGCGCGCCGTGTACGCGGAGGGCGGCGGTGACACCGGCAGGCCCCTGGTGGCGCTGGTCGACGGCGGCACGATGAGCGCGGCCGAGCTGCTCACCGGAGCCCTCCAGGACCGGGGCAGGGCCGTCACGGTCGGCTCGCGCACCTTCGGCAAGGGTTCGGTCCAGATGCCCAGCGCCCTGCCGGACGGCTCCGTCGCCGAGCTGACCGTCGGCCACTACCGCACCCCGGCGGGTCACGCCGTCGACGGGCGGGGCATCACCCCCGACGTGACCGCCGGGGAACGGGCGGAAGAACAGGCGAAGACGGTATTGAGTGGCCTCGGAGGGGGCTCGTAGTGCGAAAATGAGCGCACTATGGCAAAGGGACTCGTGAACGTGCAGGGCAAGCCTGCGAAGAAGAACCAGGACAAGGCGCCCGAGCGCAAGATCATCGCGCAGAACAAGAAGGCGCGCCACGACTACCACATCGTCGACACCTATGAGTGCGGTCTGGTGCTCATGGGCACCGAGGTGAAGTCGCTGCGGATGGGCCGCGCCTCGCTGGTCGACGGCTTCGTGCAGATCGACCGGCACGAGGCGTGGCTGCACAACATCCATGTGCCCGAGTACATGCAGGGCAGCTGGACCAACCACTCGGCGAAGCGGAAGCGCAAGCTGCTGCTGCACCGCGAGGAGATCGACAAGCTGGAGGCGAAGTCGCAGGAGACGGGTCACACGATCGTGCCCCTCGCGCTGTACTTCCTGAACGGCCGGGTCAAGGTCGAGATCGCGCTCGCCAAGGGCAAGAAGGAGTTCGACAAGCGCCAGACCCTGCGCGAGAAGCAGGACACCCGCGAGACGAACCGGGCCATCGCGGCGGCCAAGCGCAAGCAGCGGGCGGCCCAGGCAGGCTAGCGGCGCGGTCGCGGGTAATACGCTGGCGACAGCGCCCGTCGGTCACGTACGATGGGCCACGCACCTCACAGCGGGTGCGACCTTTGAAAAAACAACATGGGGATGATCGGTTTCGACAGCGGATACCGATGCAGGGGAAGCGTGTCGAGGAAGCGGCAATGATCTCGTTAACCATATGTCGCAACCAATAATCGCCAACTCCAAGAGCGATAACTCCCGCTTCGCCCTCGCTGCCTAATTTTAGGTAACGACAAGAAGCCTCTGTGAGGAGCGTCAGCCCGGGGGTGGTCCCGACCCGGATCCTGGCGTCATTTAGGGATCTAAACCTCTAGCCCCGGTCACGGGGGCCAGAGGGAAATCAAACAGTGACTGAGCCCGTCGGAGACTTGTCCGTGTGATCTCCGGGGCCGAGAAACTCGTAGCGGACTGCGCACGGAGAAGCCCTGTTTCCGTACCGTTGGACGCGGGTTCGATTCCCGCCATCTCCACCGAGCGTCCGAGAGGCCCGCCTCCTCGGACACCTCATCCCATGTGGGCGAAGGCCCGGCAGTCATCCGACTGCCGGGCCTTCGTCATGCCCGGCCGCCCACCCTGGTCGCCGCGCAGAGCGCCAGCGCCACGGCGGCCGCGGTGGCCGGGACCAGGAAACCGAAGGACGCGAACGGGGCGTGGTCGGCGGCCCAGCCGCCGGTGGCGGAGCCGGCCGCGATGCCGCCGAGGAGGGCGGTCACGGCCAGCGTCATGCCCTCGTTGAGCTGGGACGCCGGGGTCAGGCGTTGCACCAGGCCCATGCCCGTCACCATGGTCGGAGCCGTCGCCATGCCCGCCAGGAGGAGTCCGACGGCGAGGGCGAGCAGTGAGCCGGTCGAGGCGGCGAGCAGCGGCATCGTCATCAGGACGGCCATCGCGGCCAGGCAGGTGCGGAGCCGGACGGTGCGCCGGGCACGGCCGTGGACGAGGCCCGCCGCGCACGAGCCCGCGGCCTGGAGTGCCAGCACCGGACCGGCGACGGGGCCGTCCACGTACGCCACGGTCACCACCTCCATGGAGCCGAAGACCGCGCCGGTGGCGAGGAAGACCGCCAGGAGCGGGGTCATGCCGGGGACGCGCAGCGGGGAGCCCGTGGCGGTACGGGGTGACACCGGCGGCTCGGTGGAGCGCTGGGCGGCGAAGACCAGGACGCCGGTGAGGAACAGGACGGCGCCGACGAGGGTGCCGGCCTCGGGGAAGAGCGTGGAGCAGAGCAGCGCGGCGACGACCGGGCCGAGCATGAAGCAGAGCTCGTCGGTGGCCTGTTCGAAGGCGTTGGCGGTGTGCAGGGCGGTCCGGTCGCCCTTGAGGAGATGCGCCCAGCGGGCCCGGGACATGCCCCCCGTGTTGGGCGAGGTGGCGGTGAGCGCGGTGGTGGCGAACAGGGCCCAGACGGGCGCCTTCTCGTGGACGCAGAGCAGCAGGACCAGATGGCCGAGGACGGCATGGACGGTGGCGGGGACCGCGATCCGCGCCTGGCCGTACCGGTCGACGAGCCGGGCGATCCAGGGGGCGGTGAGGGCCCCGGCGGCCATGCCGGTGGCGGTCACGCCGCCCGCGAGGGCGTACGAGTCGTAGGCCGCCGCGATCATGATCACGGCGCTGACGCCGAACATGCCCATGGGCAGCCGGGCGATCAGATTGCCGACGATGAAGGCGCGGGCGCCGGGGACGTCGAAGAGGCGGAGGTAGGAGTTGCGGGAGGTGGGAGTGGGGTGGCT
>NZ_LIPQ01000560.1 GCF_001418135.1 Streptomyces aureus
CAGCTCGCCGGCCTCGGTGTCGCCGAGCTCGTCGGTGACGGCGAGCAGGGCGGAGAGGTGGCCGGCGAGCTGGATGTCCAGCTCCTCCTCGCGGGAGCGGTGCGGGTACGCGTCGTGGGCGTCGTCGGCCATCCGGTGGACCGACTTGGTGCGGATCGGTTCGTACATGGGACGGCCTCCTGAGTGCTCTGGAGCCATCCTAGCTTAGATTCAGTCTAAAGTTGAGCGGGGTCCGGCTGGGGTGCGGGGTCCGGCCGTGGTGCTACGGCTGGCCGTAGCCGTCCAGGAACCGGCCGATCCGGGTCACCGCGTCCGCCAGGTCCGCCGCCGCCGGCAGCGTGACGATCCGGAAGTGATCGGGCTCGTGCCAGTTGAAGCCCGTCCCGTGCACCACCATGATCTTCTCGGCCCGCAGCAGGTCCAGGACCATCTGCCGGTCGTCCTTGATCTTGTAGACGTTCGGATCGAGGCGCGGGAACAGGTACAGCGCGCCCTTCGGCTTCACGCACGTCACACCCGGGATCTGGGTCAGCAGCTCGTACGCCGTGTCCCGCTGCTCAAGGAGACGCCCGCCCGGCAGCACCAGGTCCTCGATCGACTGCCGGCCCTGGAGCGCGGCGGCCACCGCGTGCTGCGCCGGCATGTTCGCGCAGAGGCGCATGTTGGCGAGGATCGTGAGGCCCTCGATGTAGGAGGACGCGTGGTGCTTCGGGCCGCAGACCGCCAGCCAGCCCGAGCGGAAGCCGGCCACCCGGTAGTTCTTGCTCATCCCGTTGAAGGTCAGGACGAGCAGGTCGGGGGCGATCGCGGCGGTGGGGGTGTGCGTGGCACCGTCGTAGAGGATCTTGTCGTAGATCTCGTCCGAGCAGATGACCAGGTTGTGGCGGCGGGCGATCTCCGTGAGGGAGCGGAGCATCTCGTCGTCGTAGACGGCGCCCGTCGGATTGTTCGGGTTGATGATCACGATCGCCTTCGTGCGATCGGTGATCTTCCGCTCGATGTCCGCCAGGTCCGGCATCCAGTCCGCCTGCTCGTCGCAGCGGTAGTGCACGGCCGTGCCGCCCGCGAGCGAGACCGACGCCGTCCACAGCGGATAGTCCGGGGCCGGGACGAGGACCTCGTCACCGTCGTCGAGCAGCGCCTGCATCGACATCTGGATCAGCTCCGAGACGCCGTTGCCGAGATAGATGTCCTCGACGGAGAGCGGGATGCCCTTGGTCTCGTAGTGGCTCATCACCGCGCGGCGGGCCGAGAGCAGCCCCTTCGCGTCGCCGTAGCCGTGCGCCTCGGACAGGTTGCGCAGCACGTCCTCGAGGATGGCGGGCGGGCACTCGAAGCCGAAGGCGGCCGGGTTTCCCGTGTTGAGCTTGAGGATGCGATGACCCGCAGCCTCAAGCCGCATCGCCTCTTCGAGCACCGGACCCCGGATTTCGTAACAGACGTTGGCGAGCTTCGTGGACTGGATCACCTGCATGCCGAGAGCTTACGGCGGGGTCGGCCGGGACGCTTCGTGTTTTGGGACACGTCGGACACCTGGCGTGTCTCTGAATGTGTCCGGAATGTGTGTGGACTCGCGCTGTGGTGTCGTGCTCCCTACACTTCGCGCCCATGAGTCACCAGGACAACAGCGTCTTCGTCGACGCCTCGGGGCGACGCGGCCGCGTGGTGCGGTGGGGCGCTGCAGGGGTGGGCCTCGCCTGCCTCGGATTCCTCGGCATCGTCGTCGCCGGATCCTTCGGCGCCGGACCTGCGGGAGGGCCGCTGCCCTGGGCGGACGACGAACGGCAGGACGCTCCCGCGCTGATCCAGCCGGACCCAGCCGCGTCGGACGACTCCGGCGACTCCGGCGCGTCCGACGGCGCGCCGGCGCGCCCGTCCACTCCGCGCGCCACGGTCGGCACCTCCGACGCTCCGGCCACGCCGACGCCCACGGCCGAGGCCACGACCGCGACCCCGTCACCCAGGCCCAGCACCACCCCGACCACGACGAGCCCGTCGCCTGAGGCCACTCCCGGAGGGGGCGGCTCGGGTGGCGGCAACAAGACCGCGGGCCCCGGCAAGGCCGACGAGGCACCGGGCGCCACGAAGCGCCCCAAGTGACGGGCGGCGGGTACGGGGGTGCCGGGTACGACGGGGCGCGGCGGCCCGCAGGGTAGGTTGGCCCGTCATGTGGTTTTTCAGTGCTTCCGGATGCCGGTGGCTCGGCGCTGCCGGGTCGCTCGCCGTCGCCGTGGGCGGCTGGGCCGCCGGGACGCTGCCGGTGCGCGGCGGCTGGGGGCTGTGGGAGCCGCGCGGCTCCGCGCTCACCCTCGCCGGCGCGCTCCTCGCGTACCTCGGCCTGACGGTGCTCGTCGCCGCCTGGTGGCGGTACGGCGTGCTTCTCGCCCGAGGGGTACGGGACGGGGTGCTCGCCACCCTGGCCTGGTGGACCGGGCCGCTGCTCCTCGCCCCGCCGCTCTACAGCAAGGACGTCTACAGCTACATCGCGCAGGGCGCCATGGTCCTCGAAGGGCACGACGTGTACGGCGGCGGGCCCTCCGTCCTCGGGCCCGGCGACCTCGGGGCGGACGC
>NZ_LIPQ01000561.1 GCF_001418135.1 Streptomyces aureus
GGTACAGCCGGCTGGTGGCGCGGGTGCCCTGCGCCGGCCCCCACGACGGGAAGGTCCTCACCCAGCACCCGCTGACCGGCACCTACCCCGGGAACGAGGACGCCCGGGAACGCGCCGGGCGGGCCTGCGCCGCCGCCCGGGAGGGCTCCCGCCGCGGGGACCTCTGGTACACCTGGTCGTCCGAACACGACTGGACGGCCCGGGGCGAGGGCCGGGCGACCTGCTACACCGTCAGCGGGCCTGGCGCCACACCCCCGGCTCGTACCGCGTGAGCGGGGAGCTGAGACCCGGTTCCCGGGCGGTCCTCCCAGGCGTCGGTGGAGAGGTGGCGGATGACCTTGCGGCCGCGGCGAGCGGGAGCAGGCCCGCGGGCAGCGGCAGAAGTCGTCTCAGCGGGCGGGCTCCGGGAGGTGCGGGAGGGTGCCCCAGGGGTGCGCGCCCGTGCCGGGGACGGCGCAGTGCACCGGAGTGACCGGGCGGACGCCGGGCGGAGCCGCGTACACGAGGTGGCAGTAGTGGGCGGCGACCGGCAGGTCGAGCGTCCGGTACGTGTCCCAGGGGCCCTCGAAGGTCACGAGGAGGTCGGCGAACTCCTCGTAACCCGGGTCCGGATGGGCGCCGTGGTTGAGCACCAGGGTCGCCGCCCCGGCGGACCGGGCCGCGAGCGCGAGCCGGCGGTAGTGGGCGAGGGCGTCGGGTGCCGTGGACACCTGGTCGAGGAAGGCGCCGTCGGTGCCGTACCAGTCGCGGTGGCGGAGCAGGTCGGTGACGACCTCGGCGTGCGGGCGGCGGCCGTAGGCGGTGTCCACGTAGCCGAGGAGCCGGACCCCGGCCGCCCGTAGCCGGGCGGTGGCCTCCGCGAACGCCGCGTCGGGTGCCTCGCCCGCGCCGCTCGCCGGGTTGACGACGACGCCGTACAGGGACGGCGCCGCGTCGACGAGGGCCGACCAGGCCTCGGGCCGGTCGGCCGGGTGCTCGTAGAACGGCACCAGGAGGAAACGATTCACGGGCCGGGTTCCTAGGGGTGTCTTGTCGATCAGGCCGGATCAGGGAGCGGCGTCCGGTGCCGTGCGTCAGGGCGGAGGAGGGGGCATGTCGGAGCCGTGCCGACCGACGACGACGCGGCGAGGTGCGGCACCGGACGCCGCGAGCCCGGCCTGATCGGCAGGACATCCCCTAGACGCGGTGGGCGGTCGGTCGTACGAGCAGGACACAGGTGAGGACGGCGAGCACGGCCGCCGCTCCCCCGGCCGCGACCGGGCCCGCCGCGGGTTCCAGCGTCTGTGCCGCCGCCGCGAGCAGACAGACGGCGGCCGCGCTGAGCACCGCCCCGAAGGCCTGGAGCAGCAGTCCCAGCCAGAGCACGGTCCCGATCAGGAGCAGGGTGACGAGCCGCGGCGGCGTCGGCCAGGGCGCCCCGGGCCAGGCCAGGGTCACGGCGACGGTGAGCGTGACGAGGACGCCGAGGTAGCCGCCGAGACAGAGCACGAGGGTGCCGGTGACCGCGCGGCGGAACTCGCGCGCGGTGGCCAGGGTCCTCAGCCGGGTCAGGCTCTCGCCCCGGAAGCGGTGCAGCAGCCACTCGGCGGGCCCCATGGAGAGGGTGAGCGCGATGACGGCGCCCGCACCGCTCACCAGGGTGTCGCCGATGCCCGCGTGGAGCACGAGCAGACCGCTGCCGAGGCCGAAGAGGCCGTACGGGAGCGAGGCCCCGCGCGGGGGTCCGCCGCGGCCCGCCGCGCCCGGCCGGGTACCCGGCCGGAGGACGAGCCCGGCGAAGACGACGCTCGCGGTGAGCGCGGCGAGGAGGAGGCCGGCGCGCAGGAGGTCGGGCAGGTCCCAGCGGAAGGCGGGGACGGCTCCGGCGAGCGGCGCCAGGGCGCAGAGCAGGGCCCGTTCGCGGCCGAGGACCAGGAGCACGGTCGCGGCGGCGAGGTAGACCGACTGCCCGGCGGCGAACAGGGCCGCCGGTGTCTCACCGGGGGCGGCCGCCGCGAGGGCGACGACCGTACCGGCGAGGGCGCCCGCCGGGGCCCCGAGGAGCAGGGCGCGGGCGGCGGCGGGCCGGTCGCCGAGGCCCAGCCAGGTGTACGCGCGGTGGGCGAGGGCCTGGTTCCAGACCCAGCCGGTGACGGCGCCCGCGAGCAGCGGAACCGTTCCGCCCGGGAGCCCGAACCGCCCCTGCTCCCCGGCGAGCAGCGGCGCGGCGA
>NZ_LIPQ01000562.1 GCF_001418135.1 Streptomyces aureus
CGCGGCGGCGAGCAGCGGCGCGGTCAGGACGTCGACCGCGACGGCGAGGGCCTGGTACGCGCCGTCCGACGCCGCCAGGTTCGCGTGCGCGTAGACCACCGCGCCGAGCGGCCCGACCGTGAAACCCACCCATTGGATCCGGACCAGGGTCCCCCGATGACGGGCGAGGTCCCCGAGCGCCCGGACCCGCCCGGCGGCGAATCCGAGGAAGAAGGCGGCCAGGGCGGCCGGAGCCTGGAAGAGGACCAGCACGAACACGACCTCGGACAGCTGCCCCAGGTGCTCCCCGATCACCGCACCGGGGCCGCCGCGCAGCTCCCGCAGGGCCCGTTCGGCCTCGGCCGCGGCGCCCGGATCGCCCCCCGCGCCACCGGCCAGATGAACACCCCACGCGAGGAGGAGGTAGAAGGCGGCGGTGGCGGCGAGGAGGATCACCGCGGTACGCACCGCGGCGCGGGGCCGGACACGGCGGGCGGCGAGCAGGATCAGACCGAGGACGGCGTACGTGGTGAGGATGTCGCCGGGGTACAGCAGGACCGCGTGCAGCACGCCGAGGACGAACAGGCCCGCGAGGCGCCGCAGGAAGCGCGGGACGAAGGGAACGCCGCCACGCTCGGCCGAGGCGAGCTGGAGGGTGAAGCTGTAGCCGAAGAGGAACGAGAACAGCAGGAAGAACTTGGCCTCGAAGAACACCGCGCCGAACCACCGGACCGCGCCGTCGAGAGGCGAGTCGAAGCCGGGGTCCGCCAGACCCACGCCGCGGTAGGCCGACGCCAGGAAGCCGATGTTGACGACGAGGATGCCGAACAGGGCGAACCCGCGCAGGGCGTCGACCTGCGCGAGCCGCGCACCACCACCCCCGGGCCCCGGATCCCCGGCACCTCGCTCCGCCGCAGTCGCCTGCAGTCTCATACTTCCCCCATAACTATCGCTACGAAAACGCTCGTACCGAGAATGAACGTATTACTATCGATAGTGCAAGCTCGCAGGGGAGTACGAAGGAGCCGGAGGAGACCGATGGACACACGGCCAGTGGTGCGCCGGGGCGTGCCCGAGGGCAGCGAGGGCAGGGTCGCCGCGCTGTACTGGGAGGCGTTCGGGCGCAAGCTCGGCGCCGCCCTGAATCCCCCCGACAAGGCCCGCGCCTTCCTCGCGGCCCACCTCCACCTCGACCGGGGCGTCACCGCGCTCGTCGACGGCGAGGTGGCGGGCGTCGCGGGCTACCAGCTCGACGGGCGCGGGCTCACCGGCGGCGGCGCGGCGGACGTCCTCGCGGCGTACGGGGTGCTGCGCGGGCTGCCCCGTCTCGCCCTCCTCGCGCTCCTGGAGCGCAGGGCCGCCGACCGTGAGCTGGTGATGGACGGCATCGCGGTCGCCCCCGAGCGCCGGGGCACGGGCATCGGCGGCCTCCTCCTGCGCGAGGTCGCCGCCGTGGCCGCCGAAGCCGGCTGCCGCCGCATCCGCCTGGACGTCATCGACGTCAACCCGCGCGCCCGCGCGCTGTACGAGCGGCACGGCTTCGTCGCCGTCCACACGGAGAAGACCCCCTACCTGCGCGACCTGATGGGCTTCGGCGCCGCCACGACGATGCACCGGCCGGTCACGGCCGCCGACTTCCCGCACGGCCAGGAGGCCCGATGAAGCGCCGAACCACCCCGACGGGGGCCGGGAGGACGGAAGCGGCAGAGGAATCGGACCGTGCCGAGCATGCCGCACGTGCCGAACCCGCCGAGGCCGCCGAGGCCGCTCACCTCGCCCGACCCACCGAGCCCGCCGAACCCGCCGCACTCACCCGGCCCGGCCAACGCGCCGAACCCGCCGATGACTCCGCGTGGAACCCCGTCCCCACCCGCACGCTCGTGCACGCCCTCGTCCGTACCGACGGCACCGTCGACGCCGGGGAGCTCTACACCGTCGCCGGGCTCCTCTCCATGACCGACCAGCAGGTCCGGCTCTGCGTCAAGCGCCTGGTCGCGGAGGGCCGTTTCACCCACGAGGGGCGGGGGCGCAAGGCCGTTCTCCGCGCGGTCGCCGACCCCACCGGCGCGATCGCCCCCGACGCCGCCCATGTCGGTCACGCCTACCGCCAGGACCACGGGCTCGCCCCCTGGGACGGCAGGTGGCACCTCTTCGCCTTCGCCGTTCCGGAGTCGGCGCGGGCCGCCCGCGACGCGCTCCGCGACACCCTGCTCCACCTCGGCGCCGCGCCGCTCCAAGGAGGCCTGTACGCCGCCGCCAATCCGATCGAACCGCTCGTCGAGGCCCAGGCCCGCCACCTCGGCGTCCCCGGCCAGGTCACGTACCTCACCAGCACCGACCTGCGGGTCGGGGACGTCGCCGAACCGCGGGCGCTGGCCGCCGCGCTCTGGCCGCTCGACGAGATCGCCGCCCGGCACGACCGACTGGCCGCCTTCGCCCGAAGCTGCCTCGACCGGCTGGAGAACCCGGACGACGCCGAGCACGCCGCGAGCCCGACGGCCCCCGAGCGGCTGACGCTCGCCGTCCAGCTCGCCGCCGCCTTCACGTACGCCATGGGGCCCGACCCCCTGCTGCCTCCCGAACTGCTCCCCGCGCCCTGGCCGGGAGCCCGGGCGCGTCAGCTCTTCGCCACCGCGTGGACCGCGCTGACGGACCGCCCCGGGCCGGACTCCGGCCCGCCGCTCCCCCGCCTCTTCGCCCTGTACGAGGACCTCACGGCTTACGCGTGAACCGTGATCGTCCGCGGATGACGCCGCGCGGAGGGTCGGCCATACTGGCCCGCGGCATTCCAACGGGGGCGTGCCGCAAAGGAGGTGGCGAGTGGACGGCGCGGACCTGCCGGAGCGCGTCGGCGACTACGCCGTGGAGCGCGAGCTGGGCGCGGGCGGCATGGGGACGGTGTACCTGGCGCGGTCTCGGGGCGGACGCACCGTGGCGGTCAAGGTGGCCCGGCCCGAGCTGGCCGCCGATCCGCATTTCCGCGCCCGGTTCCGCGCGGAGGTCGACGCCGCCCGCAGGGTCGGCGGGTTCCACACCGCGCAGGTGGTCGACGCCGACCCGGACGCGGCGGCGCCGTGGCTCGCGACCGCCTACATCGCGGGGCCGACGCTCTCGGGGCTGCTCGCCGAGCGCGGACCGATGGAGGAGGCCCGACTGCGGCTGCTCGGCGCGGCGCTGGCGGAGGCGTTGCAGGCCATCCACGGCTGCGGCCTGATCCACCGCGACCTCAAGCCCGGCAACATCATCATGGCCGACGACGGTCCGCGGGTGCTCGACTTCGGTATCGCCCGGGCCCTGGAGGCGACCCGGCTGACCCATACCGGCGCGGCCTTCGGCACCCCCGGCTTCCTGGCCCCCGAGCAGGCCCAGGGCCTCGAAGTGGGCGGCGCCGCCGATGTGTTCGCGCTGGGCGCGGTGCTGGTGGCGGCGGCCGGCGGGCAGCCGTTCGGGGAGGGCACTCCGATGATGCTGATGTACCGGGCCGTGCACGAGCCGGCGGACCTGTCCGCCGTGCCGGAGGGCATACGCCCGGTGGTCGCCGCCTGTCTGGCCAAGGACCCGGCGCAAAGGCCCTCCCCCAGAAGGCTGTTGGACCTGTTGGCGCCGGAGACCGCCGCGAAGCCGGCGGCGGACGCGGCTGCCCGTCCGCCGACGCAGGCCTCCACGGCGGCGCCGTCCGCGGCGCCGGCACCGACGCCGACGCCGACCGCCGCGTCGGCCGCCGCACCGACCGCGAAGGACATCGCCGATGCCGCGACCGTCGGCGCCGCCCCGCACGCCGGGGCCCCGCACACCGGGGCCCGGGGCGGCGGGCCCTCGCCGGGGAAGACGCCCACCGGACGGGTCGCCGCCGCTGTCGTGGGAGCCCTGCTCGTGCTCGGTGGCACGGGCTACGGCATCTACGCGGCCGGAGGACCGGGCTGGGGCTCGGACGCCTCGCTCCCCCCGGCCACGCACGAGCTCGTCCTTCCCGAGTCGATGGTGGACGGCGCGTACGGGCGCAACATCGAGAACCGCCTTCCCGCCGACCCGCAGAACGGCTCGACGCACTACTCCGCCGACTACACCGTCACCAGTACCGGCATCGAGAAGGGCGTCACGTTCCGCACGGTGCGGGTTTCCGGCTCGTCCGGACGGTCCACGGACCCGGAGTCGGATCGGGACAGCCTGATGAGAGCCATGACCGTCACGGGCCGCGAGACCGTCAGCGACCCGCCCAGAACGATCCGCGTGCCCGGCTCGGACGTCGACTTCCGCTGCGAGACGGTGGACGAAAAGACCGTGTGCGGCTGGGGCGACGCCAACACCACCGTCGCGATCGGGTTCACCCCGAGCGCCCCTCTCGAAGTGGCGGCTGCGGAGACCCGCAAGATACGCGACGAGATCCGCAGGCCGATCGCGACCCCGACGGCCTCCCCCTGAGCCCCCTCGTCAAACTCCGCAGGGCCGCCCTCGGGGCGACGACGGGGGTTCGACGACAGGGCCTGGAGCACTCGGCAACCGGGGCGGGACACCACGGCAGCCGGGACGCGGTGGGACGCGTATCCGCCGACACCCGAGGTGCACCCCCTGGTGGGGTCAGCCCGCGAAGCGCGCCATCCAGGACTCGACCTCGGCCGAGGAGCGCGGGAGGCCCGCCGACAGGTTCTCGTGGCCGTCGTCGGTGACGACGAGGTCGTCCTCGATCCGGACGCCGATGCCCCGCCATTCCTCCGGCACGGTCAGGTCGTCGGGCTGGAAGTACAGGCCGGGCTCGACGGTGAGCACCATGCCCGGTTCGAGGACGCCGTCGACGTACTCCCCCGTGCGGGCCTGCGCGCAGTCGTGGACGTCCAGGCCGAGCATGTGCCCGGTGCCGGCCATCGTGAAGCGACGCTGGAGGCCGAGGGCGTACGCCCGGTCGACGGGGCCCTCGATGAAGCCCCACTCGACGAGCCGCGCCGTCAGGTGCCGCTGGGACGCCTCGTGGAAGTCGCGGTACGGGGCACCCGGCTTGACCGTGGCCATGCCGGCCTCCTGCGCCTCGTACACCGCGTCGTACACCTGGCGCTGGACCGGGGTGAACGTGCCGCTGATCGGCAGCGTGCGGGTGACGTCGGCCGTGTAGAGGGAGCGGGTCTCCACGCCCGCGTCGAGCAGGAGCAGTTCGCCGGGCCGGACCGGGCCGTCGTTCTCCGTCCAGTGCATGATCGTGGCGTGCTCACCGGCGGCGCAGATGGAGCCGTATCCGACGGCGTTGCCCTCCAGGCGTGCCCTGCGGAAGAAGGTGCCCTCGATCCACCGCTCGGAGGAGGCGACGGCCCTCGACAGCTCGCCGACGCAGTCGGTGAACCCGCGGACGGTCGAGTCGACCGCCTTGCGCATCTCGCCGATCTCCCACGCGTCCTTGACGAGCCGCAGTTCGGAGAGCGCCTCCTCCAGCTCGTCGTCGCGCTCCTCGTCCGTGGTGACCGCGGCCTCGAGTGCCGGGTCGATGCCACGGACGATCCGGGTCGGCACACCGGAACCCGCGGCCAGGTCCTGGGCGACGGTCCGGACGTCGCGGCAGGGCAGCCCGAGGACGACCTCGGCCTCGGCGAGCGAGCGGCGCCGGCCCATCCACAGCTCGGCCGTGTAGCCGATCCAGAACTCGTCGTTGTCGCGGCTGTCGCGCGGCAGCTGGTAGCAGTAGGCGTCGTGGCCGCCGTCCGCGCGGGGTTCGAGCACGAGGGCGCCGTCGCGTGCCTGGTCGCCGGTCATGTGCACGTATCCCGTGTAGGGGCGGAAGGGGTACGTGTCGTCGTTGGAGCGGGTCTTGAGGTTGCCGGAGGGGATCACGAGGCGCTCGCCGGGGAAACGCGCGGAGAGCGCGGCGCGGCGTCGGGCCGCGTACGGGGCCTGCTCGTCGGGCTCGAGCCCGTGCCGCTCGGTGTCCGCCCACCCCGACCTCATCAGGGTGGAGAGCTCCTCGGAGACGCCTTCGTAGAGGCCGTTCTTGCGACCCTTCGCCACGTCCTGCACCTTCTTCCGGATGAGTTCCTCGACCGCCGTGGGCCGGCGGCTTCCGGAAGGTACTCCGCGACGCGGGCGCCGGTTGCCGAAGACCGCCAGTGGCACGGATCGGCCATCCCCGCGGCGCTCAGCGGGGCGTCCGGGCGGCGGCCGGCCAGTCGTACTCGGAGAAGCCGTCCGGCGGCTCGCCGCAGGGCGCGCAGGCGCTGAGGGCGACCGACGGCCCCGGATCGAAGACGTCGATAATCGGTCCATGGCGAACGGGAAACTCAGCGAGGCACTCCGGCTTCTGGGCATCGGACAGGAGGGCGCCCGGGTCTACCGGACGCTCCTGGAGTGCGGGCCCGCGCCGTTGAGTTCGATCGGTGCCGCGGCCGGGCTCGGGGACGAGGCGCTGGTGGAGGCGTACCGCGAGCTGGTCGACTGCGGTCTGGCGAGCGCCGCCGAGGAGGGTTCCGACGTCGTCGCGCCGGTGCCGCCCGCCGCGGGTCTGGAGATCCTCGGGCGGCGGCGGGCGGCCGAGCTCGACGAGTCCCGGATCACCGTCGGAGGCGCGTTCGAGTCGTTCCGGCGGCAGCGGCTCGCGGGGTATCACGATCCGCTGGTGGAGGTCGTGACCGGTGACGCCATCGGGCTCCGGATGCGTCAGGCGTGGGCGAGTGCCCGGGAGCAGATCCGGCAGTTCGACTCGCCGCCGTACTTCCCCCTCGTCGGCGCCACGGACGACGCGCTGGCCACGCTCGCGCGTGGGGTGACCCAGCGGGTCGTGTACTCGCGGGAGTCCCTGGAGCATCCTGGGCAGTTGGAGAACTCGATCGAGCCGTGCATCGAGGCCGGCGAGCAGGCGCGGGTCCTTCCGTCGGTGCCGGTCAAGCTCCTGATCATCGACGACGCGTACGCCCTGGTCGCCCTGTCGATCAAGGAGACGGACGTGTACAACACGATGCTGGTCGTGCAGCCGTGCGGCCTGCTCTCCGCGCTCGTGGCGCTGTTCGAGCAGGCGTGGCAGAACGCGCTGCCGTTCCACGGCCGTTCGGCCAGGCCGGCGGGACTGCTGCCCGCCGACCGGCGGCTGCTCCGGCTGCTCGCGGCGGGCGCGAGCGACGAGGTCATCGCCCGGGAGATCGGCGTCAGCCGTCGTACGCTCTTCCGCCGCGTGCAGGTCCTGATGGCCCGGCTCGGGGCTACGAGCCGGTTCCAGATGGCGCTGCAGGCGCAGCGGTCGGGGTGGCTGTGAGCGGTCCGGGGATCGTCGGCGCCTCCGCTCCTGCCCCTGCCCCTGCTTCCGCTTCCTCTCCCCCTCCGGTGAGCTGCTGCCACAGATAGGTGTGCACGAGCGCGCTGTTGTGGGCGGCCTGTTCGTTGTCTCCCGCGCCCGCGTGCCCGCCGCCGGTGTTCTCGTGGAAGAGGACCCGGTGGCCGAGTTCCCGCAGCCGGGCCGCCGTCTTCCGGGCGTGCCCGGGGTGGACGCGGTCGTCGCGGGTCGAGGTCGTCAGGAGGACCGGCGGGTAGTCCCGGTCCGCCGCGAGCCGGTGGTACGGGGAGAGTTCGAGCAGGTGGGGGCGGTCGGCCTCGTCGTCGGGGTCGCCATACTCGGCGATCCAGGACGCGCCCGCGAGGAGCTTGTGGAAGCGGGTCATGTCGAGGAGCGGCACCTGGGCGACGATCGCGCCGAAGAGCTCGGGGTGGCGGGTGAGCATGGCGCCCATGAGGAGCCCGCCGTTGCTGCCGCCCTTGGCGCCCAGCATGGCCGGGGTGGTGATGCCCCTTGCGACGAGGTCCTCGGCGACGGCGGCGAAGTCCTCGAAGGCCCGGGGGCGTTCGGCGCCGAGCGCGGCCTGGTGCCAGTCGGGGCCGTACTCGCCGCCGCCTCGGATGTTCGCGATGACGTACGTGCCGCCGCGTTCCAGCCAGGCCCGGCCCGTCACCCCGCCGTAGAACGGGGTGAGGGAGACCTCGAAGCCGCCGTAGCCGTAGAGCAGGGTGGGACCGGGGCCGGGCGTGGCGGCGCGGTCGGGGCCGACGAGGAAGTACGGGACGCGGGTGCCGTCCCGGGAGGTCGCGAAGTGCTGGTCGACGGTGAGACCCGTGGGGTCGAAGTGGTGCGGGGCCTGCTTGAGGACCTCCGAGCCGCCGCCGACCCACCCGTGATGGAGGGTGGAGGGCTGGAGGAACCCGGACACGTCGAGGAAGTACTCGTCGGACACGTCGGGGTCGGTGTCGACGACGCTCACGGCGGACAGGGCCGGGACGCCGACGAGCGGCTCGCGCGTCCAACCGCCGCCGTCGGGGGCGGGGGTGAGGACCTCGATGTGGGTGCTGACGTCCCGCATCGTCTCCAGGAGGAGATGGTTGCGGGTCCAGGTGTGTCCGGCGAGGGCGGTCCGGGGATCGGGCGTGAACAGCACGTCGGGAGTGCGGTCGCCCGCCAGGAAGGCGTCGAAGTCGAAGGCGAGCAGCGAGCCCGTCGGCTGCCCGAGCCACGCGGACTTGAGGGTGACGATCAGGTACTGCCGATGGGCGTAGACGCTCGCGTCGTCGGGCACGTCGATCCGTACGCGGGTGCCGTCGGGGCGCAGGAGGTACGTCTCGCTGCGGAAGAAGTCCAGGGACCGGCCGACGAACTCCCGCTCGAACCCGGGTGTGGTGTCCCGGTAGCCCCAGGCGGCCACGTCCGCCGGGTCGGCCTCGTAGACGAGGGCGGCGTCCTCGACGGGTGTGCCGCGGCGCCATCGGCGGACGGTACGCGGATAGCCGGAGTCGGTGAGGGAGCCCGGGCCCAGATCCGTACCCACGAAGACGGTGTCGTCGTCGACCCATCCGATCCGTGTCTTGGCCTCGGGCAGCTGGAATCCGTCGTCGACGAACTCCCGTGTGCCGAGGTCGAACTCTCGGACGACGACGGCGTCCCCGCCGTCTCGCGAGAGCCGCACCAGGGCCCGGTCGTACGCCGGTCGCCGTACCCGCGCGCCGTCCCAGACCCACTTCTCGCCCTCGGCGGCGGCCAGCGCGTCGACGTCGAGGAGCACCTCCCACTCGGGGGCGTCCTGGCGGTACTGCTCCAGGGTCGTCCGCCGCCACACTCCGCGCAGGTGGTCCGCGTCCCGCCAGAAGTTGTACAGGTGCTCGCCGCGCCGCACGGTGTAGGGAATCCGGTCGGAGGCGTCGAGCACCTCCCGCAGCCGTGTCTTCAGGGCCCCGAACGCGTCGCCCCCGGTCACCGCTCCCGCCGTCTCCGCGTTCCGCTCGGCCACCCAGGCCAGCGCGGCCTCTCCGGAGATGTCCTCAAGCCACAGGTACGGGTCGTCGTCGTTCAGGTTCCCCATGGTTCTACTTCCCGTCCTCGCGCCGCAGCTGTGCCGACAGATGGTGTTGCAGCGGCCGGCCCACCGCCGCCAGGTCGTGGACGAAGTCCAGGGTGTCCGCGTCCGCGAGGGTGTATCGGCGGCGGGTGGCCTCGACGAACTTGGCCGTGGGGGCGAGGGCGACCGTGTGGGTGGTGAGGTCGATCGTGCCGTTCTCGGCGCGGCCGACCATGATCTCGGCGATGCCGGTGGGCTGGGTGATCAGCGCCTCGACGGTGCCCTCGGGCTTGAGCCGCCACCAGCCGCTCTCCCGCGCAGCGGGCCGCAGCGGGCTGCCGTCCGCGTCGATCAGCCAGGCGCGCGCCTCGTAGTGGAGGAAGGGCCGGCCGTCGTGGCCGAAGGTGACCTCCTGCGCGTACGTGAAGTCCTCGGCGAGCGTCGGGTACCCGCCCCGTCCCGTGCCGACCCAGGTGCCGAGCAGCCCGGTCACCGGCGCGAGGAACTCGTGCGGTGCCGGATCCACGTCCGGCCGGAGGGCGTCGGGATACGGAGGCTGCCGGTCGCGGTCGGTCATGGTGCGTACTCCTGGATCGAGGCCTGTGCCGGAGGGCAGCTTAGGTCGTCCGCCCCCGGCCCGGGCCTCGTGGCGCTCGTGACGGGCCCAGGCGCCGTCGTCGAACTCCCGCCTGCTCCGTGACGGCAGGGCCTAGCCGCGTCGGCTCCGTACCAGCAGATACAGGAAGTACGGCGTGCCGATCACCGCCGTCATCAGACCCGCGCCGAGCTGGGCCGGGGCGATCACCGTGCGGCCGACGAGGTCGGCGGTGCAGACGAGGGCGGCGCCGAGGAGGACGGCGACCGGCACCACGCGCGCGTGCTGACGGCCGACCAGGGCGCGGGCCGCGTGGGGTGCGACGAGGCCGACGAAGCCGATCGTGCCGGCGGCGGCGACGGCGGTGGCGGTGAGCAGGACGGCGAGGACGAGGAAGCCGAGGCGTGCGCGTCCCAGGCCGAGGCCGAGGAGGCGCGGGGTGTCCTCGTCGAGCGAGACGAGGTCGAGTTCGGTGCGCCGGGCGAACGTGACGGCCGCGCCCACGGCGAGGACGGCGACGAGGGGTACCACGTCGGGCAGGGACCGACCGTAGGTGGATCCCGACAGCCAGGTGAGGGCCTTCGTCGCGTTGAACGGGTCGGTGAGGATGATCAGCAGGCTGATCAGGGCGGAGGCGGCGATGGCGGCGCCGAAGCCGACGAGGACGAGCCGGTTCTGCTGGAACCCGCCCCGCGCGGCCAGTCCGAAGACGAGGACGGAGCTGACGGCGGCGCCCGCGAACGCGGCGCCTGCCATGCCCCACGAGCCGGCCACGGGCACGGTCGTCACGAGGAGTACGGCGCCGAGCGCGGCGCCGCCGGAGATGCCCAGGATGCCGGGTTCGGCGAGCGGGTTGCGGGTGACGGCCTGGACGAGGGTGCCGGCCAGGGCGAGCGCGGCGCCCGCGAAGAGGGCGGCGAGGACACGGGGCACCCGGGTGTCGAGGACGAAGGTGACGGTCCGGCCGGCCCGCCCCTGGGCCCAGTTCACGACGTCGCCGAGGAGCAGTTTGCTGTCGCCGAGGAGTACACCGGCGACGGCGACGGCGATCACCACGGCCACCAGGACCGCGGTGACGGTGAGGAAGCGGGCCCTGCTCCTGATGCGGAGCCGCTCGGTGGCGGTGGCTCCGGCCGTGTCCCGGAGGCGGGTGGCCATGACGATCAGGAAGACGGCGCCGACGAGGCTGGTGACGACGCCGGTCGGCACGGAGACCACCACGTCCGCCGGTACGAGGGAGCGCAGCAGGACGTCGGAGCCGAGCACGAGGGCGGCGCCGGTGAGTCCGGCGGCGGGCAGGAAGCCGCGCGACGTGGTGAAACCCCTGAACCTGCGGGCGAGGGGCCGGACGATCGCGGGGGCGCAGAGGCCGACGTAGCCGACGGGTCCGGCGAGGGTGACGGCGGCCGTGGAGAGCAGGGCGGCGAGGACGACGGCGGTGACCCGGGTGGCGCGGACGGGCACGCCGAGGCCGCGGGCGGCGTCGTCGCCGAGGGCGAGGGCGTCGACCCGGCGGGCGAGGAGCAGCAGTCCGACGAGGCCGAGGACGGCGATCGGGGCCATCTGCAGGACGCCGTCGAAGCCGTTCTGGGAGATGCTGCCCTGGTTCCACTGGAAGAGGCCCTCGGTCTCCGCGGGGAACAGCAGGAGCAGGCCTTCGGTGACGGCGGTGAGGCCGAGGGTGAGGGCGCTGCCCGCGAGGACGAGGCGGACGGTTCCGGCGCCCAGGCCCGAGAGGGCGAGGACGACGGCCGCGGCCGCGAGACCGCCGACGAAGGCGAGGGCGGAGGAGGCGAACAGCGGGAGCGAGAGGCCGAAGGCGGCGCCGAGGCCGAGCGCGAAGTAGGAGCCCGCGTTGACGGCCAGGGTGTCGGGCGAGGCGAGGACGTTGCGGCTGACGGCCTGGAGGGCGGCGCCCGCCAGGCCGAGGACGGCGCCGACCAGCAGGCCGGCGGTCATCCTCGGCAGGCGGGACGCGATGACGACGGACGCGTCGGCCGGATCGGCCTGGCCCGTGAACGCCTTCCACACCTCGGCCGCGCCGACCGCGGCGGTGCCTTGTGTGATGTCCACGAGCGCGAGGGCGGCGACGAGGAGGACCAGGGCGGCCGTCACCGGAGCCGCGCCCGTCCGGGACGTGGCCGTCGGCGGACGGGTGGCGGGGGTGGTTGCGGTGACGGCCATGGTGTTACTTCGTCAGCGCGGTGACGACGGAGTCGACGTACGTGCTCATCGACTGGGGGCCGCCGAACATCCAGATGCCGTCGGGAAGGCGGTGCACGTTGCCCTTCTTGACGAACGGCAGGGACGTCCAGACCTTGTCCTTGGCGAGGACGCCGGTGAACGGCGTGCTGCCGGCGTCGCCGTCGTTGCCGACGTAGGCGAACTGCACGTCACCGAGCTTGGTGAGGCCCTCGACGTCGGTGGTGCCGAGACCGTAGGCCGGGTCGCCCTTGACGGTCCAGGCGTTCTTCAGGCCGAGCTTCTCGTTGACCGCCCCGATCAGCGAACCGCTGGTGTAGGGGCGGATCGAGACCTGGTTGGACATGACGTAGCCGTCGGCGAAGGCGTACTGCGTCCCGGCGAGACCGGCGTCGGCGAGCTTCTTCCTGCCCTCGTCGAGCTTCGCCTGGAACTGCTTCTTGAGCTCGTCGGACTTCTCCGTGGTGCCGGTCGCCTTGGCGATGGCGTCCAGGTCCGCGTTCATCCGGCCGATCGGGTCGGCGGCGTCGGCGGCCTTGAGCGTCAGGACCGGGGCGACCTTGCGCAGCTGCTTCACGGCGGCCGGCGGCAGGTCCGTGGTGGCGACGATGAGGTCGGGCTTCAGGGCGGCGACCGTCTCCACGCTGGGCTCGCCGCGGGTGCCGATGTCCTTGGGCTCGTTCTTGAGCGGGACGGCGGTGTCCCAGGTCTTGTACCCCTTGACGTCGGCGACGCCGACCGGGTCGACGCCCAGCGTGATCAGGTGCTCGACGACGTTCCACTCGGTGCCGACGACCTTCTTGGCGGGGCCGTCGAGCTCGACCTTCTCGCCCGTGGAGTCGGTGAGGGTGATGCGCTCGGTGGTCTTCTTCGCGTCGTCGGCGGCGGGCTCGGTGGTGCCACAGGCCGACAGGGCGAGAGCCGCGGTGGTGGCGGCCGCCGCGGTGAGGAGAAGTCGTCTCATGATGTGGTGCTGAGCCTTTCGCTTCGCGAGTGGTGGCGGCCTATCGCACGGGTGCGCAGCCGGCCGGTGAGTGGATCGGTGTCCACTTCGATGCGGATGCCGTACGTGCCGGACAGCCGCTCGGGAGTCAGTACGTCCTCGGGGTCGCCGTCCGCGACGACCCGTCCCGCGTCGAGCAGGACGATCCGGTCGGCGACGGCCGCCGCCTGGTCGAGGTCGTGGAGGACGGCGCCGACGGCGATGCCGTGGTCGTCCGCCAGGTCACGCATGAGGTCGAGGAGTTCGACCTGGTAGCGCAGGTCGAGGTAGGTGGTGGGCTCGTCGAG
>NZ_LIPQ01000563.1 GCF_001418135.1 Streptomyces aureus
CGCAGCAGGGCGCTCTCGCCGTCGAGGTCGGCGACGAACGGGACCAGGGCGATGGCGTCGGCGGCGGACGCGGCGTGGGCGTGCGGGCAATTCATCCGAGGGCTCCAAGGGCGGGGGTCGGGGTGTAGGTCACGGGGAGCGCGGTGAGTCCGCGCAGCCAGGGGGAGGGGCGGCGGGCGAGGTCGGCCGCGGGGACCGCGAGGTCGACGTCCGGCAGCCGGTCGAGCAGTACCTCGATTCCCGTGCGGGCGATGGTCTCGGCGACCTCCTGCGCGGGGAAGGGGCAGCGGTGCTCGCCGTGGCCGAAGGAGAGGTAGGCGTTGTTGCCGCCCGTGAGCCGGCCCGCGTCGGCGCGCACGTGCGGGTCGGAGTTGGCGGCGGCCAGGCCCAGCAGTAGCAGGTCGCCGCGGCCGATCCGGCGTCCGCCGAGGTGGGTGTCGCGCGACGCCCAGCGGCCGGCGACGTTCTGGGTGGGGGTGTCCTCCCACAGGACCTCGTTCATCGCCTCGCCGACGCTGTGGCGACCGCCGGACAGCGAGGCGGCGAACCGGTCGTCGGTGAGCATCAGCCGCAGCGAGTTGCCGATCCAGTCGGCGGTGGGCTGATGGCCGGCGGCCAGCATCACCATGAGGTCCTGGGCGACCTCCTCGACCGTGAAGCCGGCGGTGTTGCCCAGCATCCGGGAGGCCACGTCGTCGCCCGGCGCCTCAGCCTTCGCGGCGAGCAGGGCGAACATGGACTCGGCCAGGTGGCGCTGGCCCTCCAGCGCGCCCTCCTGGCCGTTGATCATGTCGTTCAGGGCGGTGACGAGCCCCGGCCCCTGCTCTTCGGAGAAGCCGTAGACGCTGGCGAGGACGCGTACCGGCAGCAGCATCGCGTACTCGGCGATGATGTCGCAGGCCCCCTTGCCGCACAGCGCGTCGATCAGTTCGTCGGCGAAGCGCTCGGCCCGCTCCTTCAGCACGAACGGGTCGATCCCCTCCAGGGCCGTGGAGATGACGTTCGCGCGCTCGCGGTGCCGCTCGCCGACGGTGTAGAGGATGGACGGCTGCTTGCGGCCGATCATCGGCAGCAGCGGCCAGTCCGCCGGAATGGAGTCCCACTGGTTCCACAGTTCGGAGTCGCGGGAGAAGAGGGACGGGTCGCTGGTGACCTGGTGGAGCTCGCGGTAGCCGAGGACCAGCCAGGCCGGCACGTCGCCGTCCAGCACGACGGGTGCGACCGCCCCGTGCTCGCGCCGGATCTGCCGGTACAGCTCGGTGGGGTCGGTCTGGAAGCGTGGCCCGCTCAGGGGGACGGGCGGGTGCTCGGGGAGGGTCACGGGGCGGGCTCCGGGATCGGCTGCGGGACCGGCCGTGCGGCCGGGGCGACGACGGTCCGCAGGTGCTCGACGA
>NZ_LIPQ01000564.1 GCF_001418135.1 Streptomyces aureus
TTCGAGCTGGAGCTCCAGCTCCGCTTCCTCGACACCGAACGCGAACTGCTCGCCGACGCCGAGCCGCTGCGCCTCGTACAGCTCCTGCCGCAGCTCGTCGATGGCCGCGGCCAGACCGATCGTCGACATCCTCGCCCGCCCCCGGATCAAGAAGAACTTGTGGTCCCCGCTACGTTACAGCGCTCCCGGGACAGCTCCCACCCCGGTCGTGGACAATCGGAGGATCGGTCACGGAAGGAGGCGGCACCCTCGTGCCACCGCGTGAGAAGGACCCCACCAGGCAACGGGAGCGCATCGGCGCCGCCGCCGTCGAGGCGGTCCACGACGTCATGTGGAAGGCGGCGGACGTCCTTCGTGGTCCCGTCGACGCGACTGAGTACAAGGATTTCGTCCTCGGGTTGCTCTTCGTCAGGTACCTCTCCGACGTCTTCGCGGAGCGCCGGGCCGAGCTCGACGAAGAACTCGCCGCCGAGGGCGTCCCCGAGGAACTACGGAACTCCCTCCTCGAAGACCGCGACGAGTACGACTCCCACGGGATCCTCTGGGTTCCGGAGGCGGCCCGCTGGTCCCGCATCACCGCCGACTGGAGCCGACCCGACGCGGGCTACCGCCTCGCCTCCGCCGTGGACGCGCTCATGCGCGAGAACATCGCCCTCCGGGACATGTTTCCGCCGGCCCTCCTCCGCGTCGACCTCGACTCACGGCGCCTGGCCGCCCTCGTCGACCTCATCGGGGACCCTCGCTTCATCTCCCGCGGACGCATGACCGCGCGGGACACGCTGAGCCAGGTGTTTGCGTACTTCCTCGCCTCCTTCGCGCGCGACGAGGGCAAGCGGGGCGCCGAGTCCCACACCCCGCAGTCGCTGGCGCAGCTGATCGTGGAGGTCCTGGAGCCGTACGGCGGCCGAGCGTACGACCCGGCGTGCGGTGTGGGCGACATGCTCGTCGAGGCGGCCCTGTTCGCCGAGACGCGTGCCTCACGGGAAGCCCCCGCCTTCCTCTCGGTCTACGGCCAGGAGAAGAACGAGCGAACCTGGCGTCTTGCCAGGATGAACCTCGCGATCCACGAGGTCGACACCGTCGGCGCCCTCGGAGCCGTGCCCGCCGATACCTTCAGCGTCGACCAACACCCCGACCTCAGAGCCGACTTCGTGATGGCTCACCCGCCGTTCAACGTCTCGGACTGGGTCTGGGACGCGGGCGATTCCCGCTGGACGTACGGCGTTCCGCCGAGCCAGAACGCCAACTACGCCTGGCTCCAGCACGCGGTGGCGAAGCTGGCGCGCGGCGGGACGGCCGGGGTCGTCCTCGCCAACAGCTCGATGAGCTCGACGTCCCGCGCCGAGCGGGACATTCGCCGGGGGCTGATGGAGGCGGATCGCGTCGCGTGCCTGGTCGCGCTGCCGAGCCGGCTGTTCCGTACGACGTCGATCCCGGCCTGCCTCTGGATCCTGACCGAGGACAAGTCCTCCCAGGGTGCGAAGGACCTGACGGATCGCCGGGGACAGATCCTGTTCGTCGACGCCCGTCGGACGGGCACCATGGCGGACCGCACGGAACGTGTGCTCACCTTGGACGACATCGACAGGATCGCCACCAGCTACCACGCGTGGCGGGGCACGCCCTCGGCGCGGGACGCCGGTCTCGTGTACCGGGACGAGCCCGGTTTCCGCCGCTCGGTGGATCTGGCCGCGGTACGCGAGCAGGGCTACGCGCTCGTCCCGGGGCGGTACGTCGGAACCGCCTCGCAGGAGCCGCCGCCGCGCCCCCGCGAGCGACCGGCGTCCCTGATGAGGAACCTGTACGCGATCTTCGACTGACGGGCCGTCGCGACAGCGGCGGCGCGTCCGGGATCGGGATCCGAATCGGGGTCGGGGTCGGGGGGTCGGTCAGCAGACCTCGAGCTCGTAGATCCGCGCGGCCTGGTTGGTCGTCTGGGTCGGGGTGGTCACCTCGACCCGGGGTGCGAAG
>NZ_LIPQ01000565.1 GCF_001418135.1 Streptomyces aureus
ACCTCTGACTCAGGTCACTAGAGGCCCTTCCCCGAGTTCCTTCCGAGTTCCTTCCCCCGCGCTTCCCTCAGTCAGAGATCCTCAGGAGAAAAAGACGTCATGCGTACGTACGCCAAGCCGGTCGCCGCCGTCACCGGCTCCCTCGTCCTCGCCGCGGGCCTCACCGCCTGCGGTGGTTCCACCGCCGCCTCCGACGAGAAGATCGTCACCGTCTACAGTGCCGACGGCCTCAAGGGCGAGGCGGGCGACGGCTGGTACGACAAGGTCTTCGCCGACTTCGAGAAGGAGACCGGCATCAAGGTCAAGTACGTCGAGGGCGGCTCCGGGGAGATGGTGCAGCGCGCCCTCCGCGAGAAGAGCAACACCCAGGCCGACGTCATCGTGACCCTGCCGCCCTTCATCCAGCAGGCCGGCTCCAAGGGCCTGCTCCAGAAGTACATCCCGCGGGGCGCCGACCAGGTCGGCGGCGGCGACAAGGCGAGCGACGGCACCTGGACCTCGGTCGTCAACAACTACTTCGGCTTCATCCACAACAAGAAGGAACTCCCCGCCGCCCCCACGTCCTGGGAGGAGCTGCTCGACGGCAGGTTCAAGAACAAGCTCCAGTACTCCACCCCGGGCGTCGCGGGCGACGGCACCGCCGTGCTCATCAAGGCGATGCACGACTTCGGCGGCCAGGAGCCGGCCATGGAGTACCTGAAGAAGCTCCAGGCCAACAACGTCGGCCCCTCCTCCTCCACCTCCAAGCTCGCCCCCAAGGTGGACAAGGGCGAACTCCTCGTCGCCAACGGCGACGTGCAGATGAACTTCGCCCAGTCCAGGTCCATGCCGAACCTCGGCATCTGGTTCCCTGCCAGGGGCGCGGGCAGGCCCACCACCTTCGCCCTGCCGTACGCGGCCGGCCTGGTGGACAGGGCCCCGCACGCCGAGAACGGCAGGAAGCTCCTCGACTTCATGCTGACCGAGGGCGCCCAGCGCGAGGTCAGCGAGGTCGGCGGCGGCTTCCCGGCCCGCAAGGACGTCAAGGCGACCGACGCCAACGCCATCGAACTGGCCAGGCTGATGGAGGGCGTCGAGGTCTTCGAGCCGGACTGGGCCGACATCGACAAGAACCTCAAGACGTACGTCGACGCGTGGAAGTCCGCGACCGGAAGCTAAGAGTTCACCGCACGACCCTGGAAAGCCGCCGTTGATCGCGGAAGGATAACGGGTACGGACCAACGCCCCTGAGAAATCAGGGGCGTTGGCGCGTGTCTTCACCCCCATCGACCCCGCTCACGGAGGACTCCGACATGCCGATCACCGGCATCTCCCGACGCACCGTGCTCGCCGCCGCCGGCGCCACCGCGGCCGTCGCCGCCACCGGCCTCGCCACCGCCCCCGCCGCCCTGGCCGCCGCCGCGCCCACGCTCCCCAACGGCACCAGCAAGGACAAGGTGCTCGTCGTCGGCATGGACGGCCTGCGCCACGACCGGATCGACGCCGCCAAGGCCCCGAACCTCAAGTCCCTGATGGCGAACGGCACCTTCGGCCGCTCCCTGCTCTACGCCAACCCGATGGCCGCGACCTCCTCCGGCCCCGGCTGGTCCACCATCTCCACCGGCGTCTGGCCCGACAAGCACGGCGTGAAGGACAACACCTTCACCGGCAAGAACTACGGCCAGTACCCCGGCTTCCTGGCCCGGCTGAACCAGGTCCGCCCCGAGCTCTCGCTCTTCGCCGCCGTCGACTGGCCCGAGCTGGACACCCACGGCACCGTCACCCCCGGCGCCGACGCCAAGCTCGTCTACAACAACAACTACGTCGTCAACGACCTCGTGATCACCGACATCACCGAGGACATCCTGCGCAACCAGAACCCCGACGTCCTCTTCGTCTACTTCGGCGAGACCGACGAGATCGGCCACAACCACGGCGCCGCCAGCCCCAGGTACACCGACGCCATCGACGTCCAGGACGGCTACCTCGGCCGGCTGCTCACCGCGATCAAGGCCCGCCCGGCGTACGCCACCGAGCGCTGGACGGTCATCGTCACGACCGACCACGGCCACACCGACGGCGGCGGCCACGGCGGCTCCTCCATCGAGGAACGGCGCACCTTCGTCCTCGCCCAGGGCCCCGGCATCGCCGCCGGCGCGCGCCCCATCGACACCCGGCTCGTCGACGTCGCCGCCACCGTCTTCCGCCAGCTCGGCATCACCCCCGCAGCGTCCTGGGGCCTCGACGGCAAGCCGATCCAGGAGCGCTCCACCGACCCCTTCGACAGCCTCTACGGGTCGCTCACCGGCCGCGTCGACGAGACCGGCATCCCCGCCGGGATCCTCGGCTTCACCCACACCGCGCCCAGCGGCTGGTCCGTCATCGACAACGCCATGGGCACCGGCGGCATGACCGAGTGGCGCGGCTGGTCCTTCGCCACCGACGAGTTCTGGTCCCGCTCCCAGCGCGACCAGTCCCGCGAGCTGAACGTGCGCGCCCGGGGCGTCTTCGCCGTCGCCGACTCCGACGAGTGGGCCGACAAGGCGTTCTCGGGGACGTACGACTCGACGCTCGTCACTCCGGCGTACGGCGTCTCGGGCGCGACCCGGGTCACCCTGGACTTCACGACCTTCCACCGCCAGGAGGGCGGTCAGACCGCGCAGGTCCAGGCCGTCTTCAACGGCGGCACCCCGACCGTCGTGAAGAGCTACACCGCCGACGTGATCTCCCAGCCGCAGTCCCTCACGGTCGCCGTCCCGGCCGGCGCGTCCAGCGTGAGCTTCCGCTTCCGCTACACCGGTTCCAACAACTGGTACTGGGTGATCGACGGGGTCAAGGTGACGGCTTCCTGACTAGGCTGGGGGCGTCGCCACAGCGCTGTCGCGGCGCCCCCAGCACACCGCACACATGTACGGCAGGAGTCCCGCACCCATGGCAGAGCGCAAGCCGATCGAATCCTGGCTGACCGACATGGACGGCGTCCTCATCCACGAGGGCGTGCCGATCCCCGGCGCCGACGCGTTCATCAGGAAGCTGCGGGAGACCGGGAAGCCCTTCCTGGTCCTCACCAACAACTCGATCTACACGGCTCGCGACCTGCACGCCCGCCTCGCCCGGATGGGCCTGGAGGTCCCCGTGGAGAACATCTGGACCTCGGCCCTCGCCACCGCCAAGTTCCTCGACGACCAGCGCCCCGGTGGCACCGCGTACGTCATCGGCGAGGCCGGTCTGACCACCGCGCTGCACGACATCGGCTACGTCCTCACCGACCACGACCCGGACTACGTGGTGCTCGGCGAGACCCGTACGTACTCCTTCGAGGCGATGACCAAGGCCGTCCGGCTCATCAACGCCGGCGCCCGCTTCATCTGCACCAACCCCGACGAGACCGGCCCCTCCCTCGAAGGCCCGCTGCCGGCCACCGGCTCCGTCGCCGCGCTCATCACGAAGGCCACCGGCAAGGAGCCGTACTTCGCCGGCAAGCCGAACCCGCTCATGATGCGCACCGGCCTGAACGCCATCGGCGCCCACTCCGAGACGAGCGCCATGATCGGCGACCGGATGGACACCGACATCCTGGCGGGCCTGGAGGCGGGCATGCAGACCTTCCTGGTCCTCACGGGTCTGACCGGAGAGGCCGAGATCGACCGCTTCCCGTTCCGCCCGTCCAAGATCGTGAAGTCGATCGCGGACATCGTCGACCGGGTGTAGCGGCCGTTCGCCGGCCCCCCTGCGGATGCGAAAAGACCCGATCCGGGTGACCCTGCCAGTACCAGGAGGTCACGATGCGTTCAGGTCCCATTGCTCTCAGTGCCGCAGGGGCGGCCCTCGTACTCGTACTGGCACCCACGGCCGGTAGCGCGTACGCCCACGACGGGGTGAAGGTCACCGTCACCCCGTCCACCGCCTCGCCCGGCGCCGACATCGACGTCCGTGTCCAGGGCTGCAAGGGCACGACCGGTGCCGCGAAGTCCCCGGCGTTCGTCGCCGACGCCGAACTCACCGGCCGGGACGGCGGCGGCGCGCCGCTGTTCGGCGACACCACGATCAAGACCCGGCTGGAGAACGGCACGTACAAGGTCAGCGTGACCTGCGACGGCCACGATCACCCGGACGTCGGCACGGTGCGCGTCGAGCGCCAGAAGCCGACGCACGAGCCGACCCACAAGCCGACGCACAAGCCGACCCACAAGCCGACCCATGAGCCGACCCACGAGCCGACGCGTGAGCCGACCCACCACGCGAGCCCGGTCGCCCCGGTCCGCGCGGGCGGCGGCGGCACCGCCGCCTTCGCGGCCCCGGCCGCCCCCGGCGTCGCCCAGACCACCAGCGAGAGCGGCCTCGGTACGCCGTACACCCTGCTCGGCCTCGGCCTCGCGGCCGTCGCCGCCGTGTCGGTCGCCTTCCGCAGCTCCCGCCGTCGCGGTGCGGGTACGGGTACGGGCACGGGCTCGGGGGCGGGTACGGAGTGACAGCACCGTCCGGCTCCCGCCCGGCGGGCACCGGGCGACTCGTCACCGGCGTGGCCTGGGCGCTGCTTCTGCTCGGGCTCTGGCTCTGGGGCCGCGAGGTCGCCGACGGCCCCGGGGGCAGCTCCGCGCCGACCACCGGAGACATCGCCGCCGTCGGCCGGCCGCTCGGCGTCGCCCTGCCCCCGGCGAGGGACCCGCTCGCACCCGTCGCGCCCCGGCGGGTCGAGATCCCGTCCCTCGGCATCGCCGCGCCCGTCGTGGCGCGCGGCCTGGACAGCACGGGGGCGATCGATCCGCCGCCGTACGAGATGCCGCACACGGTCGGCTGGTTCGGCTCCGGCACCCGGCCGGGCGCAGCGGGCCCGGCCCTCCTCGTCGGCCACGTCGACACCGAGACCCGGCCGGCGGTCTTCTACGGCCTGAGCGCGGCCCGCCCCGGCGCGAAGGTCCGCATCACCCGTACGGACGGATCGGTCGCCGAGTTCACGGTGGACGACGTCCAGGTCTATCCGCGGGAACACTTCGACGCGAGCGAGGTGTACGGGGCGAGGGTCCCGCACCGTGCGGAACTCCGCCTGATCACGTGCGGCGGAACATTCGACCGAAACTCGAACGCGTACACGGCCAACGTGGTGGTCTCGGCCTACCTGACAGCAGCAACCCCCTGATCCCGCCCCCTGCCGACCCTCGGCGCCTGCACCCGCACGGC
>NZ_LIPQ01000566.1 GCF_001418135.1 Streptomyces aureus
GCCCCGAAGCGTTCGAGCCACTCCCCCGCCCGGGCCCGCGCCGCCGCCGTGCCGAGACCCTGGATCCGTCCCAGGTGGACCAGATAGTCGATGGCCGTGAAGGGCAGCGCGACCGGGAAGCGCTCGGGGACGTACGCGGTGCGGGGCGGGCGGCCGGTGACGCGGCCCGCGGTGGGCGCGTCGACGCCGGCGACGAGCCGGAGCAGGGTCGACTTCCCGGTGCCGTTCGTGCCGACGACCCGGACGAGGGTCCCGGCGGGCAGGTCGAGGTCCACCTCGCGGAGGATCCACGCCCCCCGGAGGCCGTGCCGGCGGCCGACCCGCTCCAGCCTCAATTCGTGCCGCGGAAGGCGGTCGTCGATCCCCGGCGTGCGTGCGTCTCGTCGTCGACGGTGTATGTGACGGATGTGGCGTTCTGGAGGGTCATCCCCGGAGAATCCGCGGTCCCGGCGAGGTGTTCGCCGGTGAAAAGATCACTCTTCATGAGGGGCATCCTGGCCCGGAACTGCCCATTGCCACAAGAATCGCTCATGCGGGCAGTGGCAGACTTGCCCGGTGAGCAGCAACGAGACCGATCTTCGCGATGAGAAGCCCCAGTTCGTCCTGCCGTTGGTCGTACGGATCGAACGGGACGCGCCGCCGTCCCGCACCGATGCCCTGGAGACCGCCGCGCGCGCCGTCCTGGAGATCCTCACCGACGACCGCTCGCTCGGCGAGGGCGAGTGGGCGCGGGCCATGACCGACTGGCAGGACGCCAGGATCCGCAAGGTGGTGCGCCGGGCGCGTGGCGCGGAGTGGCGGCGCGCGGGCGCGCTTCCGGGGATCACGGTCGACGGCCTGGAGGCGGAGGTACGGGTCTTCCCTCCGGTCCCGCTCGACGGCTGGCCCAAGGAGCTGGCCAAGCTCCAGGTCTCGGGCACCGACCTCGACGACCCGGCGGCGCCCGGCCCCGTACCGGACGGCGCGGTGGTGCTGTGGATCAATCCGGAGCTCGACATGTCGGCGGGCAAGACGATGGCCCAGGCCGGGCACGGGGCACAGCTGCTGTGGTGGGCGATGGGGGACGCCGACCGGAAGGCCTGGCACGAGGCGGGCTTCCCCCTCGCGGTCCGCACCGCACGTGCCGAGGAGTGGCCCGCCCTGACGGCGAGCGGCCTCCCGCTGGTCCGGGACGCGGGCTTCACGGAGATCGCCCCCGGCCCCACCGTGGTGGCCGAGGGAAGCGACCGTTTCGCCCCGGCCCTGCGGCTGCCGCGGCCCTAGGGGGCGTCTTGTCGATCAGGGCGGATCAGGGAGCCGCGAGCCCGGCATGATCGGCAAGACACCCCCTGCCGTCACCGTCGGACCCCCTTCCGTCCGGCGTGACCGAACGGAACCTCAAATCAACCTCTGAACGTGACCCTCCTGGGATTCGAACGCTCCCGCCGGGGCCATCACGTGGGTGACTGAGGACCGAAGGAGGGGGACATGACGGAACTCGGCATCGGCATCGGCTGGCGTCCCGAGATCGCTGACGCGGTGGAGGGGCTGTCCGGCATCGACTGGGTGGAGGTCGTCGCGGAGAACATCTGCGCCGACCATCTGCCCGACTCCCTGACACGGCTGCGCGAGCGCGGCGTCACCGTCGTGCCGCACGGCGTCTCGCTGGGGCTCGGGGGCGCGGACCGCCCCGACCCGGCGCGGCTCGCCGCGCTCGGCGAGAAGGCGGTGGCGCTCGGGGCGCCGCTGGTCACGGAACACATCGCGTTCGTCCGGGCCGGGGGACCGCTCACGGCGACGCCGCAGCTCGAAGCGGGTCATCTGCTTCCCGTACCCAGGACCTGGGACGCGCTCGACGTGCTCTGCGAGAACGTACGGATCGCGCAGGACGCGCTGCCCGTACCGCTCGCCCTGGAGAACATCGCGGCGCTCGTCTCGTGGCCGGGCGAGGAGATGTCGGAGGGACGCTTCCTGGCGGAGCTCGTGGAGCGTACGGGGGTACGGCTCCTCGTCGACGTCGCCAATCTGCACACCAACCACGTCAACCGGGGCGAGGACCCGGCGCGGGCCCTGTCGGAGCTGCCGGTGGAGGCGATCGCGTACGTGCACGTGGCGGGGGGTGTCGAGCGGGACGGGGTCTGGCACGACACCCACGCGCACCCGGTGCCGGAGGCGGTTCTCGACGTACTGGCGGACCTCGCGTCCCGGGTGGCGCCGCCGGGCGTCCTGCTCGAACGGGACGACGACTTTCCTCCGGCGGAGGAACTCGCGGACGAACTGCGGGCGATCCGCAGGACGATCACCGCTGTGGACACACGTTCCTCCGCCGGATTCCGTCCGGGCCCCCCAGGGGCGGTGGCGGCCCACCAGCACGGTGCCCGTTCGTCGAAGCCCGCGCCCCGAGGGGCGCTGCTCATCGGCGCCGGGGCCCGGGTTTCCGGTGGGCCGATGCCCGGCGTCACCCCGGTGGTACCCGTGGCCCCCGCGCCCACGCCGACGCCCACGCCCGGTGCCCGACAGCGCGTCGCCGTCGCTCAGGCCGCTCTGCTGTCCGCGCTCGTCGCCGGGACTCCCGTGCCCGAGGGGTTCGACAGCCGGCGGCTCGGCGTGCAGGGCCGGGCGCTCGCGGCCAAGCGGGCCGGGGTCGTCGCCAAGGTCGCGCCGGAGCTCCCCGAGATCCTGGGCAAGGGCTATCGGCCGGCGTTCCTCGCGTACGCCAGATCCCGGCCCATGACCGGCGGCTACCGCCGCGACGCGCTCGACTTCGCCGAGCATCTCCTGGTCGCCGGGAGGCCGGAGGATCCGGCTGCCCGACGGCGGCTCACGGAGTGGTGGCAGGACCGTTCCGGCAGCCGCCCGCCGGGCCGCGCCACCCGGCTCGTACGGGCTGCCCGGCACGCACTGGTACGGAAGTGAGGTGCTCGTGAACGTCCTGGTCGCGCTCTACTACCTCGCCGGCATCACCGGCATCACGGTGCTCGTCACCCGGGTCGTCCGGACCCGCGGGGGACCCGGCGGACCGGTCCACGACCGGTACGAGGCCGCCTTCCTCAACGGCGGCCCCGCCAGGGTCGTCGACACCGCCCTGGCCGCCCTCCAGGCGGACGGCAGGCTGGCGATCGGCGGGCCCGGTGTCGTGGCCGTCGTCCGCCCCGTCGCGTACGACCCGGTGGAGCGTGCCGTGCTCCAGGCGCACGCCGCCGCCCCGCACGGGGCCCTGCACCATCTGCGGATGGCCGTCATGCGGCACCCGGCGGTCCAGGAGATCGGCGACGGGCTGGCGGCGCGCGGGCTCGTCGTCGATCCGGCGACCCGGCGCGCCACGCTCCGGTGGTGTGCCGTGGTCGGCCTCACGGCCCTCGGGCTGTTCCCGGTGTCGGCCCTCCTCACGGCCATGGACTTCGCCTCCTCCGCCGCGCCCTCGTTCCCGTTCCTCTTCAAGGTGGTGCCGGTGGTAATCGCCGCCGGTTTCACGGCGCTCGTCTGTGGGTCGATCGCCGCCCGGCAGGTCACCCCGGCCGGCCGGCGCGCGGTCTTCGCGTACGGGCGGCATCACGCCCATCTCGCGGACGCCGCCCTGCTGGTGGCTCTGCACGGCCTCCGGGCCCTCCCGGATCCGGTGCTGCGGGAGCAGCTGGTGGCCGCCGCCCGGATCTACGGGCCGCCCCGGCGGCGCGGGGGCGGCGGCAGGCGCCCCTCCCCGTACCCCCACGCCACCGCGGACGCGGACGGCGACTTCGGAGCGGCCGTCGTGTGGTGCGCGGGGACCAGTGCGTGCGGCGGCGGGGGCGGCGGCTCCTGCTCGGGCGGCGGCTCCGGGTCGTCGTGCTCGTCCGGGTCCTGTTCCGGGGGCGGTTCCAGTTGCGGCGGGGGCGGAAGCTCGTGCTCCAGCTCAAGCTCCAGTTCGTGCTCCAGCTCCAGTTCCAGCGGGAGTTCGTGTTCCAGCTCCAGCAGCTGACCACCCGTTCGGGTGGCGCGCCCGCCCCGCCTCCCGTACAACTCGGTCATGGTCTGGGTTCCGTTGCTGCTCGTGGCGTGTGTGGTGGCCGGTGTCGGCTGTGCGCGACTCTGCCGGGCGACGGTCGCGGCGGCCCGGCCCGTTCACGGTGCCGCGCCCGCCGCGGGCGCGCCCGGACTCACCGTCGGCGAAGCGGCCTACCTCGCCGGCGGGCCACTGCGGGTCACCGATCTCACCCTCGTGTCCATGCACCGGGAACGGCGGCTGCTGCTCGCCCGCACCGGCTGGGCGACGGTCGTGGACGCCGACGCGGGTGCGGGGGACGAGCTGGAGCGGGCCGTGATCGGCGCCCTGGGCTCTCAGGGCCAGGCGCCGGTTCCCGCCGTACGTCTGCTGGTCGCCGCCGGCGACGCCGTACACCTGCTCGCGGAGCGGCTCGTCGAGCGGGGGCTCGCCGTGTCCGCGACGGGCCGGCGGGAGGTCGCCGCCGGGCTGCGGGTGGTGCGGGCGGGTTTCCTGCTGAGCCTGGTTCTCGGAACGGTGTCCGCGCTGCTCGTGCCGGCCGCCGAGCGGGCCCCGGTCCTGGCCGGGTTCGCGCTGCCGCTGCTCGCTTCGGGGCTCTGTCTGCTGATCGGGCGGATCGAGGTGTACCCGTACACCCGCTGGGCCTCGCCGGCCGGGCAGCGGCTGCTCGCCGCGCTCTCGGCCACCGATCCCCTGACGGCGCTCGCCACGCGCGGACCTTCGGTCCTGGAGCCGGAGCTCCGGGCGGCTCTGCGCGGCCGGGACTGAGCGGGAGAGGACCCCGGAAATGACGCCGGTGCGGCGCGCGTCACGCGCGCCGCACCCGGAGCCGGACCCGGTGTCGCTGGAGCGGCAGGCAATGGTCACGCCTGCCGTCTGATCTTCCGGGTCGAGGGGTGGCGCGCCCGGCCGGGAGCCGGGCCACCACCAGGTCTTCGTACGGCCGTCAGGCCAGGCCCGCCACCAGGTCGGCGACGCTCTTGCGGCGACCGGTGTAGAACGGGACCTCCTCGCGGACGTGCATCCGCGCCTCGGAGGCGCGCAGGTGACGCATGAGGTCCACGATGCGGTGCAGCTCGTCGGCCTCGAAGGCGAGGAGCCACTCGTAGTCGCCGAGGGAGAAAGAGGCGACCGTGTTGGCGCGCACGTCCGGGTAGCCGCGGGCCATCTTGCCGTGGTCGGCGAGCATCCGGCGGCGGTCCTCGTCCGGCAGCAGGTACCAGTCGTAGGAGCGCACGAACGGGTAGACCGAGACGTAGTCGCGGGGGTTCTCGTCGGCCAGGAAGGCCGGGATGTGCGACTTGTTGAACTCGGCGGGGCGGTGCAGCGCCATGTTCGACCAGACCGGCACGAGGGCGCGGCCCAGGCGGGTGCGGCGGAAGAGGTTGTACGCCTCCTGGAGCTCGTCGCTCGTCTCGGCGTGCCACCAGATCATGACGTCGGCGTCGGCGCGCAGACCGGACAGGTCGTACGTGCCGCGGACGGTGATGTCCTTGGCCGCGAGCTGGTCGAACAGCTCCTGGACCTCGTCGGCGTAGCCGCTCCGGTCGTCGGGCAGGACATCGCGCAGCTTGAACACGGACCACAGGGTGTAGCGGATGACCTCGTTGAGGTCCTTCGCCTTCTTACCGGCGTTCGGGATCTTTTCGGGCGCACTCATGCGCCTATTCTCGCCCGTCACAGGGAGTGCCCCGCACCGGGGTCGGTCCTTTTCGACGTGGCGATGATCTCGTCGGCCGCCCGGTGGGCCGAGGCGATGCAGGCGGGGATGCCGACGCCGTCGTACGCGGCGCCCGCGACGCGCACTCCCGGGAGGGCGGCGACGGCCTCGCGGACCCTGGCGACCCGGGCGAGGTGGCCGACCGGGTACTGCGGCAGGCCGCCGGTCCAGCGGGTGACCGTGGTGGCGACGGGCCGGGCGGCGAGTCCGGTGGCGGCGGCGAGGTCCTTGAGGGAGGCGGCGACGAGGTCGGCGTCCTCGCGGTGGACCTGGTCCTCCTCGCCGTGGCGGCCGACGGAGGTCCGCAGCACGAACAGGTCGGGGGCGCCGTCCGCGACCCACCGCCACTTCTGCGAGGAGAAGGTGGAGGCCTTGATCGTGTGGCCGTCGACGGGCGGCACGAGGAACCCCGAGCCCGGCAGGGCGGGGAGACCCGGACCGGCCGGGGCGGGCATGTCGGCGCGGCGGAAGGCCAGCGTGACCAGGGCCATGGAGGCGTACGCGACGGCGTCGAGCTCGGCGGAGGCGGCGGGCGCGTGCGGGGCGAGGAGCGCGGCGGCGGGTCCGGCGGGGGTGGCGAGGACGACGGCGTCGGCGGTGAGGACACGGTCGCCGCTGACGACCTGCCAGCCGGTGGCCCCGGTGCGGCGGAGCCCGGTCACGGGGGCGTCGGTGAGGATCTCGCCGCCCATGGCGCGGATCGCTTCGGCGACGGCGCCGGGCAGGGTGCCGACACCGCCGTCGACGCCGAGGAAGACGGAGCCGCCGAGGCCGGTGGCGGCGCCCGCCAGGTCGGCGGGGACGGCCGCCCCGGCCCGCTGGACGGCGCG
>NZ_LIPQ01000567.1:0-278 GCF_001418135.1 Streptomyces aureus
AGCCGAGAAGTGGTGGAGCCAGTCCCGCTCGGCGACGGCGTCGTCGTCGAGGAAGGCCACGAACTCGCCGCGGGCGGCGGCGATTCCGGTGTTGCGGCCGGCGGAGAGGCCGCGGGGGCCCGCGTTGGCGAGCACCCGCACCTCCTCGGAGAGCCGCTGTTCCGCGTACTCCTCGGTCAGCCGGGAGAGGAGCCGCTCGTTGTGGTCGACCACGAGCAGGGTCTCCAGGGCGGGCAGTGACTGCTTCCGTACGGAGTCGACGGCGGCGAGGATGTCCT
>NZ_LIPQ01000567.1:335-2576 GCF_001418135.1 Streptomyces aureus
GCCGGCCGACGGCGGGCGGCCTTGCTGACGGCCTTCTCCTTGAGGATGACCTTCAGGACCCGGATGCCGTCGCGCACGGCGTTGAGGTTGCTGACGCCGTGGATGCGGTTGTATTCGTGGCTCGGGACCTCCTGCACCTTGAGTCCGGCCGTGACGACCCTGATGTTGATGAGGGTCTCGATCTCGAAACCGGTGCAGTCGAGGGTGATCTTGTCGAGGCAGTGACGCCAGAAGGCGTTGTAGCCGTAGCAGAGGTCGGTGTACCGGGCGCCGAACTTGCGGTTGACGAGCGAGCAGAGGGCCCAGTTGCCCAGTCTGCGAATGGTCGTCATGTCGTCCGTGCCGCCGCCGTTGGCGAATCGGGAGCCCTTGGCGAAATCCGCACCGCCGACGAGGGCGGAGACGTACGAGACGATCTCCTGGCCGTCGGCCGAGCCGTCCGCGTCGACCATGACGATGATGTCGCCGGTGCAGGCCGCGAAGCCGCTGATCAGCGCGTCGCCCTTGCCCTTGCCGACCTGCTTGACCACCTTGACGTCCGGCCGCAGTTCACGGGCGACGTCCACCGTGTTGTCCGTGGAATTTCCGTCGACGAGCACGACTTCGTGAATCCATTCCGGCAGTGTCTTGAACACGTACGGAAGATTTTCGGCTTCGTTCATCGCGGGAATGACAACACTCACCGGCGGAGTGATCGCCAGATGTGACGTGATGGCCCGGTACTGGGCGGCTATTCGACTCGGCTCGGTCATTTCTTGGCCCGAGATGGATGGGCGCAGGAACGAGCTCATGGGTCTGATTTCCCTCTCGTCCGGTGGGCCGCCCACCCCTTGGGCGGTCCGATGGTGTGTCCGGTTCGAAAGGGGGGTTCTCGCCACCGCCCGCGCGGAAAGGATCTCCTTGCGGAATCGGCGAGTTGGCATGTCTGGCCGCGCGGTACCCGCGACTCGGCGCACGTTCGAACACCGAGCACGGCACCCCCCTACCGCGCCCCGCCCCGGGACCATCAGCGACGCTAGAGCCCTCCCCTGAGCCGCTTTGCGTGATGGATCGGTGCGGGTGAGATGTACGACGGTATTGATGAATGGGACTGTATGGCAAGTCCCTGATCTGTGGCCCGCTTTTCCGTAGTTTGGCGAAGCTTCGACGGTCAGATGTGCAACCGTCCCGATCGGATTCGGTCAATCCGGTTGTCCGCAGGCAACGGTGATGCGCGATCAGTTCTCTGTGCCTTGTTGTGCGAATGTGTCGTGTTCTCGTTCGATCGTTCAGCGGGACCGGAGCCTCCGCTTCCTGTCTTCTTTTGATCGTCCGTCTGTGACCTGTCGTTCATGGCCGGAACCCGACGGTCTCTGACGGAGGGTCGGGTGACGTTCAGCCCCAGTTTTGACATGAACACTTCCGGCGCGGCGGATCCGATGCTACTACCTGGTAGCGCAGAGATCCTGCTAAAGGGAGGTTCCATGAGACTGTCCCGTTTTGCCGCCGTTTCGTCCTCGCTCCTGCTCGGTGCCGTCCTCGCCCTCACCGGGGCGGGCGCCGCCCAGGCCGCCGAGACCGCCGCACTCGACTACGTGGCCCTTGGTGACTCGTACTCCTCCGGTGTCGGCTCAGGGAGTTACGACAGCGCCAGCGGCGACTGCAAGCGCTCCACGAAGGCGTATCCGGTGCTTTGGAAGAACGCGAACGCCCCCTCCTCCTTCGCGTTCACCGCCTGCTCCGGCGCCCGAACGGGTGATGTGACCGCCAATCAGCTCGGTCCGCTCTCGTCCGCCACCGACCTGGTCTCCGTCACGATCGGGGGAAATGACGCCGGTTTCGCCGACGTCATGACGACCTGTGTGCTGCAGTCCGAAGCCACCTGCATCAGCCGTGTGAATCAGGCCAAGAGCTACGTCGACACGACGCTGCCCGGCAAGCTCGACTCCGTCTACACGGCGATCAGGAACAAGGCGCCCGCCGCTCACGTGGTCGTCCTCGGCTACCCGCGCTTCTATCAGCTGGGCGGCAGCTGCGTCGCAGGCCTGAGCGAGAACGAGCGCCGCGCCATCAACGGAGCCTCCGACTACCTCAACGCCGCCGTCGCCAAGCGCGCTGCCGACCACGGCTACACCTTCTCCAGCGTCGTCCCGGCGTTCACCGGACACGAGATCTGCTCCGGCTCCGCCTGGCTGCACAGCGTCAACTGGCTCAACATCGGGGAGTCCTACCACCCGACGGCCGCCGGCCAGTCCGGCGGTT
>NZ_LIPQ01000568.1 GCF_001418135.1 Streptomyces aureus
CGCCGAGTCCAGCGGCACCCGCCGGATCGCCACCGCCTCGCTGCCCCTGGAGCGCGTCCACCGGATCCGCCGCACCACCGGCGGCACCGCCAACGACGTCCTCCTCGCCCTCGTCGCCGGGGCCCTCCGCCGCTGGTTCGACGGGCGCGGGCTGCCCCTCCCCGGAGCCGACCTCCGGGCCCTCGTCCCCGTCTCCCGGCGCCGGCCCGGCACCCCGCCCGGCCCCGGCAACAGCCTCTCCGGCTACCTCCTCGACCTGCCCGTCACCGAGGCCGACCCCGCGGCCAGGCTGGCCGCCGTCCGGGGCGCCATGGACCGCAACAAGGCCGCGGGCCCCCTCAGGGGCGCCGGAGCCGTCGCCCTCCTCGCCGACCAACTGCCGCCGCTCGCCCACCGCTTCGGCGCCCCGCTCGCCTCCGGAGCCGCCCGGCTCCTCTTCGACCTCCTGGTCACCCAGGTGCCGCTGCCCCGCTCCGCGCTCTCCCTCGGCGGGGCGCCGCTGCGCGCTCTGTTCCCCATGGCCCCGCTGGCCCGCGGCCAGTCGCTCGCCGTCGCCATGTCCCCGTACGGCGGCCAGGTCCACATCGGCCTCGTCGCGGACGGCGAGGCCGTCCCCGACCTCGACGCGCTGGCCGATTCCCTCAGGGCCGAACTCGACCTCCTCGACCCGCCGGACACGCCGTAGCCCTTCCGGCGCGCGACCCCGCCACCCGTGCGGCAGGGTGGAACCATGCCCGAACTCCCCGAGGTGGAAGCGCTCCGCGCGTTCCTCGACACGCACCTGGTGGGCAAGGAGATCGCCCGCGTGCTGCCCGTCGCGATCAGCGTCCTCAAGACGTACGACCCGCCCCTGAGCGCCGTCGAGGGCGCCGAGGTCACCGCGGTCGGACGGCGCGGGAAGTTCCTCGACCTCACCGCCACGGGACCCGCCGGCGAGCTGCACCTCCTGTTCCACCTCGCCCGCGCGGGCTGGCTCCGCTGGCAGGACCCGCTGCCCTCGGGACCGCCCAAGCCCGGCAAGGGCCCGCTGGCACTGCGGACCGCGCTCACCGGCGGCGACGGATTCGACCTCACCGAGGCGGGCACCACCAAGCGCCTCGCCGTGTACGTGGTGCACGACCCGCGGGAGGTGCCGGGCGTCGCTCGGCTCGGACCCGACCCGCTCGCCGAGGACTTCGGCCCCGAGGAGTTCGCCGCGCTGCTCTCCGGCGAACGGCGCCAGATCAAGGGCGCCCTGCGCGACCAGAGCCTCATCGCCGGCATCGGCAACGCGTACAGCGACGAGATCCTGCACGCCGCGAAGATGTCCCCCTTCAAACCCACCCAGAACCTCACCCCGGACGAGACCGCCGCCCTCTACACGGCGATGCGGACCACCCTCCACGAGGCCGTCGAACGCTCCCACGGCCTCGCCGTGGGCAAGCTCAAGGCCGAGAAGAAGAGCGGCCTGCGCGTCCACGGCCGCACCGGCGAACCCTGCCCCGTGTGCGGGGACACCATCCGCGAGGTCTCCTTCAGCGACTCGTCCCTCCAGTACTGCCCCACCTGCCAGACCGGCGGCAAACCGCTCGCCGACCGCCGCCTGTCCAAGCTCCTCAAGTAGCCCGACGCCGCGGAGCCGCCCGCGGCCGCCCGTTACACTCCGCCGCATGCTGCGCGTACTGGCCGTCGACGACGAGGAACCCGCCCTCGGGGAACTGCTCTACCTGCTGCGCGCCGACCCCCGTGTGCGCTCCGCCGAGGGCGCGGGTGACGCCACCGCCGCCCTCCGCAGGATCGGGCGCGCCCTGGACGCCGGGCCGGACGGCGACGACGCCGTCGACGTCGTCTTCCTCGACATCCACATGCCCGGCCTCACCGGACTCGACGTGGCCCGCCTGCTCGCCGGCTTCGCCCGCCCGCCGCTCGTCGTCTTCGTCACCGCCCACGAGGGCTTCGCGCTCCAGGCCTTCGACCTGAAGGCGGTCGACTACGTCCTCAAGCCCGTCCGCCGCGAGCGCCTCGCCGAGGCCGTCCGCCGCGTCCACGACCTCGTGCACGCCACCGCCGCCCCGGCCCCGGCGGGGCCCACCGCGGCCGCCGTGCCCGAGCAGATCCCCGTCGAGCTCGGCGGGATCACCCGGTTCGTCTCCGTCGACGACATCGTGTACGTCGAGGCCCACGGCGACTACGCCCGCCTCCACACCGACCACGGCAGCCACCTCGTCCGCATCCCGCTCTCCACCCTTGAGGAGCGCTGGGCGGCCCGGGGCTTCGTCCGCATCCACCGCAGCCATCTCGTGGCGCTCGCCCGGATCGACGAGCTCCGCCTCGACGGCGGCGCCACCTCCGTACGGGTCGGCGGCACCGACCTGGCGGTCAGCCGACGGCACGCCCGGCCCCTGCGCGACCTGCTGATGCGCCGCGCCGGGGGCTGAGCCCACCCTGCGCCGCCCCCTACCGCAGGTGCTCCCACCTGCGTAGACTCCACGCGACCCGGGCCCCGACGGCCGATCCTTCCGACCGAGGCGGACGACGATGTCCGAGCAGCACCCTCCCCAGGCCTCCGGCCGAGGGGACCCCCAGCGCCGACCGCGCCGCGAGACCGTCACGTACGCCTCCGCCCACGGCGCCGGGACGACCGTGCCGGGCCCCGCCCGGCGCCACCCCGTCCATCCGCCGGCGCGCTCCGAGATCGACGAGCAGACCACCCTCGGCCACACCTACGTCCGCTCCCTGATGCGCAGCCAGCTGCGCGCCGCCCTCACCGCCCTCGGCGCGCTGGCGCTGCTCGTCGGCTCGCTGCCGCTGCTCCTCGCCCTGCCCGCCCCCGAGGCCTTCGTCTGGCTCGCCCTCGGTGTCGGGGTGTACCCCGTCGTCTGGGGGACAGCCCTCTGGTACGTACGGCGCGCCGAACGCAACGAGCGCGACTTCACCGGTCTCGTCGAACGCTGAGGCGCGCCCCGTGGACGAGCCCCGAGAGCACCGGCCCCCGAAGCACGGGAGCCGTACGAGCGAGCCCCCTTCGGGCGCCGCGTGAACCAGACCTACGCCGTCGGGGCCGTCACCGCCGTCGTCCTCGCCACCGTCCTCATCGGCGCCCTCGGCCTGCGGATCTCCCGGACGACCTCCGACTTCTACGTGGCCTCGCGCACCGTCCGGCCCGGCCTCAACGCCGCCGCCATCAGCGGTGAGTACCTCTCCGCGGCCTCCTTCCTCGGCATCGCCGGGCTCGTCCTCGTCCAGGGCCCCGCGATGCTCTGGTACCCGGTCGGCTACACCGCCGGCTACCTCGTGCTGCTGGTCCTCGTCGCCGCCCCGCTGCGCCGCTCCGGGGCGTACACCCTCTCCGACTTCGCCGAGGCCCGCCTCGAATCCCCGCAGGTGCGCCGCCTCGCCAGCCTCTTCGTCGTCGGCATCGGCTGGCTCTATCTGCTGCCCCAGCTCCAGGGCGCCGGGCTCACCCTGGAGATCCTCACCGGCGCCCCCGACTGGGTCGGCGGACTGCTCGTCGCCGTCGTCGTCACCGGTACGGTCGCCGCGGGCGGCATGCGCAGCATCACGTTCGTGCAGGCCTTCCAGTACTGGCTGAAGCTGACCGCCCTGCTCGTCCCCGTCCTCTTCCTGCTCGCCGCCTGGTACGGGGACGGGGCACCCAGGGCCCGCTTCGACGACCCCGCCGTGCTGCGCGGCCACACCGTCGTCAAGGTCGCCGACACGGTACGGATCGGGCTCGACGCCCCGCTCACCGTCACGGTCACCGGCAGCGTCGACTCGGTCACGTACGAGAAGCGGACCGTGACCCTCGCCCCCGGCACCCATCACGTCCTCGGCGGCACGACCCTCGCCTTCGCCCCGGGAGCGGCACTGCCCGAGAGGGTCGCCGGCGGCACCGACCCTCCCCCGGCCTCCGGCCGGGGGGACCCCCCTCTCGCTCCGCTCGGCTGGTCCCAGCCGCTGGCCGGCGGCCGCGACGGACACCAGCTGTACGCCACGTACGGACTGATCCTCGCGACCTTCCTCGGCACCATGGGCCTGCCGCACGTCGCCGTCCGCTTCTACACCAGCCCGCACGGCCGGGCGGCCCGCCGCACCACCCTCGTCGTGCTCGGACTCGTCGGCGCCTTCTACCTGCTGCCGCCGCTCTACGGCGCCCTCGGCCGGATCTACGCCCCCGAGCTCGCCCTCACCGGCTCCGCCGACGCCGCCGTGCTCGTGCTGCCCGACCGCATCCTGGGCGGGCTGCTCGGCGACCTCCTGGGCGCGCTCCTCGCGGGCGGTGCCTTCGCCGCCTTCCTCTCGACCGCCTCGGGACTCACCATGTCCGTCGCCGGAGTCCTCACCCAGGACGTGCTGCCGTCCCGGGGCGTACGGCACTTCCGTCTCGCGACCCTGCTCGCCACCGCAGTACCGCTGGTCGTGGGGGTGTTCGCCTCGAAGGTGCCGGTCGCCGACGCCGTCGGCCTCGCCTTCGCCGTGTCCGCCTCCTCCTTCTGCCCGCTGCTCGTCCTCGGCATCTGGTGGCGGCGCCTCACCCCGCCCGGCGCGACGGCCGGGCTGCTGCTGGGCGGTGGCTCCGCGCTCGCTGCCGTGATGGCGACCCGGGCGGGGCTCGCCCCCGAGGGCTGGCCGCACACCCTGATGGCCTGGCCGGCGGTCTGGTCCGTCCCGCTCGGCTTCCTCACCATGGTGATGGTCTCGCTGGCCACACCCCGCCGCGTCCCGCCCGGCACTCCGGCGCTCCTCGCCCGCCTCCATCTGCCGGAGGAGATCACCGGCACCGTCCCCGGACCCGCCCAGGAGGTCCGCCGATGAGCGGCATCGCCCTCGCCGCCGCGGCCGCCGCCGGGGCCGTGCTGCTCACCGCGGGCTTCGTCCTCGGGCGGTTCACCGCCCGGCGTGGTGGCCACGCCGCCGATCCCGACCTCGGCACACCCGTCGAACGGGCCACCTTCCACACCCTGCACACCGCCTCCCTCGCCGCGCCGCCGCTCCGCGCCGGGCTCACCGAGGAGACCGCGCGCAGGGCGGCCGGCACCCTCCGCTCGCTGCTCGGCACCGAGGCGCTCTGTCTCATCGACCGGGGCGCCGTCCTCGCCTGGGACGGACCGGGCGAGGACCATCACCGGGCGCACGTTCCGGCACAGGCCGCCGAGACCCTGGAGACCGGTCGCAGCCGGTCCGTGCACACGGACTGCGCCGAACCCGCCTGCCCGCTGCGCTGGGCGGTGATCGCCCCGCTCACCGGGGAGGACGGTGTCCTCGGCGCGCTCGTCGCCTACGGCTCGCGGGAGTCGGCCGTCCTGGTGCGGGCCGCGACCGAGGTGGCCCGCTGGGCCTCCGTACAGCTGGAGCTCGCCGAACTCGACCGCTCCCGCACCCGCATCGTGGAGGCCGAGATCCGGGCGCTGCGCGCCCAGATCTCCCCGCATTTCATTTTCAACTCCCTCGCCGCCATCGCCTCGTTCGTCCGCACCGACCCGGAGCAGGCCCGCGAACTCCTCCTCGAATTCGCCGACTTCACCCGATACTCCTTCCGCAAGCACGGCGAGTTCGCCCAGCTCGCCGACGAACTGCGCTCCATCGAGCAGTACTTGGCGCTCGCCGGGGCGCGCTTCGGGGACCGGCTGAAGGTGACGCTGCAGATCGCCCCCGAGGTGCTGCCGGTCACCCTGCCCTTCCTGTGCCTCCAGCCCCTCGTGGAGAACGCCGTGAAGCACGGCCTGGAGGACCGGGAGCGGGGCTGCCGGGTCACGATCGCCGCCCGCGACGCGGGCGCGGAGGCCGTGGTGACCGTCGAGGACGACGGCATCGGCATGGACCCGGAGCTGCTGCGCGCGGTCCTGCGCGGAGAGCACCCCGCCGGCTCCGGCATCGGCCTCTCCAACGTGGACGAGCGGCTGCGCCAGGTGTACGGGGCGGAGTACGGCCTCGTCATCGAGACGGGGGTCGGCGCGGGGATGAAGGTGACGGTACGCATCCCCAAGTACCGCCCGGGTGTGCACCGTTCGTCACCGTGAGCGGGTACGGGCCGGGTACGGACCGCATACGGGCCGGACAGGGGGCCGGGTCAGCGCAGGTGCAGCGAGAGGTGGGCGAGCGGCAGGCCCAGCTTCCAGGCGGGCAGCCAGATCTGCTCCTCCTCGTCGACCGTGCGGCCGGACTCGTCGTCCGTCCGGCCGTCGAGGTCGGCGGCGCGGACCCAGGTGTCGCGCAGACCGCGCCACGCGGTCTCCGCGAGCGCGAGGTCGGGGCCGTCGCCGCCGGCCGCGCGGCGCCCCGCGAGCCGCTCCTCGACCCAGGGCGGCCAGGGCCGGTCGTACGCCGTGTGCCGCAGCCACTCGTCGACGCGGCCCGCGGACCGGCCGCCCACGGGTCCGTCCGGCGCCTCCGAGAGGTGGACGGTGAGGGCGAGCGCCTGGAGGCCCGCCCGGTACTCCAGTGAGCCGGGTGCCACGAGGGCGGCGGCCCGCAACACCTCGTCGGCCAGGTACTCGGCGCACAGCCAGGCCATCGGGACGGCGAGTTCGCCGCCACTCGTGCCGCCGGCGCCGTTCGTGCTCTCGGGGCGCAACGCTCCCACCTTCTCCCGGACATCGGGGACCCGGACGTGTGGGACCCGGGGAGAGCTTCCTCCGTGGAGGGCGCCCGTGTGTCCCGCTTTGCTCAACTCGCCCGTGTGGTTTCGGATACGTTTCCCGGCCGGATCGGTGCCGGTGGGATTGCTGGTGTCCCGGGAGGCGTACGGGGCGGAAGAGGTGTCTCCGGCGGCGCCTGCGCCCACACCGGCGGCAGCGGTGGCGCACCTGCTCCGCCGGCCGCCGGGGTGGCGGCCGGGGAGTGGCGGCTCAGCCGAGGAGGGCGTACACGGCGGTCGCGTGGGCCGCGGTCTCCTCCGTGCCCTCGGCGGTCATGGTGATGTCGGCGAAGGCCATGCGCTTTCCCGCCTTGGTGAGCCGGGCCCGCACCAGGACGTCGGCGCCGACGACCGCCCGCTGGAAGCTGATCGACTGCTGGACGGTGGTCATGGGCACGAAGCCGCCCCGGGCCGCGGCGACCGCGACCACCGTCGCCGTGTCGGCGGCGGCCATCAGGGCCTGCCCGGACAGGCCCCCGCCCTCCCGGGCGAGCCGGTCCGACCACGGGAGCCGGAGCACGGCCTCCTGGCCGTCGACCGATTCGACGGTGAGCCCGAGATCGAGCACCCAGGGCGCGAAGTTGTCGGCGAGGATCTTTTCGGCAGCGGCGAGTGTCAGCGTCACGGCGTCATTGTGGGGCCGTGACGCGGGGCCGGGCAACGGCCGCGCGGCGCGGCCGGTAACCGGGCAGCGACCGGCCCAGCTGCCGCAGCGCGTAGTGGGAGCGGGACTTGACGGTGCCGGCCGGGATCCCGAGGTCGACGGCCGCCTCGTTGACGGTCAGGCCGTGGAAGTAGATCCGGACCAGGACCGCCCGGTGTTCGGGGCTCAGTTCGCGGACGGCCGCCCGTACGTCGAGCGCGGCCTCGGCCGAGGCGGTGGCGTCGTCGGGGTCGGGGGTCACCGCGAGGACTCCGTCCCCGATCTCGGCGGGCCTGGCGAGGCGTGAGCGCCGGGCGTCGATGGCGAGGCGGCGGGCCACGGTGAAGAGCCAGGGTCGCATCGAGTCGTAGGGGCCGTCGAAGGCCTCGGGGTGGAGCCAGGCCCGTACCAGGGTCTCCTGGGCGAGGTCCTCGGCCCGCTGGCGGTCCCCGTAGGTGAGGCCGAGCAGGAAGGAGAGGAGTGCGGGGCCGTGGTCCCGCTGCAGCTCCTCGAGGGTCCGTTCGTCGGTGGTCGCCGTTGTCATGCTTCCCGCCTCTCCTGCGGCTCGTCGTCGGGGCGTATCGGAACCCATTCGGACGGCGAGGGACAGGGAACGGACAACGGTCTGCGACGAACGGTCGCACCGAGCGGCGAATGGTACGGCGAGCGGTCACGAGGCGGTCGACCGGAGTCGCTGCGTCCGTTTCAGCGGGGTTCCTGGCGTTCTGCGGCCTTGACCCTTGACTGCGGCTTTCTCGCGAGATCAATTCGTATGAACAGATGTTCATCCCACGAATCGGGCGGAGTGCCGACATGACCTCACGCACCAGACCCGCGGGCGTGGTGGCGCTCGCCGCCGTCCTGCTCGCGGCGACCGGCTGCACCGGCGGGAGCGGCCCGGCCGGGGGAGCTCCCAGCCCCGAGGTCACGAGCGGGCGACCGGGATCCGCACGTCCCGCCGCCCCGTCCGCCGCGCCCGGCGGGGCGTCCGCGCCCGCCGGGTTCACCCTCGTGGCCTCCGGAGACGTCCTCCCGCACGACTCGATCATCCGCCGCGCGGCCCAGGACGCGGGCGGGGGCGGCTACGACTTCACACCGATGCTCTCCGGGGTGAAGTCCGTCGTCTCCCGCGCCGACCTGGCCATCTGCCACATGGAGACCGTGTACGGGGAGGACGGCGGGCCCTACACCGGCTACCCCGCCTTCAAGTCGCCGCCCGAGGTCGCCGCCGCGCTCAAGGCCACCGGTTACGACTCCTGCTCCACCGCCTCCAACCACACCCTCGACGACGGGGCGGCGGGCCTCGGCCGCACCCTCGACGCCCTGGACCGGGCCGGTGTCCGCCATGCCGGCTCGGCGCGTACGGCCGAGGAGGCGGCGAAGCCCACGCTGCTCAAGGCGGGCGGCGCCACCGTGGCCCAGCTGGCCTACACGTACGACACCAACGGCTATCCGATGCCCGAGGGGCAGCCGTGGGCCGTGCGGACGCTCGACGAGCAGAAGGTGATCGCCGACGCCCGCGCCGCCCGCGCGGCCGGCGCCGACGTGGTCGTGGTCAGCGTCCACTGGGGCAGCGAGTGGCAGACCGAACCCGACGAGCGGCAGCTCACGCTCGGCCGGGCGCTCACCGCCTCACAGAGCGGCGGCCGCCCCGACATCGACCTGATCATCGGAACGCACGCCCACGTCCCGCAGGCGTACGAGAAGGTCAACGGCACCTGGATCATCTACGGGATGGGTGACCAGATCGCCGGAGACATGATCAACCACGAGGGTGCCCACGACCCCCGCGGCAACCAGGGCAGCATCGGCCGCTTCACCTTCGGCCCGCCCAGGACCCCCGGCGGGCGCTGGGAGGTCACCAAGGCCGAGTTCGTCCCCCAGTGGTTCGACACCGGGCGCGGCCGGGTGGTCAACCTCGGAGCCGCCGACGGCTCGGACCCGCGCCACACCGAGATCCGGGACATCGTCCGGCGGGTGGTGCTCAGCCGCGGCGCGGCCGAGGACGGCCTGGTGATGGGCAGGTAGCCCGCCACCGACCGCACGGGCCGGTCCCGGCCCCGCACATGGCCGGCGGCTCACGGCGTGCGGCCCGGGCACGCGGCGGCCGNNNCGGCCGGCCGGTCACGGTACGACGGTGACCGGCCAGCGGCCCGCCTTGACGAGCCGGACGGCCACCGAGCCCACGAACCGGTGGCCGGCCGACTCGGAGGCGCCCACCACCACGGCGTCCGCGGTCAGCTCCTCCGCCGCCTGGACAAGACCCGCGTAGGCGTCGCCCCGGAAGGTGTGGAACTCCCACCGCATCCGCCAGAGGTCCTTCACGCGTTCCGCCGACGCACGGATCTCCGCGACCAGGTCCTGGGCGATCTCCTCGGTGGTCCCCGCCATCGGCACGCCCATGGCGGCCCCCGCCGTGATCACCGGCTGCACGTAGACGAGCGCGAGCAGGGCGTTCTGCCGCCGCGCGAGCCCCGCCGCGTACGCCGCCGCGCGCAGCGAGGAGTCGGAGCCGTCGACTCCCGCCATGATCACTTTCGGACCGTCGGTACCGCGTTCGAACCGACCGGGCTGCTGTTCGCTCACCCTTCGAGGCTATCGGCTCATCGGGTGCTTTCGACGGGGCGGCCGGTGTCGATGAGCCGCGCCTGCCCTCATCCGTATGAACCATTGGTCATGAAAAAGGATCAGATGCCCAGTGGTCGCCGCGCGGTGCTGCGGCTCGCCGCAGCCCTCGGGGCCACCGCCACCGTCGGAGTCATCGCGGCGGACCGGCTCGCGGCGCCCGAACGGGCCGGCGGGACCGCCGCGCCCCCGGCCCCGCCCCGCCGGGGAGCGGGACCCGCCGCCGGCCCGCAGGCGCAGGCCGCCCGGCTGCGCCCCACCTCGTACCGCCTCCAGCCGATGACCGCGTACGCGCCCCCGGCGTTCCGGCGGGCGGTGCCACCGGTCCGGCAGCGGCCCTTCCTCAGCATGTCCGGGGTCGGCCGCTCGATGGTGCTCAGCTTCGACGACGGCCCGGACCCGCGCTACACCCCGGGCATCCTGGAGACCCTGCGCCGCCACGACTGCCGCGCCATGTTCTTCGTCTGCGGCGAGATGGCGGTCGAGAACCCGGACCTGCTGCGGGAGATGGCCGCGGACGGGCACGTCATCGGCAACCACTCCTGGTCGCATCCCCTCATTCCCAAACTGCGGCCCTCCCGCATCCGCGACGAGCTCGGCTCCACCAGCGAGGTCGTCGAACGGACTTTGGGGACGGCCCCGCTCTGGTACCGCGCGCCCTACGGGGCCTGGAACCGGCACTCCTTCGAGATCGGGGCCGAGCTCGGCATGGAGCCGCTCGCCTGGACCGTCGACACCCTGGACTGGAAGGAGCCCGGCGCCGACACCATCGTCCGCCGCGTCCTCGACGGCGCCGCGCCCGGCGCCGTCGTCCTCTCCCACGACGCCGGCGGCGACCGTGCCCAGAGCGTGACCGCGCTCCGCCGCTATCTGCCCGAACTCCTCGACGCGGGCTACCACATCACCGTTCCCCGGCGCTGACCGCCCGGGCACGGCGGTACGGGCGGGGCGGACGTTCGGGTACGGCCGCGACACCCGCTCCGCCACGGGAAAGGGCCCCGGCACCACCAGGTGCCGGGGCCTTCACCGTGTCCCTCCGGAGGGAGCCGACCCCTCCGGAGGGAGCCGCCCCCGCTAGCGGGAGCCGACCATCCGCGCGTACACGACGACGTTCCCGTCGTAGCCACGCGCGCGCGTGTAGCCGCCGCCACAGGTGATGACCCGCAGCTCGGGCATACCGGTGTCGGCGTACACCTGCACGCCCGGGAAGTTGTCCTTCGAGTACACCTCAAGGCCGTAGATCTCGAAGACCGCGATCCGGCCGTCGTACCGCTCGACCTCGATGTGCTGGCCCTTCTCCAGGGAGCCCAGGCCGTAGAAGACCGCGGGGCCCTGCGCGTTGTCGACATGGCCGACGACCACCGCGGTGCCGCGCTGGCCGGGGGAGATGCCGTTCTGGTACCAGCCGGCGAGGTTGGCGTCCTGGGGCGGCGGGGCCGCCACCCAGCCGTCCGGGTCCAGGCCCACGTCCATGATCGGGGCCGCGACCTGGATCGCCGGGATCTTGATCCGGGAGGCGGGGGCGAACGGCAGCGGTTCCAGACCCTCGGTCGCCGCGTCCTGGGGCGCGACGGGACGCGCCACCGGACGGGCCGCCGCGGCGGGCTGCGGAGGCCCGAGCGCGACGTCCACTCCGTTGCGCATCATCGCGATCCCGGACAGCATGGCGAGGGCCAGTACGCCCCAGGGGCGGCGTCTCCTACGCTGGAGGACGCGGAAGTCCTTCGGGGGCATGGTTCTCCCTTCGTGGCGTCGTCAGAACGGTAAAGGCGACCTGACGGGCCGTCGCGCCGGACGGTGCGAACGGGTGGGGGCAGCCGCCGGAAGGATGGCGGAGCGCGGGTACGCGGGTGCGCCGACGTCCCTCCCGCCCCGCGCGTGCCCGGGGCGGGGGGGAGCGCGCCCCGGGTGGTGGGCACCGACAGGTGGGTGACACGGGGCTGACCCATCCGAGTAATCGTCAGATAAGCAGCTCGATCAGCCGTGACCTGCGGTTCTTCCTCCTTCGAGGACCCGATTCCGGGCGTGTCGCCTCACCGGGGTGGACCAGTGCCGAAATGCGCAGCTCGCTCCGACTTGTGATGGTTCGTCATGGAAGGCGTACTCGTCGACACTCCCGGAGCACCGCTTTGGGGCGTCTTCCACTGGAGGTTCAACCATGCGTGCTGCACGCACTCTGGCGGTGACCGCCACCGCGATCGCGGCGGTCGGCCTCGCGGCCCCCCTTGCCGCCGCCACCTACGGTCCGGGCAACGTCGTCAGCGGTGGCTCGAACAACACCCCGACCAACGTCACCGTCAGCCCCTTCGAGGTCCACCCCGGGTCGACGCTCACGATCACCGCCAGGGGCTGCAACCGTGGCGGCACGGTCACGTCCAACGCCTTCCCGGACGCCACCCTCTCGGGCGGCAACGGCGTCTCCACCGCCGTCGCCCGCGTCTACAACAACGCCACTCCCGGCAACTACAACCTGGCCGTCAGGTGCAACGGCGGCTCCAACGTGGTCACGGAGCCGTTCCGGGTCCTCCCGGGCCGCGGCGCCCAGGGCGGCCTCGGCGGCTCGATGGCCCCCACCTCCACGGAGATGGCCGTCGGCGGCAGCCTGGTCGCCGCCGCCGCGCTCGGCGGCGGGCTCTTCATCATCCGTCGTCGCCGTATGACCGGTGCGGGGGTCTGACCGGTCGAACCTCCCGGTCGGCCCGCCCTCCCCGTCGCCCCCGAGTCCCTGCCGGGACCCGGGGGCGACGGGCGTCCGCGGGCGCCCGGCACCGGACACGACGGCCGCTCAGTGACGACGGGTCGCGCCGGACCGGCGCCGCACCACGTACACGCCGCCGATGGTCGCGGCGAGCACGAGTGCACCTCCGGCGGCCAGTTGCAGCGGCTCGACGCCGCCCACCGAACCGCCCAGACCGCCCTGTACCCCGCGCGGGGGAGTGAGGATGGTGGAGCTGATCGTCGGGGTGGCGGTCGGAACACCACTGATCGTCAGGGTCACGGTGTCCGAGATCCCGCCGGTGCAGTTGAACGACACCGTGTACACGGCACCTCGTCGGGCGTCCGCGTCCACGGTGGCGATGGCCGCCGACCCCGGTGCGATGGTGACGGTGTCGAAGATGCCGGCCGAGGCCGTCGCCGTACTGGCGCAGCCGGGGGCGCTCAGCGTCACCCGGCCGCCCGGCGCGACGACCGAGGGCGACACGACGAAATCGCCCGGTGCCTTGGCCCGTGCCGCTCGCGGGTTCGGTGCGGGAGCACCGTCCGCCGCGACGGCGGTGGGGGCGGCCAGGGCGAGGGCGGCCGCCCCCAGCAGGGCAGTGGTCGCGGCACGTATCGCGCGCATGGTGAATCCTCCGGGTCCCGAGGGGCAGCCGCGGAAAGGGGGTTTCCGCGATAGACCGTGCGTACACCTCGATGTCCGAAACGCTAGAAGCGCACTACCACAGCCGCGATCCCAGACGTGCGAATGGGGCACGGATGTCCCCCGAGTGGCCCACCGGCCGTGTCGCCTCACGGTGTGAGCTGCGGGAACAGATCGGTGAACGGCGCGGCGGTGGCCGAGATGCCCCGGCCGAACGGTGCGTCGAAGTCCCAGATGAGGAACAGCAGAAAGGCGATCAGCGCGCTGAAGAGTCCGGCGAGCAGCAGTTCGCGCCCGGTCCTGCGGATCTGCAGGGTGAAGATCAGGCCGACCGTCACCAGGGCGCCGATGATCAGGCCGAACCACACCACCCCCGGCATGGTCGCCCCCGCGTTCTGCCCGCGGGCTCCCCGGGCGTCGTCGGCCACCGCCACCTGGTCGACCAGCGGCTGGTACGCCTGTCCCTCGAAGTCGTCGGCAGGCTGGTAGTCGGTGACGCTGCGCCGCACCTTCTCCAGGAGCGCGGTGCCCTCCTCGCTCAGCTCGCCGTGCTCCGCCATGTACGTCCACTCGTCGTCGACCACATAGCCGACGTACGCGTCCACATCGGCGCGGATGCGCTCACGGACCGCCTGCGGGTACACCTCGGCGCGTGCCGAGATCTCGTGCATCGCCTGCGCCTCCTGCCGCACGGTCTCCTGGGCGGCGCCGCGGGCCTCCCAGACACCGGCGATGGCGAGACCGAGGACGATCGCGTAGATCACGCCGATCATCATCGTCATGTACTCGATGACGTCCGGGGTCTCGCTCGGATCGTCGTCCTCGGGGATCCGGCGGTTGTTGATGACGACGATCGTGAGGACGACAGCGCACGCGGCGGCCATCGCAAGGGCGAGAACAAGCCATTCAGACATGGGTTCCTCTTGCGGGATTCAGAGGGGCGGAGGGGTCGGGTCGTTGCGGCGGCGGGTCACTTGGACCGGGCGCGCAGGATCGCCGTCGCGAGCACCGCGGGCGCGGTGATCATGAGAGTCGCGGTGACGACGGAGGTGCCGTTCTTCGGCTGGGGGCGCGAGGCGCGGCGGTAGTGGGGCAGTGCCACGGGGCCGGGCGCCGGAGGCCGGGGGCGCACGGTGGGCGGAGGCGTCGGGCTCGGCGGAGGCGGAGGCGGAGG
>NZ_LIPQ01000569.1 GCF_001418135.1 Streptomyces aureus
CGCACACCCGACAGGGCCCCGCCGCTTCCCCTTCACCGCTTGTTGATGCACAGTCAATTCCGTACTCCTAGTTTCCGGAAACGCGCGACCCCGTCGCCGACCGGACTGACGGGGCGGTTCACCACCCTTCTCAGGAGTGAGACGTGGAGCGACGCAGTTTTCTGCGCGGAGCGGTCATCGGCACGTCGGCGGCCGCCTTCGGCGGCACCTTGATGCACGGCGCCGCCTACGCGGCCCCCGCGCAGCCCGGCGCCGGCCCCTACGGCGCCCTCGGCGCGGCGGACGCCAACGGCATCCTGCTGCCCGCCGGTTTCACCAGCCGGGTCATCGCACGGTCGGGCCAGACCGTGCCCGGCACCTCGTACACCTGGCACAGCGCCCCCGACGGCGGCGCCTGCTTCGCCGACGGCACCGGCTGGATCTACGTGTCCAACTCGGAGATCAACCCGAGCGGCGGCGCGAGCGCGGTGCGTTTCAGCTCGACCGGCGCCGTCACCGGCGCGTACCGCATCCTGTCCAACACCCGTCAGAACTGCGCGGGCGGCAAGACCCCGTGGAACACCTGGCTCTCCTGTGAGGAGGTCAGCCTCGGGTACGTCTACGAGGCCGACCCGTACGGCGTGAACGCCGCCGTCCGCCGCTCCGCCATGGGCCGGTTCAAGCACGAGGCCGCCGCGGCCGACCCGGTCCGCAGGGTCGTCTACCTGACCGAGGACGAGACGAGCGGCTGCTTCTACCGCTTCGTCCCCACCACCTGGGGCGACCTCTCCGCGGGCACCCTCCAGGTGATGGTGGCGGGCACCGCCACCTCCGGCTCCTTCACCTGGCAGAACGTGCCCGACCCGGACGGCTCCCCGACCGTGACCCGCAGCCAGGTCTCGGGCTCGAAGAAGTTCAACGGCGGCGAGGGCTGCCACTACGCCAACGACACCGTCTGGTTCACCACCAAGGGCGACAACCGCCTCTGGCAGCTCAACCTCGCCACCAGCACCTACGAGCTGGCGTACGACGACTCGCTGGTGCCGAGCGGCGCGGCGCCCCTCACCGGTGTCGACAACGTCACGGGCTCCTCCTCCGGCGACCTGTTCATCGCCGAGGACGGCGGCAACATGGAGATCTGCGTCATCACCCCGGACGACGTCGTCGCCCCGTTCCTGCGGATCAGCGGCCAGTCCTCCTCGGAGATCACCGGCCCCGCCTTCTCCCCCGACGGCAAGCGGCTGTACTTCTCCAGCCAGCGCGGCACGAGCGGCAGCTCCTCCGCCGGCATCACGTACGAGGTGACGGGCCCGTTCCGCGCCTGACGTACGCGCTGACGGGCCCGCCCACCGCGTGATCCCTACGAGGTGACCGTCCCGTTCCGCGCGTAGCACCGCAGATCCACCGTCCGTTGGGCGCCGCCGAGCAGGGCGGCGCCCAGCGGCGTCAGCGTGTGCAGGACCGCGTTCCCGTGCCGCAGGGTCGCGATGAGCCCCGCCTCGCGCAGCACGCCCGCGTGCTGGCTCGCCGAGGCCAGTGACACCCCGGCCCGCCGGGCGAGTTCGCTCGTCGTACCGCCGTCGCCGATGGCGTGCAGGACCGCCGAGCGGGTCTGGCCGACCAGCTTGGCGAGCGAGGAGCCGCCCGGCGCGCGCACCGTCGGCGCCTCGCCGTGGGTGACGGGGTAGACGAGGACCGGCGGCAGCGCGGGATCGCGCAGCACCACGGGCGTCCCCCGGCAGAAGTACGAGGGCTGGAGCAGCAGCCCCCGCCCGTCGAGGTGGACGTCCCGGTCGACCGGGTAGTCGGCCTCCAGGACGGGCGCGCGCCAGCGCAGCATCGGCGGCAGCGAGGCGAGGAGTTCCTCGGCGCCGCCGTCCAGGAGCGCGCGGCCGCGCCGGGCCCGGTCCGCCTCGACACGGGCCCTGATGTGCGGCCAGTACGGCTCCACGGCGGCCCGGTGGTAGCTCCGCAGCGCCCCCACGAGCCGGTCGAAGGGCTCCGCGCCGCCGTCGGCGAGGGCGCGCAGCGAATGGGGTACGGTCCGTCCGCCGGAGCGGTGCGCGGCGAGCAGCGAGAGTTCGCCGCGGAGCCGTCCGGAGTCGGTCGCTCGGATCGCCTCCAGGCCCTCGTCGAGCCCGTGCACGCCCTCGGCGGGCGTCAGGAAGTCGGGAAAATAGCCGCGGCTCGGAACCAGCGCGGCGAGGAGCCGGGTCTCACCACCGAGCCGCATCCGGGTTTCGGAGCGCCATTCTCCGAAGACGACGTGGCCGCGCCGGTCCCTTAAACGGTGAAAACTGAGAATCGTTTCCCACAGAACATCGGGCCGGGCGGCGGTCCGCACCCCCGCCAGGTCGTTTCCGGTGAAATGAATCCGCAGCATGACGTCCCCACCTGTGCACTCGCAACCACCCCCGACGACGAGTATGCACAGCATCACTGCACGTTACCAGGGTGTTTCAGCCACAGTTGAAAAGCATCGCGGCAATGGGGGCGGAACCGAAAAGCTGTACGGGTCGGGCAGGAAACCTTCAGGACCGAGGTGACGTGGTGAAGACCGTGGGGGGCTTTGCCCGTCCGGCGGCGGTCGGCGAGGTTGCGGCTCACCTGCCCGGCATCGGTAAAGGGCGCGGCCTCCGGGTGGGGATCCGGGGGTCGCGCCCGCTCCATTCTTTGCGGTGGATCCTTTGCGGAGGAACGAGGAAGTTCAATGGCCAATAATTCAATCAGGCGCAATTGAACAACTACTCACATCCGCTCAACAAACAAACGACGGGACGGACACCTCCGCACAAAGGTGTCCGTCCCGTCGCCGTGATTCCGGGGCCGCCGCCCGCCGGTGAGGGTGGTGAGGTGACCGGCGGCGCCCCCGGTCGTACCGGAGTGGTTCGGTGATTCTCGCTGCTGAACGGGGGTTCAGGAGGGCCCGACCGCCGCTCCTGAACCCCCGTTCAGCAGGACTCAGCGGCTGTCGCTGCCCTTCGACTCGGCCGCCGCGCGGCCGGCCTCCAGACGCGCCACCGGGATCCGGAAGGGCGAGCAGGAGACGTAGTCCAGACCGACCTCGTGGAAGAAGTGCACCGACTCCGGGTCGCCGCCGTGCTCGCCGCAGACACCGAGCTTGATGTCGGGGCGGGTGGCGCGGCCGGCCTGGACGGCGCTGCGCACCAGCGCGCCGACACCGTCCTTGTCGATGGTCTCGAAGGGGCTGACGCCGAAGATGCCCTTCTCCAGGTACGCGGTGAAGAACGAGGCCTCCACGTCGTCGCGGGAGAAGCCCCAGACCGTCTGCGTCAGGTCGTTGGTGCCGAAGGAGAAGAACTCCGCGGCCTCGGCGATCTGACCGGCGGTCACGGCGGCGCGCGGCAGCTCGATCATGGTGCCGAGCGCGAGCTTGAGCTCGACACCGGTGCGGGCCTGGACCTCGGCGATGACCTGCTCGGCCTCCTCGCGGACGATCTCCAGCTCCTGGACGGTGCCGACGAGCGGGATCATGATCTCGACGCGCGGGTCGCCCTTGGCGTCGATGCGCTGGGCCGCGGCCTCGGCGATCGCGCGGACCTGCATGGTGAACAGGCCGGGGATGACCAGGCCGAGGCGGACACCGCGCAGACCCAGCATCGGGTTCTGCTCGTGCAGCCGGTGCACGGCCTGGAGGAGACGCAGGTCGTTCTCGTGCGGCTCCTTGCGGGACTCGGCGAGGGCGACGCGCACCGACAGCTCGGTGATGTCGGGCAGGAACTCGTGCAGCGGCGGGTCGAGCAGCCGGACCGTGACGGGCAGCCCGTCCATGGCCTCGAAGAGCTCGACGAAGTCGGTCTTCTGCAGCGGCAGGAGGGCTTCCAGGGCGTCGTCGCGCTCGACGTCGGTGTCGGCCAGGATCAGCCGCTCGACGAACTGGCGGCGCTCGCCGAGGAACATGTGCTCGGTGCGGCAGAGGCCGATGCCCTGGGCGCCGAAGCGGCGGGCGCGGTTGGCGTCCTCGGCGTTGTCGGCGTTGGCGCGGACGCGCAGCCGGCGGACGCGGTCGGCGTAGGCCATGATCCGGTGCACGGCGGCGACGAGCTCGTCGGCGTCGTCGGCGCCGGCGTGCATGCGGCCCTCGAAGTACTCGACGACCGGGGACGGTACGACGGGTACCTCACCGAGGTACACCTTGCCGGTGGAGCCGTCGATGGAGACGACGTCGCCCTCCTCGACGACCTGGCCGTCGGCCGTGGTCATCCGGCGGCGCTTGGTGTCGACCTCCAGCTCCTCGGCACCGCAGACACAGGTCTTGCCCATGCCGCGGGCGACGACGGCGGCGTGCGAGGTCTTGCCGCCGCGGGAGGTGAGGATGCCCTCGGCGGCGATCATGCCGTCCAGGTCGTCCGGGTTGGTCTCGCGGCGGATCAGGATGACCTTCTCGCCCGAGCGGGACCACTTGACGGCGGTGTACGAGTCGAAGACGGCCTTGCCGACGGCCGCGCCCGGGGAGGCGGCGATGCCGCGCCCGATCTGGTCGACCTTCGCGCCCTCGTCGAACTTGGGGAACATCAGCTGGGCGAGCTGCGCGCCGGTGACGCGCTGGAGCGCCTCGGCCTCGTCGATCAGGCCCTGGTCCACGAGCTGCGTGGCGATGCGGAAGGCGGCACCGGCGGTGCGCTTGCCGACCCGGGTCTGGAGCATCCAGAGCTGGCCGCGCTCGATGGTGAACTCGATGTCGCAGAGATCCTTGTAGTGGGTCTCCAGCGTGTTCATGATGTGCATGAGCTGGTCGTACGACGTCTTGTCGATCGACTCGAGGTCGGCCAGCGGCACGGTGTTGCGGATACCGGCGACGACGTCCTCGCCCTGCGCGTTCTGCAGGTAGTCGCCGTAGACGCCGGCGTGGCCGGAGGCGGGGTCGCGGGTGAAGGCGACACCGGTGCCCGAGTCCGGGCCGAGGTTGCCGAAGACCATCGAGCAGACGTTGACGGCGGTGCCGAGGTCGCCCGGGATGCGCTCCTGGCGGCGGTACAGCTTCGCGCGGTCGGTGTTCCAGGAGTTGAAGACGGCCTCGATCGCGAGGTCCATCTGCTCACGCGGGTCCTGGGGGAAGTCGCGGCCGGTCTCGGCCTTCACGATCTTCTTGAAGTGCTCGACGACCTTCTTCAGGTCGGCGGCGTCGAGGTCGGTGTCGCTGGCGACCTTCTTCGCGGTCTTCGCCTCGTCCAGCGCGTCCTCGAAGAGCTCGCCCTCGACGCCGAGGACGGTCTTGCCGAACATCTGGATGAGCCGGCGGTACGAGTCCCACGCGAAGCGCTCGTTGTCGGCCTGGCCGGCGAGACCGACGACGGACGCGTCGGAGAGGCCGATGTTGAGGACGGTGTCCATCATGCCCGGCATGGAGAACTTCGCCCCGGAGCGCACGGAGACGAGCAGCGGGTCGTCGGCCTGGCCGAGCTTCTTGCCCATCTGCTGCTCAAGGGCGTCGAGGTGGGCGCTCACCTCGTCGCGGAGCTCGACCGGCTCCGAGCCACTCTCGAGGTAGACCTTGCACGCCTCGGTGGTGATCGTGAACCCGGGAGGGACCGGCAGACCGAGGTTGGTCATCTCGGCCAGGTTCGCGCCCTTGCCACCGAGCAGGTCCTTCAGGTCCCTGTTGCCCTCGGTGAAGTCGTACACGAACTTCTGATCATTGTTTTCCGACACGGGTCCCGACTCCTCGATGACTCGGTTGGCTGCCCTGACGGCGAGGAACATACCCAGATCGAAGGCTTCTGGGGAGGTACGCCTAGCGGTCACGTGGCCTTAACCACCCGTCCGCCAGCACTTCGAAAGTAACCGAGAAGTAGCTTCCGCTTTCAGGCCCCGAAGACGTCATGACCCAAACCAGAGAGAAGTCGCTCACGTGAGCGCACATCCGAGCACTTGCGTTCAAGTCTTGAATGCAAAAAGGGTGGCACCCCGTGCCACCCTTCATGCGGTGCAGCCGTTTGTAACCTGCTCATCTGAGCACCACCCCCCTCAAGGGTGGCGAGGATCACTCCCCCGGAAAGGCCGAATCAAGGCCGGATCTCAGCCCCCGGACGTGTCCAGCTCGGCATCCTCACTCACGCCCGAGCAGTCGTACGGGTCCTTCAACCAGCCGTCCGGCAGGACAACTCGGTTGTTTCCGGACGTACGACCCCGAGGACCGTCGGCACCCACCGGCCACGGCTGATCAAGGTCCAGCTCGCTCAACTGAGCGCTCAGTTCGTCGAGGGACGAGGTGATCGCCAGCTTCTTGCGCATCTCGGAGCCCACCGAGAAGCCCTTCAGGTACCAGGCCACGTGCTTGCGGAAGTCGATGACACCGCGTGCCTCGTCGCCGATCCACTCCCCGAGCAGCCGCGCGTGCCGGACCATCGCGTCCGCGACCACCCGCAGCCCCGGCGCCGCGTAGGCCCCGGTGCCCTCGAAGCCGGCCACCAGGTCCGCGAAGAGCCACGGCCGCCCCAGGCAGCCACGGCCGACGACCACGCCGTCGCAGCCCGTCTCCCGCATCATCCGCAGAGCGTCGTCGGCGGACCAGATGTCGCCGTTGCCGAGGACCGGGATCTCCGGCACGTGCTCCTTGAGACGCGCGATCGCGTCCCAGTCCGCCGTGCCGCCGTAGTGCTGCGCCGCCGTCCGCCCGTGCAGGGCGATCGCCGTGACACCCTCCTCGACCGCGATCCGGCCCGCGTCCAGATAGGTGATGTGGTCGTCGTCGATGCCCTTGCGCATCTTCATCGTGACCGGCAGGTCACCCGCGTTGGTCACGGCCTCGTTGAGGATCGCGCGCAGCAGCGGCCGCTTGTAGGGCAGGGCCGAGCCGCCGCCCTTCCGGGTCACCTTGGGGACCGGGCAGCCGAAGTTCAGGTCGATGTGGTCGGCGAGGTCCTCGTCGACGATCATCCGCACGGCCTTGCCGACCGTCACCGGATCCACCCCGTACAGCTGGATCGAGCGCGGCTGCTCGGTCGCGTCGAAGCGGATGAGCTGCATCGTCTTCTCGTTGCGCTCGACCAACGCGCGCGTCGTGATCATCTCGCTCACGAACAGCCCCTTGCCGCCGCTGAACTCGCGGCAGAGGGTACGGAAGGGGGCGTTGGTGATGCCGGCCATCGGGGCGAGCACCACCGGCGGCTGCACGATGTGCGGCCCGATGGCAAGAGGGGAGAACGCGGTCATTGGCCCATTGTCGCGCACTGCGCCAGTCATTAGTTAGCCGTACTATCCGAACATGCCAGAGCTCACACGCTCGCAGCTCCCCCGGCGCCGGCAGCTCGTCGTCCTGGCGATCTGCTGCACGAGCCTGCTGATCGTCAGCCTGGACAACACCGCGCTCAATGTCGCCCTGCCCTCCCTGCGGCGCGACCTCGACGCCTCCGTCTCCGGACTGCAGTGGGTCATCGACGCGTACACCCTGGTCCTGGCCTCGCTGCTGATGCTGGCCGGCTCCACCGCCGACCGGATCGGCCGCCGCAAGGTCTTCGTGACCGGCCTCGTCGTCTTCGCGCTCGGCTCGCTGCTCTGCTCCCTCGCCCCGAACCTGGAGGCGCTGATCGCCTTCCGGGCGGTGCAGGCGGTGGGCGGCTCGATGCTCAACCCGGTCGCCATGTCGATCATCACCAACACCTTCACCGAACCCGCCGCACGCGCGCGTGCCATCGGCGTCTGGGGCGCGGTCGTCGGCATCTCCCTGGCCCTGGGGCCACTGGTGGGCGGTGTGCTCGTCGAGTCGGTCGGCTGGCGGGCGATCTTCTGGGTCAACCTGCCGGTCGCCCTCGTCGCCCTGCTCCTCACCCTCCGGTACGTCCCCGAGTCCCGCGCGCCCCGGCCCCGCCGCCCGGACCCGGTCGGACAGCTCCTGGTGGCGACGCTCCTGGGCTCCCTCACGTACGCGATCATCGAGACCGACCCGCTCTTCGCCGGCATCGCGGCCGTGGCGCTCGGCGGGGTCCTCGTGTACGAGCCGAGGCGCCGCGAACCCCTGATCGACCTGCGGTTCTTCCGCAGCGCGCCGTTCAGCGGCGCCACCGTCGTCGCGATCTGCGCCTTCTCGGGCTTCGCCGGCTTCCTGTTCCTGAACACCCTGTACCTCCAGGAGGTACGCGGACTCTCCCCGCTGGACGCCGGCCTGTACGTGCTGCCGATGGCGGGCATGACCTTCGTCTTCGCCCCGCTGTCGGGGCGGCTCACGGGCGCGCGTGGACCCCGTCTCCCGCTGCTGCTCGCGGGCACGGCGATGGCGACGGGGGCGCTGCTCTTCGCGGCCTTCGAGGCGGAGACCCACGATCCGCTGCTCTTCACCGGGTACGTGGCCTTCGGCATCGGATTCGGCCTGGTGAACGCGCCGATCACCAACACGGCCGTCTCGGGGATGCCCCGCGCCCAGGCCGGGGTGGCGGCGGCGGTGGCCTCGACGAGCCGCCAGGTGGGACAGACGCTCGGGGTGGCGGTCGTCGGGACGGTGCTCGCGACGGGGGTGGGCGCCGGGACGTCCCCGGACGACTTCGTGACGGCGGCACGGCCGGGCTACTGGGTGGTGACGGCCTGCGGCCTCGCCGTCCTCGCGGTCGGCGCGCTGACCAGCGGAAAGTGGGCCCGCCGCACGGCGGAGCGGACGGCACGGTGCCTGGAGACGGACGACGGGCCGCAGGCGGCGGACGAGGCGGACCTGCCGCTCAGGCGGCCGTGAGGGCCTGCGCCTCTCGGGCCGGCTGTACGTCACCGGCGGCCCTGGCCTCGCGGGCGGCCCGAGGCGCCTGGGCTTCCCGGGTGGCCCGGTCGTCCTCGCGTACGACCAGCTCCAGGAGCCGTTCGAGCCGCGCCCGGGACTCCTCGTCGAGGGGTACGTACGTGCCGAGACGCGGTCCGGCGGCCGGCCCGAGCCAGAGATTGGTGTGTTCCAGGTGCAGCACGCCCACCTGCGCGTTCCGGATGACCTTGGCGCGGCCGGCGAGGTCGGCGACGTCGCGCCGTTCCCAGAGCTCGCGGAACTCCGGGGAGGCCTCCTGGAGCCGCTGGACCAGCGCCTTCCAGGCGGGTTCGGCCAGGTGCTCGGCCATGGAGGCGCGGAGCTTGCCGACCATCGCGCGCAGGACCTCCGGGAGGTCGCCGAAAGCCGCGCGGAAGTCCTCGTTGGTGAAGGCGAGCCAGAGGGTGTTGCGGTCCTCGCGGGGCAGCGCGTCCAGGTCGCAGTAGAGCCGCCCGAAGGTGCGGTTGTAGGCGAGGAAGTCGTAGCGGCTGTTCTGTACGCAGGCGGGCACGGGCTCCAGCTGGTGGAGCAGCTCGCGCAGCGCGGGGGTGACGGCCGGGCAGGCCGTCTCGGGGTGGGGGTCGCTCTGGGCGGCGAGGGCGAAGAGGTGGCTGCGTTCGGTCGGGTCGAGCAGCAGGGCTCCGGCGAGGGCGTCCAGGACCTGCGGCGAGACCTGGATGTCGCGGGCCTGCTCCAGCCAGGTGTACCAGGTGACGCCGACGGCGGAGAGGTGGGCGACCTCCTCGCGGCGCAGGCCGGGAGTGCGGCGGCGGCGCCCCCGGGGCAGGCCGACCTGCTCGGGGGTGATGCGCTCGCGCCGGCTGCGCAGGAAGGCGGCGAGCTCGTGTCGCCGCGTACCGGGTTCGGCCGTCGTCATGGTCGTCACGCTCCCAGGGTGCCGGGCCCCTGAGACCCGTGCCAGGTACTGCTTCTACCAGGATAAAGACACTCTGGTACCAGGCTGAGGGGCGGCGGATCGTCGATGCCGTGACTACGACCTCCGCTTCCCCCCGCTCTCCGGCCGCTCCCCCGGGCGG
>NZ_LIPQ01000057.1 GCF_001418135.1 Streptomyces aureus
GGCCGGCGCCGGGTTCCGGGCCGGGGGCGCCGCCACGGCGGGGGCCGGGTCCGGGGTCAGCGGCAGCCGCGCGGCGACCCGGAAGCCGCCGTCCGGCAGCGGCCCGGTGTCGAGCGAGCCGCCCGTCAACCGTACGCGTTCCCGCATGCCGACGAGCCCGTGCCCGGTGCCGGAGGCGCCGCGTTCCACCGCGGAATCCGCTTCCGTCGAGGGCCCGTTGACGACGAGGACCGTCAGCGATCCGCCGTCCGCCCGGATCGAGACCCGGGTCGAGGCCCCCGGTGCGTGCCGGACGATGTTCGCGAGGGCCTCCTGCACGATGCGGTACGCGGACAGGTCCACCGCCTGCGGTACGTCGCCGAGGTCGGCGGCGAGCCGCAGCTCGGCCGGCACCCCGGCCCGTACGGTCGCCTCGACGAGCTGCTGGACCCGGTCGAGGCCGGGCTGCGGGGCCCGCTCGCCCTCGCTGCCGTCACTGCGCAGCACGGACAGCAGCCGTCGCATCTCGGCGAGCGACTCGCGCGCGCTCGACGCGATCGAGGTGAACTCCTCGCGCGCCGCGTCCGGGAGGTCCGGGATGCGGTACGGGGCCGAGTCGGCCTGCACGGTGATCACCGACATGTGGTGGGCCACCACGTCGTGCAGCTCGCGCGCGATCCTGGCCCGCTCCTCCAGGAGCGTGCGGCGGGCCCGCTCGGCCTCGCTGATGGTCTCCTGCTCGACGAGGCGCCGCTGGGCGTCGCCACGCGCGCGTACCGCCGCGGTGAGGAGGAGCAGCACCCCGCTGAGGACGACGAGCAGGGTGTGGACGCTGGTGTACCCGGCGGGCCGGAAGATCTCCAGGGCGTACCCGGCGACACCGGTCGCCAGCCACACCCCGAACAGCGCCCGGCGGGACTCGCGCAGGCCGAGCGCGATCATCAGCGCGCAGTAGCCGACGACGATCGGCGGGGTCCAGGGCCAGAGTTCGGCGCGCGGTCCGTCGGCGGCGAGCAGCACGACCGCGCCGAGCACATCGGCGGCGAAGATGATCCACCAGGCCTGGAGCGGACGTGCGACGGCGAGCAGCAGCGGGGCGGTCTGGGCGGTGCCGATGGCCCCGGCGAGCGCGCCGTTGACGCCGTAGTCCCCGGCGAGGAGGTGGACCGTGGTGGGGAGCAGGGAGGCGACGAACGCGAGGGCGACGGCGTACGGCAGCAGGCGCACCCACCGTGAGGCGGCGTCGGCGAGGAGGGGCGCCCCCGGGGTGGTGGGCGTGGTGAGCGCGGTCCCGAGCCCCTGGAACATCTCGCGTGTCCGGGTGCTGAGCTGCCGCAGGGTGGGGGTGGGCGGCTCGTGCCGCGGTTCGGTAGCCATGACCAGCTCAGGGTAGGCAGCGGGCCCGGCCCCCGACGTCATACCGGGGACCGGGCTCTGTCCTGATACCGGGGTATGACGTCGGGTCTCCGGCTCCGGCTCGGGCTACAGCTCCGCGAGGAGTTCCGCCTTCTTCGCCGAGAACTCCTCGTCCGTCACCAGTCCCGCCTGGTGCAGTTCACCCAGGTGCCGAATCCTTTCAGCTACGGCCCCGGGAGCGGCGGCCGTACGGGCCGGGACGCGGTCCGAGGTCCTGATCGCCGCCAGGACCGCCGCCGCGAAGGGGAGGGACAGGTGCACCGGCCCGTATCCGAGGCCGAACACGACCGAGGCGGGGTCACGGTCCGGCTGGGGCGAGCGGAGTTCGCCACCCCGGGGAACCAGCCGCAGATGCCCGTCCAGGACCTCCGGCGAGCGCCACTCGACCCCGCAGAGATCCCGTACGTGGAAGAACTGGTCGCCCGCCTTCCACTTCTCGGAGGACGCTCCCGTCCAGGACCAGCGGAACGAGACCTCCGACTGCCCGTCGAAGTTCGCCTTCCCGTCGTACGCCTTGAAGGACTGCGGGCCCTGCGGCGGCGCCACGAGGAAACGGTCCGCGGGCGTCACGTCGCCCCCGTCCGAGGGATCGTCGGAGTGCACCGCCCCCGCCGTCCCGGGCCCGAGTACGGCCCGCAGCTCGTCCCGGTAGTACTCGGCGAGCGTCTCCCGGTCCGCGGGCAGCACCAGGCGGTACGGGTCGCAGTTCTCCGAGAGCTGCCCCGCGGCCGCCTCCATCAGCGGATCGGCGCCCGGTCTCGGCACGGCGTGCAGCACGACGGTGCCCCGCTTGCCGGGCGAGAGCGTCACGGACGCCAGCGCCTCGTGCGGTACACGTCGTTCGCGCAGCACGCCGAAGAGCCTTGGCGCACGGTTCCCCCGGTCGAAGCGGATGACGAGGGCGTCACTCTCGAACTCCCAGGTGGCATGAATTCCGGCCAGCACATCACCCATACGCCTCATCGTAAGCGGCGCGTGCCCGCGCGTCGCCCCCGTGAAAGGTCCCGAAATTACGTGATCTACGCGCGTCAGCGCCCTTCCGTACCGGATATTCCCCCGTGGCAAGCGCTGTCGGCACGTGCGCAGACCAGCTCCCCGTACGAGCCGACGCCTATCGCGGCGAAGTTGCCGAGGCTCTCGGTACCCGGCTCGAAATAGCCACTGTGGCCGATGGCGCCCCGTGCCGAGAGCAGCCGGGCGCCGAACTCCGGGGCCACCGGATCGGCTCCGTGCCCGACCCCGCCCACCTCCAGGTGCGGCACGCCCGCGATCCAGTCGTCGGCGTCCCGCATCGCCCACACGCGCGCGGGGGTCCGGAGTTCCGTCGCCCGCTCCACCCGCATCCCGGGGCTTCCGGCCACGGCCAGGTCCGTCACCCGGGCGGGCAGCCGGGGCGCGGCGACCCCGCAGAGCACGGAGCCGTAGCTGTGGCAGAACAGCGCCACGCGCGCGTCGCCGGGCAGTGCCTCGGTCAGCCGGACGAGCCGCGCGGCGCCTCCCTCGGCGAGGCGGCCGGTCATGGCGTCGACGCCGACCCCGGCGGGCGCCGTGTAGTCGGCCCAGGCGATGACGGCGACCCTGGCGCCGGGGGAGGCCTGCCGCTCGGCACGGTAGAGGGACTCGGCCATGCCGGCGGGAGCCGCGTACCGGCCGTGGGTCTTCTGGAAGGTGAGGAGGTTGGTGTCGACGCCGGGCACGATCACCGAGACGTGCCGGGCCCCCGCCAGGTCTCCGAGGACCTCGGCCGTCCGCCCCGTACCGGTCGGGTCGAAGGCGAGGATCTGCCGGCCGGGCCGCATCAGCGAGACGAAGCGGTCGAGGCGCCGCTGCGCCTCGTGCCGTCCCTCGGGGGAGAGCCGGGTGTCGTGAATCCTGCCCCGTTCGACGGTGAGTTCGCGGCCGAGGGAGATCCGGTTGGCGCGGTAGCGCAGGGCGACCGGGGCGCCGTCGAGATTGCCGACGACGAGCGGATGCCGTTCGGCGAGCCCGGCCGCGCGCGCGGGGCCGAGCCGGGCGAAGAACGCGGCTATGCCCCCGGCGGGGGTGTCCGGGCCGGGCAGGGGCCGGTGGTCGATCCGGTCGCGCGCCCAGGCGGCGAGCGAGGCCTCGCGGGACGGACCGGGCACCGGACGGTGCTTGATCGTCGTCCAGCCCGTGGTCGTGAGCATCACGAACACGACGGCGAGCGCGAGCAGGGTGCGCAGGACGACGAGCGTGGGGGAGTCGGCTTCGACGGGGGTCACGGGCGGCCATCCTACGGGTCGTGGGTGAACGACCCGGCCGCGCAGCGCATGTCCGGTCGCGCACCGCTACGTCCCGTCGCGCCGGCGCTACGTCCGGTCGCGCCAGCGGGGTGCGAGGGCCGGTGCGAGGTGGTCCAGATACCGCTCGGTGAGGGCGCGGATGGCCTCCAGGCTCTGGTCCGTACCCCGGCCCCACATCTGCCCTGTTACACGCATCACACCGCTGAACGCCGCCACCGCGATCCGCGGCCGCGGGTCCACGTCGACGTCGAGGCCCTCCCGCTCGGCGATGATCCGGGCGAGGGTCTCCTCCATCTCGGTGGAGCGGCGCAGATGCACGGCGAGCAGCGCGGGCGTCGACTCGATCATCTGGAAGGTGCGCAGGTACAGCTCCAGCGGCACGACCTCGGTGATGGCGTCGCCGATGGTGTCCCAGCCGGAGAGCACGGCGTTGCGCATCGCGTCGAAGGGGCCCTCGCCGGGGGGCCGCCGCCGGAGGGCCTCGACGAACCGCTCCTCCACCATCTGCTGGACGGCGAAGGCGACCTCCTCCTTGGAGGAGAAGTAGCGGAAGAAGGTGCGCTGGGAGACCTCGACGGTGTCGACGATCTCGTCGACCGTCGTCCGCTCGTAGCCGTGCTCGGTGAAGAGTTCGAGGGCCACCTTGATCAGCGCCTCGCGCGTACGTTGCTTCTTCCGCTCCCGCAGGCCGGGCAAGGTCACGTCAGGGTCCTCTTTTCCCGCATTTCGTCCAGCTCAGCGTACCTGTGAGCTACGTGACAGTTACCGGCGTGTGAATCGCTTTGTCAATTGTCAGTGACTGTCACTAGCCTCGTTCGCATGACTAGTCAGATCACCGTGGAAAAGGCCCCGCAGGGTCAGGGGGACGCCCGGGAACCCGTACCGGCCCCGGCGAAGGGACTGCGTGGCCATCCGTGGTTGACGCTGTTCGGAGTCGCGGTCGGCGTGATGATGGTCGCGCTCGACGGCACGATCGTCGCCATCGCCAACCCCGCCATCAAGACCGACCTCGGCGCCTCCCTCGCCCAGGTCCAGTGGATCACCAACGGCTATCTGCTCGCGCTGGCCGTCGCCCTGATCACCGCCGGCAAGCTCGGTGACCGCTTCGGCCACCGGCAGACCTTCCTCATCGGCATCGCCGGCTTCGCCCTCGCCTCCGGCGCCATCGGCCTCTCCGACTCCATCGGAGCCGTGATCGCCTTCCGTATCCTCCAGGGCCTCTTCGGCGCCCTGCTCATGCCGGCCGCGCTCGGCCTGCTGCGCGCCACCTTCCCCGCCGAGAAGCTGAACATGGCCATCGGCATCTGGGGCATGGTCATCGGCGCGTCCACCGCGGGCGGCCCGATCGTCGGCGGCCTGCTGGTCGAGCACGTCAGCTGGCAGTCCGTCTTCTTCATCAACGTGCCGGTCGGCATCGTCGCGCTCGTCCTCGGCCTGGTCATCCTCAAGGACCACCGCGCGGAGAACGCGCCGCGCTCCTTCGACGTCCTCGGCATCCTGCTGCTCTCCGGCGCCATGGCCTCCCTCGTCTGGAGCCTCATCAAGGCCGGGGAGTCCTGGGGCTGGTCGAGCGGCAAGACCTGGGGCGGCCTGCTCGGCGCGGTGCTGCTCTTCGCGGTCTTCGCCTTCTGGGAGACCAAGGTCAAGGAGCCGCTCATCCCGCTGGCCATGTTCCGTTCCGTGCCGCTCTCGGCCGGTGTGGTGCTGATGGTCCTGATGGCCTTCGCCTTCATGGGCGGCCTGTTCTTCGTGACCTTCTACCTCCAGGGCGTGAAGGGGCTCAGCCCGGTCGACAGCGGCCTTCACCTGCTGCCGCTGACCGCGATGATGATCGTCTCCTCGCCGCTCGCGGGCGCGCTGATCACCAAGTTCGGCCCGCGGGTGCCGCTGGTCGGCGGCATGGTCTGCACGGCCGTCGCGATGTTCGGCATGATCACGCTCTCCTCCGGCACCGGCACCTTCGTCATGTCCCTCTGGTTCGCCCTGCTCGGCCTCGGGCTCGCCCCGGTCATGGTCGGCGCCACCGAGGTCATCGTCGGCAACGCGCCCCTGGAGCTCTCCGGCGTGGCCGGCGGTCTCCAGCAGGCCGCGATGCAGGTCGGTGGCGCGCTCGGCACGGCGGTGCTCGGCGCCGTGATGTCCTCCAAGGTCGCCGGCGCGTTCGAGGGCAACTGGAAGGAGGCCGGCATCCCGGCCCCCGTCAACCCGCAGCTGGAGCAGGCCGCCGAGTTCGGCATGGCCCCGCCGGAGCTGGCCCAGGCGCCCGGGATGACCCCCGATCTCCTCCAGCGGATCACCGGCGTCATCCACGACACCTTCCTCGACGGCATGGGCCTGGCCTTCACCGTCGCCGGTGTCGTCGCCGTCGTCGCGGCCCTCGTCGCCACGCTCACCAAGCGCGGCGAGAACGCGGAGGCGGGCGGCATGGGCGGTCACATCTGACGTCCGGTCCGGCGTCCCGCGGGGTCTTCGCGGCCTGACGCCCCTCGGGGCTCCCGTGAGGGGCCGTCACCCGTTCGCGTGAACGGGGGCGGCCCCTCTTCCGTCTCCGGGTGACGTCCGCCATGCTTTTGGTTACGGAGAGTGACCAAACGGGGGTTCATCAGCATGTACGTGTATACGAAGACCGCACTGGTCGTCGCGGCCGTCCTGACCGCCGTCCTCGCGGTGCCGGCGGCGGCCGTGCCGTCCGGGACCGCTCTGGGGGCCTGCGGGCCGGGGCGGCTCTGCCTGTGGCCCAAGCCCGACTTCAAGGGCAGGGCGCAGAGCCACGAGCTGGCGACGACCGACATCGAGAGCTGTGTCGCGCTGCCGCCGGGCACCTCGGCCCAGTCCCTCGCCAACCGCACGGGACGGCCGGTCACCACCTACCAGTCCGCCGAGTGCGCGGAGGCGGGGGAGTTCGAGACCTATCCGGGACGGGGGACCTGGGTGCCGCAGACGCCCTACGAGGTCAGAGCGTTCAAGCTCTGGGAGCGGTAGGCGCGGGGACGTCCTGGGGCGCCGGCCCAGCGGCGCCGGCGAGTGCGGCCCCGGGGGGTACGGCCGCTGGGGGTACGGCCCCGGCGGGTACGGCGCCAGTCGGTACGGCCGCTGCCGGTACCGACAGCCGGGCGACCTCCGCGCGCAGTTCGCGGACCTCCAGGGTCAGTGTCTCCAGGAGTTCGGTCTGGCGGCGCTCCACCGCGTCGTCGCGGTCGAAGCGGGAGATGAACCAGGCCGCGATGTTGGCGGTGACGACACCGAGCAGGGCGATGCCCGAGAGCATCAGGCCCACCGCGAGGACCCGGCCGAGACCCGTGGTGGGGGCGTGGTCGCCGTACCCGACCGTGGTCATCGTGGTGAACGACCACCAGACCGCGTCCCCGAGCGTCTTGATGTTGCCGTTGGGGGCGTCCCGCTCGACGTGCAGCACGGCCAGCGAGCCGAACATCATCAGCCCGACGACCGCGCCCGCCACATAGGTGGTGAGCGTTATCTGAGGGGCCATCCGGGCCCGCCGGCCCACGAGGAGGAGGGTGGAGACGACCCGCAGCAGCCGCAGCGGCTGCACCATCGGCAGCAGGACCGCGAGCAGATCGAGGGGGTGGGAGCGGACGAAGGCCCAGCGGGCCGGGGCGAGGGTCAGCCGGACCAGGTAGTCGAGGGCGAAGGCCGCCCAGACCGCCCACTCGACATGGGTGCACAGCCGGTGCACCCAGGGTGCGGCGCCGGGAGCCACGATGGGCACGGCGTAGGCGACCCCGAACGCCACGGCCAGCGCGAGCAGCGGTGCCTGTGTGCGTTCTTCCCAGCGATCCCTCATGCGGGGAATCGTAGAGAACGCCGAAGGGCGGCGAGACCGAGGTCCCGCCGCCCCTCACCAGGTGCGCTGTGCTACTGGAGAACGGCCCGGGGCCACCGGATCAGGCGTCGCCGCCCGCGGCGCCCGGGTCGGCGGCCGCCACGTCGAGCAGCTGGTAGCGGTCCACCGCCTGCTTCAGGGCCGAGCGCTCGATCTTGCCGTCGCGGGCCAGCTCCGTCAGCACGGCCAGCACGATCGACGGGGCGTCGATGTGGAAGTGGCGACGGGCCGCGCCCCGCGTGTCCGCGAAGCCGAAGCCGTCCGCGCCCAGCGAGCTGTACGTGCCCGGCACCCAGCGGGAGATCTGGTCCGGCACGGCCCGCATCCAGTCCGAGACCGCCACGAACGGGCCCTCCGAGCCCCGGAGCTTGCGCGTCACGTACGGGACGCGCTGCTCCTCGTCCGGGTGGAGCAGGTTGTGCTCCTCGACGGCCACGGCCTCGCGGCGCAGCTCGGTCCAGGAGGTCGCGGACCAGACGTCGGCCCGGACGTTCCACTCCTCGGCGAGGATCCGCTGCGCCTCCAGTGCCCACGGCACGGCGACACCGGAGGCCATGATCTGCGCCGGGATGATGCCCGCCTCGGCCGGCCTGAAGCGGTGGATGCCCTGGAGGATGCCCTCCACGTCCACGTCCGCCGGCTCGGCCGGGTGCTGGATCGGCTCGTTGTAGACGGTCAGGTAGTAGAAGACGTCCTCGGCCTCGGAGCCGTACATGCGGCGCAGACCGTCCTTGACGATGTGCGCGATCTCGAAGCCGTACGCCGGGTCGTAGGCGATACAGGCCGGGTTGGTCGAGGCCAGCAGGTGGGAGTGGCCGTCCGCGTGCTGGAGGCCCTCGCCGGTCAGGGTCGTCCGGCCGGCGGTGGCACCGAGCACGAAGCCGCGGGCCAGCTGGTCGGACATCTGCCAGAACTGGTCGCCGGTCCGCTGGAAACCGAACATCGAGTAGAAGACGTACACCGGGATCAGCGGCTCGCCGTGCGTGGCGTACGCCGAACCGGCGGCGATCAGCGAGGCCGTGCAGCCTGCCTCGGAGATGCCGTCGTGCAGCATCTGGCCGGTCGGCGACTCCTTGTAGGCGAGGAGGAGTTCGCGGTCCACCGCCTCGTACTGCTGGCCCAGCGGGTTGTAGATCTTGGCGCTCGGGAAGAACGCGTCCATGCCGAAGGTGCGGTACTCGTCGGGGGCGATCAGCACGAAGCGCTTGCCGATCTCCTTGTCCCGCATGAGGTCCTTCAGGATGCGGACGAAGGCCATCGTGGTGGCGATCGACTGCTGCCCGGACCCCTTCCTGGCGGCCGCGTAGGTGTTGTCGTCGGGGAGGACCAGCGGCTTCGCCCGCACGACCCGGGTGGGGACGTACCCGCCCAGCGCCTTGCGGCGGTCGTGCATGTACTGGATCTCCTCCGAGTTCCGGCCCGGGTGGTAGTACGGCGGCAGGCCGTCCTCCAACTGCCGGTCGGTCACCGGGATGTGCAGCCGGTCGCGGAAGCGCTTCAGGTCGTCGACCGTCAGCTTCTTCATCTGGTGGGTCGCGTTGCGGCCCTCGAAGTTCGGTCCGAGCGTCCAGCCCTTGACGGTCTGGGCGAGGATCACCGTCGGCTGGCCGGCGTGCGCCTTCGCCGCCGCGTAGGCCGCGTAGATCTTCTTGTGGTCGTGACCGCCGCGGCCCAGGTGCAGCACCTGCTGGTCGCTCATGCCCTCGACCATCGCCCGCAGCCGGTGGTCGTCGCCGAAGAAGTGGTCGCGGATGTAGCCGCCGGTCTCCGTGGCGTACGTCTGGAACTGGCCGTCCGGGGTGGTGTTCAGCTTGTTGACCAGGATGCCGTCGCGGTCCTGCGCGAGCAGCGGGTCCCAGGAGCGGTCCCAGATGAGCTTGATGACGTTCCAGCCGTTGCCCCGGAAGATCGACTCCAGTTCCTGGATGATCTTGCCGTTGCCGCGGACCGGGCCGTCGAGCCGCTGGAGGTTGCAGTTGACGACGAAGGTGAGGTTGTCCAGGCCCTCACGGGCGGCGATGGACAGCTGGCCGAGCGACTCGACCTCGTCCATCTCGCCGTCGCCGAGGAACGCCCAGACGTGCGACTTGGAGGTGTCGGCGATCCCGCGCGCCTCCATGTACCGGTTCATCCGGGCCTGGTAGATCGCGCCGAGCGGGCCGAGGCCCATCGACACGGTGGGGAACTCCCAGAAGTCCGGCATCAGCCGCGGGTGCGGGTACGACGAGAGCCCGTTCGGGAACTTCGACATCTCCTGGCGGAAGCCGTCGAGCTGCGTGTCGTTCAGCCGGTCCAGGAGGTACGCGCGGGCGTAGATGCCGGGCGACGCGTGCCCCTGGAAGAAGATCTGGTCGCCGCCGTCGCCCTCGTCCTTGCCGCGGAAGAAGTGGTTGAAGCCGACGTCGTACAGCGAGGCAGAGGAGGCGAAGGTCGCGATGTGGCCGCCGACGCCGATCCCCGGACGCTGGGCGCGCGAGACCATGACGGCCGCGTTCCACCGGGTGGCGTTGAGGACCTTGCGCTCGATCTCCTCGTTGCCGGGGAAGAAGGGCTCGTCCCTGGTCGCGATCGTGTTGACGTAGTCCGAGCTGCGCATCTCGGGCACGGCCACGCGCTTCTCGCGGGCCCGCTCGATCAACCGGAGCATGAGGTAGCGGGCCCGCTCACGGCCCCGCTCGTCCACGGCCGCGTCGAGGGAGTCGAGCCATTCCTGGGTCTCTTCCGGGTCGAAATCCGGGACCTGGCTGGGAAGGCCGCCAATGATGATCGGGTTGCGATCGGATCCGGGAGCCACGCTCTTCCTTCGCTGTTCGGTGGTGCCCACGAGGCCACGAAGTGGTCGGGATGTCCATCGTGTACCCCGTGTGCGCCAGACGTCACATTTACCGAGGGGTAACCCCCAGCGGTGTCCTCCACGAGTCTGGGTGCGGTCAAATCGCAACCTTACGCTCAACCCGCGCATGCGTTTCGTCCGGGCGTTCGGCAGACTGAAACCTCAGAAGTCCTCAAACCGGGATGAATCATGTGTGCCTGATCACGGAGCGGGGTCCCCGCAGTGCCGGAAGTTGCGGCGAGACGGCCCCAAACGTCACCGTTTCGGCGGTCTCCACGGCCGGGTACTTGCGCGATCCACCCCGGCACGTGTGGACTACGGCCAGCGCCGCGCGCATACGCGCGGCCCAAGCATTTACCGAATGAGCAGGAGGCAAGCCGTGAGCGCGACCGCGGACCACGCGGAGGAGCGGACCAACCCGGCCGTCAGGCTGGGGTTCGAGCCCGGACAGGTGGTCCAGGAGATCGGCTACGACGACGACGTCGACCACGATCTCCGTGAAGGCATCGAGTCCATCATCGGGGCCGAACTCGTGGACGAGGACTACGACGACGTCGCTGACGCCGTCGTGCTCTGGTTCCGCGACGAGGACGGCGATCTCACCGACGCCCTGGTGGACGCCATCGGTCTTCTGGAGGACGGCGGCACCATCTGGCTGCTGACGCCGAAGACCGGCCGCGACGGCTACATCGAGCCGAGCGACATCAACGATGCCGCGCAGACAGCTGGTCTCTCCCAGACCAAGAGCATCAGTGTCGCCAAGGACTGGACGGGCACCCGCCTGACCGCCCCCAAGCGCTGATCACCACGCTGCGAGAAGCCCCCGCCGG
>NZ_LIPQ01000570.1 GCF_001418135.1 Streptomyces aureus
GGACCCCCGACGGGGTGTCGCCCGCAGCGCGAGCGACACCCCGTCGGGGGTCCAGCCCCGCATCTGCTGGCGTACGCGGTCGATCTTCCACGGCGGCATGCCCAGCTCCCGCGCCAGATCGGCGGGCCGCCCGCCCCGCGTCGACGACAGCTTGCCGATCGCCCGTACGCCCTGCGCGAGCGCGCTCGTGACGAGCACCGGCGCGACCCCGGTCGAGAGCGACCACCGCAGGGCCTCAAGGGCCTCCGCGGCGCGCCCCTCCACCGCGCGGTCCGCGATGTTGAAGGAGGAGGCCTCGGCGCGGCCCGTGTAGTAGCGCCCGACGACGGCCTCGTCGATCGTCCCGTCCACGTCGGACGTGAGCTGCGCGACCGCGGACGCGAGCTCCCGCAGATCGCTGCCGATGGAGTCGACGAGCGCCTGGCAGGCCTCGGGCGTGGCCGAACGCCCCAGCGTCCGGAACTCCTGCCGCACGAACGTCAGCCGTTCGGCGGGCTTCGTCGTCTTCGGGCAGGCCACCTCCCGCGCCCCCGCCTTGCGGGCCGCGTCGAGCAGCCCCTTGCCCTTGGCGCCGCCGGCGTGGAGCAGGACGAGCGAGATGTCCTCGACGGGGTCGTCGAGATACGCCTTGACGTCCTTGATCGTCTCGGCGGACAGATCGTGGGCGTTCCGCACGACCAGCACCTTGCGCTCGGCGAACAGCGAGGGACTGGTGAGCTCCACCAGCGAGCCGGGCTGGAGCTGGTCGGGCATGAGGTCGCGCACGTCCGTGTCGGCGTCGGCGGCACGCGCGGCCGCCACCACCGCCTGGACGACACGGTCGAGGAGCAGGTCCTCCTGCCCCACGGCGAGCGTCACGGGGCCGAGGAGGTCGTCGGGGGAAGTCTTTCTGGTGGCCATCGCGGTCCAGCATCCCACGGACCACTGACAGGACGGCGATGCCCGAGAATGACGGGGTGAGTGAACGACACGTACTGGTACTCCCCGACCGCGACGCCGCCGAGGAGGTCGCGGGGGAGCTCCCCGACCGCTTCGGCGTCGCCGAGGAACCGCAGCTCGTACGGGACTCCCTGGCCGGGGAGGACGACGCCGAGGACGCCCAGTGGCTGGTGGTCGTCGAGGACCCGGACGGCCGGCTCGACCCGAGGGCGCTGGACTCCTTGGCGGCGGAGTACGAGGGCTGGCTGGAAGCCCCGTAGCCCCCTGCGTCGCGCCGCCCGGGCGAACCGTCAGCCCCGTCCCGGCTTGGGCACGATCTGGACATCCAGATCGATGCTGATGCTCGATCCCACCGCCGCGATCCCCCGCGCCAGCAGCGTCTGCCAGGTGAGCGTGAAGTCCTCCCGGTGCAGTTCGGTGGTGGCCCGGCAGGCGCACCGGGTCTCGCCCTCCAGACCGCTCCCGAGGCCCAGGTACTGGGTGTCGAGGGTGACCGTGCGGCTCACCCCGTGGAGGGTGAGCGCCCCGGTGACGGCCCACCGGCTGCCGCCCTTGTGCGTGAAGCGCTCGCTGAAGAACTCCAGCGTGGGGTACGCGCCGACGTCGAGGAAGTCACCGGACCGCAGATGGTCGTCGCGCATCTGGACCCCGGTGTCGATGGAGGCCGCGTCGATGACGACGTGCATCGCGGAGCGCTCCATGCGGTCACCGATCCGGACCGCGCCGGCGAAGCCGTTGAACCGGCCGTGGATCCGCGCGAGCCCGATGTGGCGTGCGGTGAAGCCGATCTGGGAGTGCGTGGGGTCGATCTCCCAGTCGCCGGGCTCGGGGAGCTGGGGCAGCGGGGCGATCTGGAGCAGTACGTCGTCGAGGCCGGTGTGGCCGCCCTCGGTGACGACGGCCCTGCCGTGGTGCGGCGTGTAGCCCTCGGCGGTGACCGCGAGCCGGTATTCGCCCGCCGGCACGGTCGCGAGCGCCGTGCCGTACGGGTCGGTCTCCCCGGCGATCACCTTGCGCCCGGCGGCGTCGCTGAGGACGAACTCGGCCTGCCGGACCGGTTCGTGCACGGGGTCGAGCACCCGGCAGCTCAGCATCCCCGCCGAGGCGGGGACGGTGAGACCGGCGAGCGGGCCGCCTCGCACGGCGCCCGCCGCACGCTTCCCGAAGAGACGATCGAACATTCTTCACGCACCCCCGTGCGACTCGTTCACTATGCAACGAAGTCGCATTCGATCACCGTCGGGGCGTTCGACGCAAACCGGTCACGAGGTGAGCAAGCGTTACCGAGGGTTCGAATCGGAAATTCCACCGCGGACGACCGGCAGCGCGTCGAGCTCGATCCCGAACAGGTCCCGGTACGCGCCCCGCACCTCGTCCTCACCGTCGAGGACCCGCTCGTCGCGCTCACCCCCGGCCCGCGTGATCAGCTTCCGGTCGCTGAGGGTGATCCGGCCCTCCTCGGTGAGCAGCGAGCAGACGAGACTGCGCGGGAAGTGCGAGTCGGGCGAGGTCCGGTGGTACCAGGCGCCGACTGCGAAGTCGGCGAGCCGGCGCGGCCGGAGCTCCATCCGGTACTGCGGCTTCCCGTCCCGCAGCACGTCCACGTCACCCTCGGCGGTGTCCACGAGCCGGAAGACACCACCCGGGTCCGCCTGGTCACCGCGGTCCTCGTAGCGGAGCGGGAAGTGGCCGTGGTCACCGAAGCCGACGTCGGCGAGCCACCGTGCACCGTCCACCGTCTCCACGAGCAGCGCCATGTGGTCGTACGGGATGCCCGGCTTGCCCTCCGGCCCGAAGACCCGAGCCTGCAGCAGCGACACCCGGTAGCCGAGTGCCTTCAGCAGAACGGCGAACGCCGTGTTGACCTCGTAGCAGAACCCTCCCCGGTGCGCGCCGATCACCTTGTCGAGCAGCGCCTTCTCCTCCAGGACGATGTCCTCGCCGAGGTGGATCGAGAGGTTCTCGAACGGCACGGTGCGCAGATGACGCAGATGCAGATCGCGCAGCGCCTCGCCGTCCGCACGGTCCGGGCGCTCCGCGCCGATGCGCCGCAGATAGGCCCGCACGTCCTCCGGCGTGGGGGCGAAGGGCTCGGAGGGGGCGGGAGACCCGGAAGGAACGGGGGTCTCGGAGGAAACGGGAGCCGTCGGTCGCGTAGTCATGTCGCCAGTCTGCCCGGTCAGCCCTTCCCGCCCCCTGGTTGTCCGACGGGCTCCGACTCCTCCTTCGGAGAGGGCAGTTGCCGCATCCTCGGCAGCGGCGAGGGCAGCACCCACAGCACGGCGAAGACGGCCCCGACGGTGGCGATCCACAGCGTCGGGCGCAGCCCGATCGCGGTGCCGAGGAACCCTCCGACGAGCGCGCCGAGCGGACGGAAGCCGTGGTTGAGCGTCCGGAAGGCGCCCATGACCCGGGCCCGCACGGCGTCGGGTATCAGTGCCATCTGGAACGATCCCGCGGCGATGTCGACGATCATCACGCCGACGCAGGAGAGGAACTCGGCCACGAACAGCACGCACACCACGAGCGGCAGCGGACCGTCGGCCAGGGGTATCAGGACCAGGGGCAGGGTGAACCCGAGGAAGCCGGCGACGAGCGAGCCCCCGATGCCGATCCGTCGGACGACCGTCCCGCTGACGACCGCCCCGAGGAGACCGCCCACGGCTCCCGCTCCGAGGATCAGGCCGAGCAGCCCGGCGCCGAGGCCGAGTTCGGTGGTCACATAGAGCACGAAGAGGGTGTGGAACATGTAGTTGAAGAACTGGACCGTGCCGGAGGCGGCGAACAGCGCCCGCATCGAGCGCTCCCGGACCACCCAGCGCAGCCCCTCGGTGAAGTGCCCCTTGGCCACCGGGGCCGGCGGCGGTTCGACCGGCTCGATCCGGGCCAGGTACCCGGCCGACGCGAGATAGGTCAGGGCGTCCGCGACCAGGGCGAAGGGCGCGGTGAGGAACTGCACGAGCAGTCCGCCGATCCCGGGCCCCGCCAACCAGGCCGTCGAACGGCTGCCGTTCACCAGCGAGTTCGCCTGCACATAGCGCTCGGTGGGCACGAGCGCCACGAAGAGCGTCGTGTTGCAGACCTCGAAGAGCACGGTGAGCGCGCCGATCCCGAAGGCCACCACGTACAGCTGGGTGAGCGTCAGCACGTCGAGCACATGGGCCACGGGAAGGGTCAGGACCAGCGCCGCCCGCCCGATGTCGGCCGCGATCATCGCCCGCCTGCGACTGGTCCGCCGGTCCGCCCAGGCGCCGAACGGCAGGTTGAGCAGGAGCGCGGGCAGGAGTTCGGCGGCCTTGAGCCAGCCCATCGCCGCGGCGTCGGCGCCGAGGACGAGGACGGCGGCGAGCGGAATCGCCATGAGGGATATCTGGTCCCCGGCGAGGGAGATGGTCTGCCCGGTCCAGTAGCGGCGGAAGGTCCGCTCGCGCAGCAGCGCCGGTACGCGTTCGACGAGAGCCATCCCGCTCACTCCTTCTCGCTGTCGGGGACGTCCGGATCCAGGTAGGCGATCCGCAGGACACTGACGGGCCTTGCGCCCTCCGGGCGGAGGGACGGGTCCGAGGCACGCGCCTCGTAGGGCCGGAGCAGGGCGTCGATGCGCGCTCCGAGCTCGGCCAGCTCCTCGTGGGTGAGGTGGAGCAGCGAGTCGCCGAACTGCTCGGCCTCCTGCCACTCCCTCGGCAGCCGGTGCCGGTTCGCCATGGCCCGGGCGACCCGCTCGAAGTACTGCTCGGCGACGGCGGCGCTCAGCGCGTCGGCCGCCTGGGCGATCGACGCGTCCTCGCTGTACTCCGGCCACTCCGTGTACTGGGCCGTGGCCTGCCAGGGCTTCTCCCGCCCCCGGCCGCCCGGCGCCTCCTCCACGAGCCCGTACTTGGCGAGTATCCGCAGGTGGTACGAACAGCTGGCCACGGACTCGCCGGTGAGTTCGGCGGCCCGGGTGGCGGTGAAGGGGCCGCTGCTGCGCAACAGCCCCACCAGCGACATCCGCAGGGGGTGGGCGTAGGCGCGCAGGGCTCGCGGGTCGGTGAGTCGGATACTGCGGGGCGGCTCACCCTCGGGCTGCGGGTCGATGTTCTCCTCCGGCATGATGAAAAGCTATCTTTAGAAAGACTTCTTTACAAGTGTTTTTCTCCCTGTCGACGGGTCACCCTCCTCCCCCCGGTACGGCCATCAGCC
>NZ_LIPQ01000571.1 GCF_001418135.1 Streptomyces aureus
ACCCTGGAGGCCGCCCTCCCGCACCCCCGGCTCGGCGCCGCGGCCGAAGCGTCACTGGGCCGACTCGGCACCGTCCACTGATCCGGCACCGCCCACCGAGCGGAGCAGCGGGCGGGCCGCCCCGGCCACCTCGGCGTCCTGCCTCCGCTCCGGCACCAGCGCGAACGCCTCGATCTCCACCAGCAGTTCCGGGCGGACGAGCGCCGACACCTGGACCGCCGAGCTCGCCGGCAGCGGCGCCCCCGCGAAATGGGCGTCCCTGGCCTCCCGTACGGCCGGGAGATGGGCGACGTCCGTGACGAAGTACGTCAGCTTCACCACGTCCCGGAACCCGGCGCCCGCCGCCGCGAGACAGCGGTCCAGGTTCGCGAAGACCTGACGGGCCTGCGCCACCGCGTCGCCCTCGCCGACGACCGCGCCCGAGGCGTCGAACGCGCACTGGCCGGATATCGCGACGAAGCGGCCCGTCCCCCAGACGACATGGCTGTACTGCGGGCTGGCGGCGATCCCGTCGGGAGCGGGTACGTGGGTCAGGTGGCTCGTCATGCCCCACATCCTCGCCCACGGCACTGACAATGCCCGCGCCCCATGGGGCGCGGGCATGTGCCGGCGGGCGTGCCGGCGGTCCGCCGGCGGGTTTCGCCCGCGGCCCGGCCGGCGTCAGCGCACGTGGCCGAGGAACCCGTGCAGCGTGAGGCCCGCGGACTCGGCCGGGGCCGGGACGGACCGGGTCACCGGCTCGGGCTTCGGCTCCGGCAGCGCCGCGCAGGCCGCGTCCACCTCGGAGTCGCCCTCGGCGCGCGGGACCCTGCCCGTGGCGAGGTAGGTGGACAGGTGCCCGTCCATGCAGTCGTTCCCGCCGAGGGTCACGCCGTGGTTCCCGCCGCCCTCCTCCACGACCAGGCTGGAGCCGCGCATCAGCCGGTGCAGGGCGACCCCGCCCTCGTACGGCGTCGCGGCGTCGTCCGTGGCCTGGAGGATGAGGACCGGCGGCACCTGGTCGTTGCTGACGTCCGGCGGGGTCAGCGAGTCCACCGGCCAGAACGCGCACGGTGCGTTGTACCAGGCGTTGTTCCAGGTGGAGAAGGGCGCCTTGGCGTGCACGTCCCAGTTGTCCTTGCGCCAGACGCTCCAGTCGCGGGGCCAGGCCGCGTCCCGGCACTGCACGCTCGTGTAGACCGAGTAGCCGTTGTCGGCGGCCGCGTCGGCCTCGCCGTACCGCTCGTACGCCTCCGTGAGCGGCACCGCGTTCGCGTCGTTGACGTACGCGGCGAACGCCTTAGCGAGACGGGGCCAGTAGCCGTTGTAGTAGCCGCCGGGCAGATAGGTGTCCTCCAGCTCGCCCGGTCCGACCTTCCCGCCGGCCGGCTTCGCGCGCAGCTCGTCGCGCATCCGGTACCAGGCCGCCTCGACCTCCGCCGGGTCGGTGCCCAGCTTGTACACGGAGTCCTGCTTGGCCACCCAGGCCATGAAGTCCTTGTGCCGGGTGTCGAAGGCGTAGTCCTGCGCGATGTTGTCCTCGTACCAGACGCCGTGCGGGTTCACGACGGAGTCCAGCGCCATTCGCCGCACCCGGTCCGGGTGGAGCCGCGCGTACACGGCCCCCAGATAGGTGCCGTACGAGTAGCCGAGGTAGTTGATCTTCTGGGCGCCGAGCGCGCGCCGGATGACGTCCATGTCCCGGGCGGTGCTGACGGTGTCGATGTACGGCAGCACGTCCGCGTACTTCTTGCCGCAGGCCGCGGCGAAGGCCTGCGCCCGCTCGATCGCGAGCCGCTCGCCCGCGGCGTCGCCCGGCACCGAGTCCGGGCGGACCGGGGCGAAGTGGCCGGGCCTGCAGTCGAGCGCGGGCTCGCTCTTGCCGACCCCGCGCGGGTCGAAGCCGATCACGTCGTACTCGGCGGCCACCTTCGGGGGCAGCGAGGACGCCACGTACCCGGCCATGCCGCGGCCGCTGCCACCGGGCCCGCCCGGGTTCACGAGCAGCGGTCCCTGGAAGGTCTTCGAGGTGTGCGGGATCCGGGTGAGGGCGAGGGTGACGGTCCGGCCGGCCGGGTCGTCGTGGTTGAGCGGCACCCTGAGGGTGGCGCACTGGAGCTTCGGGTACGCCTCGGTGGCACAGCCGGTCCAGGCGAGCGTGGGGAAGGGGCGGGGGGCCGGTTCACCGGCGCCCGCCCCTTCCCCACGCT
>NZ_LIPQ01000572.1 GCF_001418135.1 Streptomyces aureus
TGCTCCCCGCGTCGCCGGTGCTCCCCGCGTCGCCGGTGCCGCCGGCGCGGACGGTGCCGCCGGCGCGGTCCACCGTGGTGACCGTTATCGTCGTGGTGGCAGTAGCGCTATCCTGTGCTCTCATGAGTGAGCGTAGCAGTGTCGCGGAACTGGCGAGTTCCCTGAGAGTCGAGCTGAACCGCTACTCGCCGGGTGGAAAGCTGCCATCGAGTCGCGCCCTCGTGGAGCGCTATCGGGTCTCCCCGGTGACCGTCACCCGCGCCCTCGCGCAGCTCGCAGCCGAGGGGCTCGTCGTCACCCGCCCCGGTGCCGGCGCCTTCCGTGCCGAGCCCCGTGCCGCCGCCCCCGACGCCGGCGACACCTCGTGGCAGGAGGTCGCCCTCAGCGCCGACACCGCCACCGAGCTCGTGCCCCGGGCCGTCGACGCCTCCGGTGTCCTCGTCACCCTGGCCGCCCCGCCGCCCGGCGTGGTCGAGTTCAACGGCGGCTACCTCCACCCCTCTCTCCAGCCCGAGCGGGCCCTCGCCGCCGCCCTCGCCCGCGCCGGACGCCGCCCCGGCGCCTGGGGCAGGCCGCCCACCGACGGCCTGCCCGAGCTGCGCGAGTGGTTCGCCCGCGAGATCGGCGGCAGCGTCACCGCCGCCGACCTCCTCGTCACCGCCGGTGGCCAGTCCGCCATCACCACCGCCCTGCGCGCCCTCGCCCCGCCCGGCACCCCCGTCCTCGTCGAGTCGCCGACCTACCCGGGCATGCTCGCGGTCGCGCGCGCGGCCGGACTGCGCCCCGTTCCCGTGCCCGCCGACGCCGAAGGGGTCCGCCCCGAGCTCCTCGAAGCGGCCTTCCGCGCCACCGGCGCCCGTGTCTTCGTCTGCCAGCCGCTCTTCCAGAACCCCACCGGGGCGGTGCTCGGCCCCGAGCGGCGCCGCGAGGTGCTCCGTATCGCCCGCACCGCCGGAGCCTTCGTCGTCGAGGACGACTTCGCCCGCCGGCTCGCCCACGAGGGCGCGCCGCCGCTCCCCGCGCCGCTCGCCGCCGAGGACCCCGACGGTGTCGTCGTCCACGTCTGCTCCCTCACCAAGGCCACCTCGCCGAGTCTGCGGGTCGGCGCCCTCGCCGCCCGCGGCCCCGTCCTGGAACGCCTCCGCGCCATCCAGGTCGTCGACAGCTTCTTCGTCCCCCGGCCGCTCCAGGAGGCCGCGCTCGAACTCGTCGGCTCGCCCGCGTGGCACCGCCATCTGCGGGCCGTCGCCCAGGAACTCAAGGGCCGGCGGGACCTGCTGAGCGGTGCCCTCGCCCACCAGCTGCCCGCGTTCGCCCTGCCGCAGGTTCCGTACGGCGGCTTTCACCTCTGGCTCCGGCTCCCCGACGGCGTCCCGGAGGCGGCCCTGGTCGCCGCCGCCCTGCGGGCCGGTGTCGCCGCGGCCCCGGGCCGCCCGTACTTCTGCGCCGAGCCCCCCGCCGGGCACATCCGGCTGAGTTTCGCGGGTGTCGCGGGCCCCACGGAGATCGTGGAGGGCGTGCGCCGCCTGCGGGCCGCGGTCGACGAGCTCGCCGCCTGAGCACCTGCGGCGGGCCCCACGGCGGGGCCGGCGGCCGCCGGCGCCCCCGGTCCGGGAAAATTCACCTGACAAGCCCCGGTGTCACTGGAACGCTTCGGGCATGAGCGACAGCGCCGCCACGGACACCCCCGTCATGCACGGGGCGTACGAGATCTCAGCCGACCCGACGCGGATCGACGCCGCCCGGGTGCACCACTGGCTGTCCACGGACTCCTACTGGGCCCACGGCCGACCTCGGGAGAAGCAGGACCGGGCCATCGCGGGCTCGCTCAACCTCGGTGCCTACGACCGGGAGACCGGCGAGATGGCCGCCTACGCGCGCGTCGTCACCGACTACGCCACCTTCGCCTGGCTGTGCGACGTCTACGTCGACCGCCCGGCGCGCGGCACCGGCCTCGGCACGGCGCTCGTCGCCGCCGTCCGCGACCGCCTCGCGCCGTACGGACTGCGGCGCATCATGCTCGCCACGGCCGACGCGCACGGTGTGTACGAGAAGGTCGGTTTCACGCCACTGCAGAATCCGGACAAGTGGATGGCTCTCGGGCAGCAGTGAGCCGGGGCCCCTCCGGCCCCCAGGAATGACCCCTTGACCTGCGGAGCCTTCGGCCTCACGATCGCGCCCATGGGTCTTCGGGTGACGCTCGTCACGGCGGCACGCAGCTCCTCCCTGCTCGCCGAACGCTTCGACGACGACCGGCCGCTCGACGAGGCCGGCTGGTACGAGGTGCAGCAGGCCGCGCCCGCGCTCATCCCGCTCGGCGCGGCCGAACTGCGCTACTGCTCCCCGACCCCGCGCAGCCGTGCCACCGGCACCGCCCTCGGCTTCGCCCCCCTCGCCCAGCCGGCGCTCCGCGACTGCGACATGGGCCGCTGGCGCGGCCAGACCCTCGCCGAGGTCGCCGCCCTCGAACCGGCCGCCGTCGACGCCTGGCTCACCGACGCCCGCACCGCCCCGCACGGCGGCGAACCCCTCCTCGCCTTCATCACCCGGATAGGGAACTGGCTCGACACCCGCCCCGCCGAGGACGGCGAGATCGTCGCCGTCGCCGAACCCTCCGTCGTACGGGCCGCCCTCGTGTACGCCCTGAAGGCACCGCCCGCCACGTACTGGAACGTCGACGTCCGGCCCCTCTCCACCGTCACCCTCACCGGCCGCCCCGGCCTCTGGCACCTCCAGCTCGACGCGGCCCTGCGCTGATCGGGCCCCGGCCCGCGCCGAGGGGCGTGGCCCCGTGCCGACAGGCATCGACCGGCACGGGTCCGGCTCCTCGGACCACCGACGCGCATACGGCGGGGGAGAGACCGCCCGCGACCGGCTAGCCTGAGAGCACGATGAACCGTTTGACCACGTCATGGGGCGCCTTCACGCTGACCCGTCATCCCGAGGACCCGCGCGATCAGCTGCGCGCCTGGGACGCGTCCGACGAGTACCTCCTGGGCCGCCTGGCCGAGGACGGCACCGATCTGTCCGGCACCGTCGCCGTCCTAGGCGACCGCTGGGGAGCCCTCGTCACCGCGCTCCAGGCCGCCGGTCCGGGGGAGCTCGTCCAGATCTCCGACTCGTACCTCGGCCGGGAGGCCACGCGGGCCAACCTCGCGCGCGCCGGTGCCGCCCCGGACGCCGTCCGGCTCCTCACCACCCAGGACCCGCCGCCCGAGCGGATCGACGTCCTCCTCGTCCGCGTCCCCAAGAGCCTCGCGCTCCTGGAGGACCAGCTGCACCGGCTCGCACCCGCCGTGCACGAGGGCACCGTGGTCGTCGGCACCGGCATGGTCAAGGAGATCCACACCTCCACCCTGCGGCTCTTCGAGCGGATCCTCGGGCCCACCCGTACCTCGCTCGCGGTGAAGAAGGCGCGGCTGATCCACACCACGCCCGACCCGGCCGTCACCCCGCGCCCGAACCCCTGGCCGCACCGCTACGACCTCCCGGCCGACACCCCCGCGCCCGGGCTGCCCGGTCTGACCGTCACCAACCACGCCGGGGTCTTCTGTGCCGACCGCCTCGACATCGGCACCCGCTTCCTCCTCGCGAACCTGCCCGGCGGCATCGGCCGGGTCCGCGTCGCCGACCTCGGCTGCGGCAACGGCGTGGTCGGCCTCGCCATCGCGCTGCACGAACCCGACGCGGAACTGATCTTCACCGACGAGTCGTACCAGGCGGTCGCCTCGGCGGAGGAGAACTTCCGTACGCACGTGGGCGACGGGCGCAAGGCCGAGTTCCTCGTCGGCGACGGGCTCGCCGACGTGCCCGACGGCTCGGTGGACCTCGTCCTCAACAACCCGCCGTTCCACACCCACCAGGCCACCACCGACCGGACGGCCCGCCGGATGTTCACCGACGCACGGCGCGCGCTGCGGCCGGGCGGCGAGCTGTGGGTCATCGGCAACCGTCACCTCGGCTACCACGTCACCCTCCGCCGGATCTTCGGCAACAGTGAACTGGTCGCGAGCGACGCCAAGTTCGTCGTCCTGCGCGCGGTGCGGCAGGCCCAGGGAGCGACCGCCGGGGGCCCGAAGGCCCGCTGACCGGCGGAACCCCACGACCGGGGCGCGGCCTTCCGGCCGCGCCCCTTCGTCATGCGCCCCAGGTGCGCGAGCACAGGACGAGCCGATAGCCGTCGGGATCCTCGACGGTCACGCCGTACTCGTCCCAGTACGGGTTGTGCGCGGCCACCCGCTTGCCGCCGGCGGCGAGCAGCCGCTCCACCTGCTCGTCCTCGACGGGCGCCCCGAGATAGACCACGAACAGGTCCTCGACCGTCGGGGCCGGCTCGACGGGGTGCTCGGGATCACGGGTCAGCTCGAAGTGCCAGCCGCCGCCCCCGGGGCCGACCATGAGCAGGTCGTGCTTGCCGGACACCCGCTCGGTGGTCCGCCACTGCACCTCCAGACCGAGCCCGTCGACGTAGAACCGCTCGGCGGCGGCCAGATCCCGCGTAGGGCGGGCGACCCGTACGTGGGTCCGCGCATCGATGATCATGTCGTCAGAGTAGGTGACGCCTCATCGAGCGAACCCCCGGGATCGCCCGCCCGTCCGTCGGGCCGACCGACCGACCGACCGACCGCCCGTCAGACCGACCGACCGCGCGCCTGCCCGTCGGGCCACCCAGCTGTCAGGCCAGGCCCACGAGCCCCCGGTACTCCTCGCTCCACAGGTCCTCGTCCGCGTCCGGCAGCAGCAGGACCCGTTCCGGGCGCAGGGCGTCGAGTGCCTCCTCGTCGTGCGTGACCATCACGATCGCGCCCGGGTACGTGCCCACGGCGGCCAGGACCTCGTCGCGGGAGGCGGGGTCCAGGTTGTTCGTGGGCTCGTCGAGGAGCAGGACGTTCGCGCCCGAGTGGACGAGCGAGGCAAGTGCGAGACGGGTCTTCTCGCCGCCGGAGAGCACCCCGGCCGGCTTGTCCGCGTCGTCGCCCCGGAACAGGAACGCGCCCAGGACCGCCCGTACCTCACCGTCCGTCAGCCGCGGAGCCGCGTCGGCGAGGTTCTCCCGGACCGTACGGCCCGGATCGAGCGTGTCGTGCTCCTGGGCGAAGTAGCCGAGCCGCAGCCCGTGCCCGCGCACGACCCGTCCGGCGTCGGGGGTCTCCTGACCGGCGAGGATCCGCAGCAGGGTGGTCTTCCCGGCCCCGTTGAGGCCGAGTACGACGAGCCGGCTGCCCCGGTCCACGGCGAGGTCCACCCCGTCGAGCACCGGGCGCGCCCCGTACGCCTTGGTGAGCGCGACCGCGCCCAGCGGCATCCGGCCGCAGGGCGCGGGCTCGGGGAGCCGGATGCGGGCGACCCGGTCGGCCTGCCGTGCCGGGTCCAGCCCGGCGAGCATCCGGTCGGCCCGGCGCGCCATGCTGCGCGCCGTCGTCGCCGTCGCCACCCGGGACTTCATGCGGTCCGCCTGTGCGTGCAGCGCCGCCGCCTTGCGCTCGGCGTTGGCGCGCTCGCGCACCCGCCGCCGCTCGTCGGCCTCCCGCTGGGCGAGGTACACCTCCCAGCCGGTGTTGTGGACGTCGAGCGCGGCGCGCCCCGGGTCGAGGTGGAAGACCCGGTTGACGGTGTCGGCGAGGAGCCGTACGTCATGGCTGATCAGCACCAGGCCGCCCCGGTGGGCGGCGAGGTGGCCGCGCAGCCAGCCGATCGAGTCGGCGTCCAGGTGGTTGGTCGGCTCGTCGAGCAGGAGAGTGTCCTCCCTGCCGTGACCGGCGAAGAGGATCCTGGCCAGCTCGACCCTGCGCTTCTGGCCGCCGGACAGCCGTCCGACGGGCCGGTCCATGAGCTCGGCGGGCAGGCCGAGTCCGGCGGCGACTCGGGCGGCCTCCGCCTCGGCCGCGTAGCCGCCACCCGCCTCGAAGGCGGACTCGGCACGGCCGTACGCGGCGAGAGTCCGCGCGTCGGGCGCCTCGCCGAGCCGGCGGGCGGCTTCCGCGAGCTGCCGGACGGCGAGGTCGAGGCCACGCGCGGAGAGGATCCGGTCGGTGACGGTCACGCCGGGGTGGGCCGCCCGCGAGTCCTGGGCGAGATGCCCGACGGAGCCGGTACGGGTGACGGTGCCGGCGGCGGGGGCGCGCAGCCCGGCGAGGGTGTCGAGGAGGGTGGTCTTGCCGGCGCCGTTGCGGCCGACGAGGCCGATCCGGTCGCCGGGGGCGACGTGGAAGGAGACGCCGGACAGCAGGAGCCGGGCGCCGACGCGCACGTCGGCACCACGCACGGTGATCATGAGGTAACGCTCCGAAAGGGCTTGAGGGCACACGGGTGGCGTGGGTGCGGGTCCTCAGCTAGGAGATTCGGGGCGTCGACATGGTGTCGAGGCTAACGGAGGAGGGGGTCCGGCGCACCGGACTTTCGTCCCGCCCGAGGGCCCCGCCGTCGGCCCCGCTCCGTCACCCGTCGGAAAAGACCAGGTCCAAGGCGCGTACCCGGTCCTCCCCCGTGGTGACGGAGACGGTGACGATCCGGTCCCGGCGGAGGGTGAACGCCACGGCGGACACGGGCCGCCCGTCGACGAAGGCGACCGCCCCGACGGCCCCGTCGACCAGCGCGGGCCGAGCCACGTCCGCGAACCGCGCGAACGCGGCGGCGCCCTCGGCGACGGCGGGCGCGCCGTGCACCGGGCCGCGGTCGGAGTGGGCGACCACGTCCGGGTCGAGGACGGCCGCGAGCGTACGGGCGTCACGCGCGCGTGCGGCGGCCAGGAACAGGTCCACCACCGCCCGCCTGCGCCCGATGCCCTCATCGGTACGGCCCGTCCCGTGGCCGTGTACCCGCTCCCGGGCCCGTCGGGCCAGCCGTGCCACCTCCTCGGGGGCGTCACCGGTGATGCGGGCCGTCTCGGAGGACGGCAGCCCGAACAGGTCGTGCAGCACATAGGCGAGCCGCTCCTCGGCCCCCAGGGACTCCAGGACGAGGAACAGCGCGAGCCACACGGACTCGCGCCCGCCCCCGGCCCGGACTCCGGCCACGCCCTCGACTCCGCCC
>NZ_LIPQ01000573.1 GCF_001418135.1 Streptomyces aureus
CGACCTCGACGGCCCGGCCGAGGTCGCCGAGCCGGTCGCGGGCCATGCCGAGAAGCCGTCCGGGCCCGGGGAGCCAGGAGCGCGGGGGCACGGGCCGGGCGCGGCCCGCGGCGCGGCGGCCCGCGGCGATCTCGTCGAAGATCCCGGCACCGATGGCGACCGCGCGCATGCCGTCGGCGAGGGCGTGGTGGAGCTTCACGAGGACGGCGAAGGAACCGTCGGGTGCGCCACTGAGCAGGTACATCTCCCAGGGCGGCAGACCGCGGGCGACGGGCCGTTCCATGAGTTCGGCGGCGAGGCGGGCGGCCTCGGCGGGGAAGTCGGCGCCGGGGAGGGCGATCTCGTGGACGTGCCGGCGTACGTCGAAGTCGGGGTCGGCGCTCCAGGCTGCGCCGCCGACGGGGATCAGGACGTCGCGGACGCGCATCCGGAGCCGGGGGACGGCTGCGGCGCGGCCGGCCAGCAGGCCGAGGACGTCCGGCGGCTCCTGGCCGCGGTCCGAGGGGGTGGGGCCGAAGTGGACGAGCGCCCCGAGGTGCAGGGGGTGCGCGGTGGATTCCAGGTGCCAGAAGGCCAGGTCTAGCGGTGCCAGTAGCTCGCTGCTCACGGGTGTCCTCACGTACGGGCGGCGCGGAGAGCCGGGAGCACGAAGTCAATCGCGTACCGACAGTTACGGTCAAGGACGATCTGTGCACGCTCTGTTAACAGTCTCATCCTTCTGTCAACAGTCGCACCCCTCTGTGACGGGCTCAGTTCTGCACGGTGAATTCGCACCACACGCACTTGCCGCTCCCCCGCGACTCCACTCCCCAGACGTCGGAGAGCTGGTCGACGAGCAGCAGTCCGCGGCCGGAGACGCCCGCCTCCCCCGCCTCGCGGCGCCGGGGCAGCGCGCTGGAGCGGTCCTCGACCTCCACCCGGAGCCGCCGTTCGGCCCCGCCGAGGATCCGCAGGGTGACGATGGCCCCGCCGTCGGTGTGCATCAGCGCGTTGGTCATCAGCTCGTCGGCGACCAGCTCGATCTCGTCGGCCCGTTCCCCGGCGCCCCAGGCCCGGACGGCGGCCCTGATCATGTGCCGGGCCGACCTCAGCGCCTCGGGGTCGTTCTGGGCCACGTGCTGCTGGAACCGGCCGGCTCCGTGGGTGGCGGTCGCGGCCTGGCGGCGCAGGAGCAGGATCGCGACGTCGTCCTCGCCGCCCCGGTCGGCGACCACGTCGCACAGGTGGTCGGCGAGTTCCTGGAGGTCGGCGGGCCCGCGCCGGACGAGGGCGGAGAGCCACTGGAGGCCTTCGTCGAGGTCGGAGCCGGGCTTCTCGACCAGACCGTCGGTGTAGAGCATCAGCGTCTGCCCGGGGTCCAGCTCCAGTGTCGTCACCGGATAGTCGAGCCGGCCGAACTCGGCGGAGAGCCCGAGCGGCAGTCCGCCCTCCACGGGGATCCTGCGGCAGCGGCCGTCCGTCTCCCGGAGCAGCGGATCGACGTGGCCGGCGCGCACCACCTGGACGACGCCGGTGCCGAGGTCGACCTCCGCGTACGTGCAGGTGGCGAAGCGTTCGGTGTCGAGTTCGTGCAGGAAGACGGAGGCGCGGGCCATCACCGTCGCCGGGGTGTGCCCCTCGGCGGCGTACGCGCGCAGCACGATCCGCAACTGGCCCATGACGGCCGCCGCGTGGGTGTCGTGGCCCTGCACGTCCCCGATGACGGCGCCGACCCGCCCACCGGGGAGCGCGATGACGTCGTACCAGTCTCCGCCGATGTCCCGGCCGAGGCGGGCCGAACGGTAGCGGACGGCCGTCTGGGCGCCCGGCACGTCGGGGATCCGGCGGGGGAGCATCGCCTGCTGGAGCCCCTCGGCGAGGTCGTGCTCCTGCTCGTACAGCATGGCCCGCTGGAGGCTCTGGGCGATGCTGCTGCCGAGGGCGACGAGGAGGGTCCGCTCGTCCTCGCTGAAGCCGGTCTTGTCGCTGTAGAGGAGCCCGAGCGCGCCGATGGGCCGGGCCTGGGCGATGAGCGGCAGATAGACGGCGGCGGTGATGCCGAGTCCGCTGATGTGCGGCCAGAGCACCGGGAAGGAGTCGGCGAAGTCCCGGGGCGACTCGATGAACCGCGGCCGCAGGGTGCGGATCACCTCGCCCATCGGGTACGGCTCGTCCACCCGGGTGAACCGGGTGCCCGGCACGAAGGCGCCGTCGGGGCCCTCGGCGACCAGGTGGATGCGGCCGGCGTCGAGGAGGCCCATGACGAGGCTCGCGGCGCCGAAGTGCTCCAGCGCGTGGGAGTCGTTGAGCAGGTCGATGACGTCCTGCACGGTCCGCGCGTAGGCGAGGGCGCCACGTGGTGCCCTCGCCTACGCGCGGACC
>NZ_LIPQ01000574.1 GCF_001418135.1 Streptomyces aureus
CCGCGAGGACACTGCGGAGGGCCGGCGCAGGGGCCGGGGAGGGTCGGAGCATGGTGGGTCGCCTCTCACTCAGGAGACACGGTGATGCGTGGGCAGGTACGACGGCGCTGTCGGCGGCGGGGCCAGAGGAGGGCCATGAGGCCATGACCGGGCGCCAACACTCTGCCTCGTCCGCGGAGTTTATACGACACGTGTTCACGGAGTGTTTCCGCTAGACGGCGCCGATATTCCTGACAAGGCGTCATCAGGCCGTAAATCAAGGGTCGTAGAAGCGGAATCCTGGGGGGCTGGTGCTCCCACCTGCGCATTCCGCGCAGAGCCGGACGGCTGAATTCATTCCTCCGGTCCCGGGACAATAGGACATTGGTATATGTCGATTGTTCCGTGCCTTCGGGATGTGACGGTGGTGCGCAGCATCCAGCCTATCCTCCGACGGCCCTCCTTCGCAGGCGTTGTGGATCAGCGGGGTGGGCATCATCGTCCGTGACGCGCGGCCGTCCCGGCGGCCGCCCACTCGCGGAGGGACGCTTCGATGGGGGAGAAGGTCGTGGCCGACGGGTTCGGCCCGTCCGACCGGCAGCAGTACCGGAGAAAGCTCCAGCAGTGTCTCGCGGGGCTCGCGAGACTTCTGGCGGAGAAGAGGTTCGACCGGCCCCGCAATCTCATGGGCGTGGAGATCGAACTCAATCTGGCCGGTGCCGACGGGCTGCCCCGCATGCTGAACGGGCCGGTTCTCGAAAAGATCGCCAGCTCCGATTTCCAGACGGAACTCGGAATGTTCAACCTCGAAGTGAACATCGCGCCCCACCAGCTCGACGGGCGTGTTTTCGACCGGCTCGCGGAGGAGATCGGCACCGGAATCGGATACGCGGACCGCAAGGCGGCGGAACTCGACGCGGGCGTCGTCATGATCGGCATACTGCCGACCCTCACCCAGGACGACCTGGTCCCCGAGAACCTCTCCTCCGCGGACCGCTACACGCTCCTCAACGACCAGATCCTCGCCGCCAGGGGCGAGGAGTTCACGCTCGACATCCACGGGGTGGAACGGCTGCTCTGCACCTCGGAGTCGATCGTTCCGGAGGCGGCCTGCACCTCGGTCCAGCTCCACCTCCAGGTCACGCCGGCCCGCTTCGCCGCCGTGTGGAACGCGGCGCAGGCCGTGGCGGGCGTCCAGATCGCGCTCGGCGCCAACGCTCCCTTCGTCTTCGGCCGTGAACTGTGGCGCGAGTCCCGGCCACCGCTCTTCACGCAGGCGACCGACACCCGGCCGCCCGAACTCCAGGCCCAGGGCGTCCGGCCGCGCACCTGGTTCGGGGAGCGGTGGGTGGACTCGGTGTACGACCTCTTCGAGGAGAACCTGCGTTACTTCCCCGCGCTGCTGCCGATCTGCGACGAGGAGGACCCGCTCCTCGTCCTGGACCAGGGCGGGGTACCGCGCCTCCAGGAGCTCGTCCTGCACAACGGCACGGTCTACCGCTGGAACCGGCCCGTGTACGGCTGGGTCGACGGCGTCCCGCATCTGCGCGTCGAGAACCGGGTCCTGCCGGCCGGGCCGACCGTCACCGACGTCATCGCCAACGCGGCCTTCTACTACGGGCTCGTCCGTTCCCTCGCCGACGACCCCAGGCCCGTCTGGAAGCGGATGGCCTTCGAGGACGCGGAGGCCAATTTCGACACGGCCTGCCGGCACGGCATCGAGGCGGAGCTGCGCTGGCCCCGTTCCGGCCGGGCCGGCGGCATCGCGACCGTCCCCGCGGTACGGCTCGTCCTCGACGAACTGCTGCCGCTCGCCGCGGCCGGCCTCGACGCCTGGCACATCGAACCCGCCGACCGGGACTTCTACCTCGGCGTGATCGAACAGCGCTGTCTGCGGCGGGTGAACGGCGCCTCATGGCAGGCCGACACCTTCCACAAAGCGCTGGAGGCGGGCCTAGACCGCGAGGCGGCGCTCGCGGCGACCACCCGCCGCTACCGGAGCCTCATGCACGAGGGGGAGCCGGTGCACACCTGGCCGGTCGGGATCGACTGAACGCGGCGCTCCCGGGGTCGCGGGCGGGGGCGGTGGCCGATCATGGCACAGTGATCGGGATGCCGCCGGAACGGCGTCCGTCCGCGACCGGGAAGTGGAGACAGGTGTGGTGTCGGAGCAACGAGTGAGTGACGCTTCCCTGCCTCCCGACGGGCTGTCGCGCCGGGTGCTGCGCAACGAGACGCTGATCGTCCTCGCGCTCTCCCTCGGGGCGAGCGCCCTGTCGTCCCTCATCAGCTTCATCGGCTCGCTCACCAAGTCCGGGGCGCTGAAGGAGCAGGCGGCCACGCTCAACGGCTCGTACGCGCCGGGGCGGCCCTGGCTCGACCTGTCCTGGCAGCTCTTCGGCATCGCCTCGGCCCTCGTGCCGGTCCTGCTCGTCGCCCATCTGCTGCTGCGTGAGGGCTCGGGGCTGAAGGCCATCGGCTTCGACCGGACCCGGCCCTGGACCGACCTCGGGCGCGGGACGCTGGTCGCGGCGGGCATCGGCAGCGCGGGGCTCGCCTTCTACCTGGCGGCGCGGGCGACCGGCTTCAACCTCACCGTGGTGCCCGAGTCGCTGCCCGAGGTGTGGTGGAAGTACCCGGTGCTGATCCTCTCGGCGATCCAGAACTCCGTCCTGGAGGAGGTCATCGTCGTCGGGTATCTGCTGCGCAGGCTCGGGCAGTTGGGGTGGACGCCGATGGCCGCCCTGGTGGCGAGCTCGGTGCTGCGTGGCTCGTACCACCTCTACCAGGGGATCGGCGGGTTCGTCGGCAACGTGGTGATGGGCGTGGTCTTCGTCCTGCTGTACCGGCGCTGGGGGCGGGTCGGGCCGCTGGTCGTGGCGCACGCGCTGCTCGACATCGTGGCCTTCGTCGGATACGGGCTGCTCGCGGGCAAGGTGGGGTGGCTGCCCACCGTCTGAGGCCCTGGCCTCGGTGGGTGTGCAAGGGGGTACGGCTTCGCCGTACCCCCTTGGTCGTTCCGCGGCCGTGGGTCAGGCGTACAGGTCGCCCTCGATGACGGTGACCGCGTGACCGTTCAGGAGGGTGCGGTCGCCGCGCAGCCGCGTACGGACGATGCCCGTGCGTGCGCCGCCCTGCAGGCCGACCAGGTCGTCGCGGCCGAACCGGGCCGACCAGTAGGGGGCGAGCGCGGTGTGGGCGCTGCCCGTCACCGGGTCCTCGTCGATGCCGACGGCGGGGAAGAAGCCGCGGGAGACGAAGTCGTAGCCGCCGTCCGGGTTCCGGGCGGCGGCGGTGGCGATGATGCCGCGGGTCGAGAGGGCTTTCAGAGCGGCGTGGTCCGGCGCGAGCGCACGCACGGTGGGCTCGTCGCGCAGCTCGACGACGAGGTCGCCGATGTGGTCGGCCGTGTCGTGGACGGAGACGACCTCGGCGCCGAGCGCCTTCTCCAGGCCGTCGGGGACGGGGACCGGGGTCAGGGAGGAGGTCGGGAAGTCCATCGTGATCGTGCCGTCGGCCTCCGCGGTGGCGCCGAGGACGCCGCAGCGGGCCGCGAAGCGGACGGGGCCGCTCGCCGTACCGGTGGAGTGCAGGACGTGGGCCGTGGCCAGCGTGGCGTGGCCGCACATGTCGACCTCGGTGGTGGGGGTGAACCAGCGCAGGGCCCAGTCGGCCTCGCCGCCGGCGGGCAGCGGGTGGGCGAAGGCCGTCTCGGAGAGGTTGACCTCCGCGGCGACCCGCTGGAGCCAGGCGTCGTCCGGGAAGGAGTCCAGGAGCAGGACTCCGGCCGGGTTGCCCGAGAAGGGCTGGTCGGTGAAGGCGTCGACGATTCGGATCCTCATGGCGCCGACCGTACCGGGGGCGGAATCGGGCGGGCCAAGGCCAATCGCGGAGAACTGGACCGACTGGGCGCGCACCGGCGCTTCTTCGGCGTGGGGTCGGTGACCTGCGCGGATGAGGTACGCCGATCCCGCGTTCGTCAGGCGGAGAAGTGGGAGGTGGGCATGAAGCGGTACCTGTCCTCCGGGTCGACCATGTCGTCGATGTCGGCGAAGTAGTACGACGTCGACGTGCCGGCCACCACGTCGAGGAGGAACTCGCTGCACGAGGCGGGATGGGCCTCCCAGAGGGGGCCCCGGCCCTCGTTGAGCACGGTCGTCCACTCCTCCGGCTCCGTGCCCGGCCGCACCAGCCAGTACAGGAAGTGCCCCGCGCCTTCCACGTACCCCCAGGGCACCAGCCTGACGCCGCCCTCCTCGATCTCCGCCGGCTTCTCCTCGCCGCCCTCCCAGAGGTCGGCGAGGATCTCGTCGCGCTCGGCGGTCTGGGCGACCAGGTCGTACATCGGATCCGGGCAGTCCGGTTCCAGCAGCCAGATCGTCCCCGCGAAGACCCCGCCCCCGTAGGTCTCGACGAGCCGCTTGTAGTCGGCCGGCAGGGCGGTGCCCAGCGCCTCCTCGGCGGCGGCCCACCGCACGGTCCGGACGGCGCCGGGCGGTGGGCAGAGGGGTGTCAGGGCGTCGACGAAACCGTCGTACTTCTCATGATCGGCAGGCATGGCCCCACCCTCCACCATCCTGGCGCGCGGGTGGGCGGCGGGTCGGCGGGAGGTCGGGGGCTGATGAGCGGCAGGTCGGTGGAGGTGCAGTCGCATTGCTTGCTCACCGAATAGTTCCGATATATCGTTGAGGTATCGCGACAGTTCAGAGAATGAAACCCGATGGAAGGAGCGTTGCGATGCGTTCACATGGACACGAGTACGGAAACGGACACGGAGCCGGCCGTGGAGGCTGCGGCCCCGGGCCTCGCGGTGACTTCGAGGGACGGCGCGCGGCGTTCGGCCCCTTCGGGCCGGGCTTCGGTGGTGGCGGCCCCTTCGGGGGCGGGCCCTTCGGCGGCGGACGCGGTCACGGGGGCGGCCGGGGACGGGCGCGGCGCGGCGACGTGCGTGCCTCGATCCTGGCGCTCCTCAGGGACCGCCCGATGCACGGCTACGAGATGATCAGGGAGATCGGCGAGCGAAGCGACGGGGCCTGGCGGCCCAGTCCCGGCTCGGTCTACCCCACCCTTCAGCTGCTGGAGGACGAGGGCCTGATCACCAGCGCGAGCGAGGGCGGCAAGAAGCTGTTCACGCTCACCGACACCGGACGCGCGGAGGCCGAGGGAGGCCCCGACGCGCCCTGGGAGGACGCCGGGCGCGGTGTCGACTGGGAGGCCATGAACGAGATCCGGCAGGCCGGCTTCGGTCTGATGGAGGCGTTCGGGCAGGTCTGGAAGGCCGGCAACGCCGAGCAGCGGAAGAAGGCGGTCGGCGTGATCAACGAGGCCCGCAAGAAGCTGTACCTGATCCTGGCCGACGAGCACTGAGCCCGTGCCCCGCAGGGCCGGGAGCGGTCGAAGGGCCGGGAGCGGTTGAGGGGCGGGGACGGTCGAAGGCGGGAGCGGTCGAAGGGCCCCGTGGCAGTCGCCACGGGGCCCTTTCGTCCGACTGGGTCAGGCCGTCGTTCGTCTGTCCGGGTCAGGCCACCAGGCCCGAGAGCTTCCGCAGCGACTCCGTCAGGGCCGCCGTCGCCGAGTCCTTGAGCTTGCCCGCCATCAGGGAGACCGCCGCGCCGGTGAACTCGCCGTCGATCCGTACGGTCGTGGCGTCCCCGTCCGCCGCAAGCGAGTAGCGGGTGGTGACGAGAACACCCATCGGGCCCTTTCCCTTGATGGCGAAGGCGCGCTCGGCCTCCAGCTCCTCGACCGTCCAGAGCACCTCGGCGGGGAAGCCCATCAGCTTCATGTTCTCCGTGAAGGTGGCACCCGCCGCAAGGGTTGCCGGGCCGCCGTTCGGGAAGTTGGTGTGGGTGGCGTTCCACTCGCCGTACGAGGGGAAGTCCACGAGCTGCGCCCAGACCTTCCCGGCCGGTGCCTCGATCCGTGCCTCCGCGCTGACTTCGGCCATGAGACCACCCCTTCACGCGTGCCTGCTGGGTTCCGGTGTCGCGGAACGTAGCCGGGTGGCCGTGAACATTCAATACTGATGAACCGTCAGTTCTGCGGCGGCCGGCCCCGCCCCGTCACCGATCCACCAGATCTCGGACGCGTCGAAGCTGTCCGAGGCGCGCGGCGCCCCGTCCTCCTCGTGGCAGTGGAAGGCCGCCCAGAACAGATCGGCGGGCAGCGCCTCCCGGGGCGCGTACACCCGGTAGACGTACTGCCGCCCGTCGCGCGCGAGCAGAGCCACCATCCAGAACACAACCGGAAGACGTGGCGGGCGGGGCCTGTGGTTGCGTCGGGGGCGCAAAGCAAGGCGGCGCGCGCCCTGGGAGGGCAACGCGCGTGATCTCATCCGTAAGGAGGAGGAACCGCGCGCGCGTGCCCAACTCCGGTGGGATGCGGACATGCTTCTCCCCGGCGATGCCCCGGCGGCCCGAGCCTGATGAGGTGGGAGGGTGCACCGTCCCGTCCCGATTTCCCAGCAGCCACTCCGGCAACCCGCCGCCCCGCGCGCGGAACTCGCGCCCTTTCTGACTCCGTCCCTCATGACGGTCGTGACGGGCGCGCGCCGCAGAGCCCTCCGGGACGGCGACCGGCAGATCGACACCGCCCACCTCCTGCACTCGCTCGTCGAGTCCGACCCCGAGGTCGGCGCCGCCTTCGAGGGCGGTCAGCAGCTCGCCCGCGTCCTCGGTTACCTCGTGCAGCGCTCCATCGGATACGGGCTGCGCTGGCAGCGCTCGGTGGAGGAGACGGGGGCCGGCCGCCTCCTCCCCGCCAAGCGCGGGGCCGAGGGGCAGGACAGCCGGCCCTCAGGCTGGTCGCCGGCCGCGACGGTGGCCCTCGAGGCGGCCTTCCGGCGGGCCGCCGGACGCGGGGACACGCAGGCGCGCGGTCTCGACCTCCTCGCCGTCGTCGCCGCCGATCCGGAGAGCCGGGCCGCCGAGGTGCTGCGCCGCGCAGGGGTCGATCCGGCCGCGCTGAGCGCCCGTGCCGGCGCCCCGGCCGGGGCCGGTGTCGACGACGGTACGGCCCCCCTGGCGGAAGGGTCCGTTCCATGGCGTGACGGGGAGCCGTCTCAACAGGTGTAACGGGGGTTACGCCCCTGACCGCGTCCTGTCATCATGGCCCGATGCACGCGTCTCAGGGGAGAAGCGCCGGCCTGGGACCAGCCCTGGCCTCGGCCTTCGCATTCGGTGGTTCAGGAGTGGCGGCCAAGCCGCTCATCGAGGCGGGACTCGACCCGCTCCACGTGGTCTGGCTCCGGGTCGCCGGCGCCGCGCTCGTCATGCTCCCGGTGGCCTGGCGCCACCGCGACCTCCTGCGCCGCAAACCCGCTCTCCTCGTGGGCTTCGGGCTGCTCGCCGTCGCAGGCGTCCAGGCCTTCTACTTCGCCTCGATCTCCCGTATCCCCGTCGGCGTCGCGCTGCTCATCGAGTACCTCGCCCCGGCCCTCGTCCTCGGCTGGGTCCGCTTCGTCCAGCGCAGGCCCGTCACCCGCGCCGCCGCCCTCGGCGTCGTCCTGGCAGTCGGCGGTCTCGCCTGTGTCGTCCAGGTCTGGTCCGGGCTCAGCTTCGACCTCGTCGGACTCCTCCTGGCGCTCGCCGCCGCCTGCTGCCAGGTCGGCTACTTCGTCCTCTCCGACCAGGGCTCGGGCGAGGCGGAACAGGCCGACCCGATCGGCGTCATCGCGTACGGGCTGCTCATCGGCGCGCTCGTCCTCACCGTCGTCGCCCGCCCGTGGGGCATGGACTGGGCGTTGCTCGGCGGCAGCGCCGACATGGACGGCACCTCCTTGCCCGCGTGGCTGTTGCTCGGCTGGATCGTGCTGATCGCCACGGTGCTCGCGTACGTCACCGGCGTCGTCTCGGTGCGTCGGCTCTCGCCGCAGGTGGCGGGTGTCGTGGCCTGTCTTGAGGCCGTCATCGCGACCGTGCTCGCCTGGGTGCTGCTCGGGCAGTACCTCGACGCGCCGCAGATCATCGGCGGCGTGGTGGTCCTGGTCGGAGCCTTCATCGCCCAGTCGTCGACGCCGAAGGCGCCCGCGGCGGGACCGGTGGCGGGGTCGGCGGCGGAGGTCGGTGGGACGGTCGCGGTTGATGTGACGGTTGCGGCCGGTGGGACGGACCGGGTTGTTGTGACGGACGTGGCCGGCGAGGCGGACGCAGCCGAGGCGACGGATGCAGCCGAGGCAACGGACGTGGTCGGTGTGACGGACCGCGATTCCGAGTTGTCCGCCCGGCGGACCGGGGCCTAAGGTGCCGATCATGCATTCGACCGTGCTTCCGCCTCCCGCCGCCTAGCGCGCGCGGAGACTCTCCTCGACGAAGACCGGGCTCGGCCGGGCGACCACTCGCCCCCGAGCGGTTCGTCGCTGCCCGCGCGCGGAGCCGAGCGACCACCTTTCCCTCCCGTCTTCCACGGAGAAGTCACGTGTCGAACTCTTCGGAATCCGCCCTGTCCGTCGGGCGGAGCCTGCTCTATCTGATCGTCGCCGGGATCGCCTGGGGCACGGCCGGTGCCGCCGCCTCGCTGATCTTCCGCATCAGCGACATGGGCCCGCTGGCCCTGTCCTTCTGGCGCTGCGTCGGCGGTCTCGCCCTGCTGCTCGGGGCGCTCGCCCTGCGTCCCAGGCGGCGCGTCGCCCGTACGGCCGTGGAATCGCGCGGCCGCCGGACGGCCCGCATCCTCGGCACGGGGGTCGGGCTCACCGTCTTCCAGAGCGCCTACTTCGCCGCCGTCGAGGCCACCGGCCTGGCGGTCGGCACGGTCGTCACACTGGGCGCGGGACCCGTCCTCATCGCGGTCGGCGCCCGGCTCACCATGGGCGAACGCCTCGGCCGCGGCGGCATCGCCGCCGTCAGCGGGGCGCTCGCCGGGCTCGTCGTCCTCGTCCTCGGCGGCGGCGCCGCGGAGGTGCGGCCGCTGGGTGTCGTCCTCGCGGTCGTCTCGGCGGCCGGATACGCGGCGATCACCTTGCTCACGCGCTACCTCGGCCGAGACGGCGGCCGCACGGACGCGCTGTCCACCACGACCTGGGCCTTCGCGATCGGGGCGGTCGGACTGCTGCCCGCGGCGCTCGCGGAGGGGGTCGTACCGCATACGGACGCGCCGGTGAGCGTGCTGCTCCTGCTCGTCTACGTCGCCGCCGTGCCGACCGCGCTCGCCTACGCGCTGTACTTCGCCGGGGCGGCGGTCGTCAGGGCGGCCACCGTCTCCGTGATCATGCTTCTGGAGCCGGTGAGCGCGGCCGTCATCGCCGTCTCGCTGCTCGGTGAGCGGCTCACCACCGCCATCGTGCTCGGCACGCTGCTGCTGCTCGCCGCCGTCACGGGCCTGGCGTTCGCCGAGGCGCGGACGGCGTCGGCGGAACGGAGGCGGGAGGCCGTGGCGGCGTAGGCGGGCGGGGGCGCGGGCCGGGGTTTCAGTGAGGGCCGCGGTGGAGTGCGGGCAGGGGTGGGGGTGCGGGCTTTCACCTGAGGTCGGAGCCCGTGCCCCCCCGCTGTCAGCCGGTGACGCGGCGGCGCAGTTGATGGCCGCGCGCCGCCGCGTCGCGGGGGCCGTCGCGCTCGGCAAGCCGCTCCATGACCTGGTCCTGGATCTCCTGCTGCTTGTTCCCCGCGTACTTGAACTTGGCCCGCACCTCGGTCACCTCCAGGCGCAGCACCCTGATTCCGGACAGCAGGCGGCCGAACGGTGCCTCGCCCGGGACGGCGAGGGCCGTGCCGCCGTCCGGCTGGAAGTGGGCGACCTGGCGGTTGAGCAGCTCCGCCTTCTGTACCGAATCGTCGACCACGTGCGCGGTGCAGCGCAGCTGGACGGAGGCGTAGTAGGACGTGGGCGTGCCGTGCGAGGTCGGCGTGCCCTCGGGGGCCGTCCAGGTGCCCGGCACGAAGACGTAGTCGTCGACCACGCTGAGGAGCACCGTCGGGTTCGCCTCCAGGGCGCGCCACAGCGGGTTCGGGCGGGCCAGATGGGTCAGCACGCGGCCGTACGGGCCGGGCTCTGCCTCGTACCGGAAGTGCATCGGCTGCACCCACGGCGGGTCTCCGGGCAGGCCGTTGACGGCGAGCTGGCCGAAGTCGTGCCGGGAGAGCCAGTCGCGCCACTCGCCCTCGTCGTGGGGGGCGTCCCAGGGGTGGATCAGCATGGTCCGTCGGTCCCTTCGGCGTTCGCGGCGTCTCTAGAGCGCGGCCAGATAGTCGGGCAGGGCGACGGCCGGGTCGAGGTCGTCGGCCGGGACCGGTGCGCCGTAGCCGCCGCGCACCGGGACCACGCCGGACCAGTGGGGGAGGCCGAGGTCGTCCGCGTCGTCGTTGGGGCCGCCGGTGCGGACCTTCGCCGAGACCTCGTTCAGGTCCAGGCGGATCACGGCCGTGGCGGCGAGTTCCTTGGCGTTCGCGGGGCGGGAGTCGGCGGAGCGGCCGGGGACGACCTGGTCGACCAGGGCGTCGAGGGCGATGCGCAGCTCCTCGGGGTCGGTGACCTGGTGGGCGGTGCCGAGGACCACGACCGAGCGGTAGTTGAGGGAGTGGTGGAAGGCGGAGCGGGCGAGCACGAGGCCGTCGACGTGGGTCACGGTCAGGCAGACGGGCAGACCGGGGGCCGCCACGCCGTCGCCGGCCGCGCGCAGCGGCCGCGAGCCGGTCGAGCCGTGCACGTAGAGGCGGTCGCCGACGCGGCCGAAGAGTGTCGGGAGCACGACCGGCGCGCCGTCCCGCACGAATCCGAGGTGGCAGACGTACGCCTCGTCGAGTATCGAGTGGACCAGGGCCTTGTCGTACGACGCGCGCTGGCGGGAGCGGGTGGGGACGGTCCGGTCGGTCGGTGTGTACTCGGCGACGGCACCGGTCTCGGCGGCCTCGGCGGAGGTCCTGTCGGCGGCCGTGTCGGCTGCGGTGCTCATTGCGTTCTCCATTGCACTAGTGCATACTTGTGTTTGTGCTAGGAGAGTATCGGATCGAAGGTCGTCGCGCATCGGACATTGCCGCGAGCGTGGAACGGGGAGTGGGGCTCGGAGCTCTTGAACCGGGCCGACTCCTGCCTCCGATGAGGGAGTTGGCCGCTGTGCTCGGCGTGAACCCGAACACCGTCGCCGCCGCCTATCGCACCCTGCGCGACCGTGGGGTCATCGAGACCGACGGGCGGCGCGGCAGCCGGGTGCGCCCGCGACCCGCCACGACCGCGCGCGGCTCGATCCGGGTGGAGGCCCCCGCCGGGGTCCGGGACGTCGGCAAGGGCAACCCCGACCCCGTCCTGCTGCCCCCTCTCGGCGAGGCCTTCGCCGAGGTCGCCCGGAGGTACGCCGAACAGCCAGGCATGTACGGAGAGGCTCCCGTCGACGAGGAGTTCGGGCGCCTCGCGCGCGCCGCCTTCGACGCGGACGGGGTGCCGGACGGGCCCGTCGGCGTCACGTCCGGGTCCCTCGACGCGGTCGAGCGCGTACTCGCCGTGCACCTCAGGCCCGGCGACGCCGTCGCCGGGCCTGAGGTGCA
>NZ_LIPQ01000575.1 GCF_001418135.1 Streptomyces aureus
CGCAGGCGAGGGCGACCTCCTTGTCGTGGGCCTCGCCGACATGGACGTCAACCACGTCCAGTCCGCGCTCTGCTTCCCGACCTTCCCCCGCTTCTGCGGCCAGACCTTCACCGAGGCCGGCGACCGCGAGCTGGGGCTGCTCTGCGTCCGGGCGTACAACGACTGGATGGTGGAGGAGTGGTGCGGGCCCGAGGCGCAGGGGCGGCTCATCCCGCTCACCCTCATCCCGCTCTGGGATCCGGAGCTGGCCGCCGCGGAGGTCCGCCGCAACGCCGCGCGCGGGGTGCGCGCGGTCGCGTTCTCGGAGATCCCGCCGCACCTCGGGCTCCCCTCGGTGCACACGGACCACTGGGACCCCTTCTTCCGCGCGTGCGACGAGACCGGCACGGTCATCGCGATGCACATCGGCTCGTCCAGCCGGATGCCGTCGACGTCCGCCGACGCCCCGCCGGCCGTCGGCTCGACCATCACCTTCGCCAACTGCTGCTTCTCGATGGTCGACTGGCTGATGAGCGGCAAGTTCGAGCGCTTCCCCCACCTCAGGATCATGTACGCGGAGGGACAGATCGGCTGGATCCCGTACATCCTGGAGCGCGCCGACGTCGTGTGGGAGGAGAACCGCGGCTGGGGCGGGGTCGCCGACAAGGTGCTGCGCCCGCCGTCCGAGCTCTTCGCCGGGCACGTCTTCGGCTGCTTCTTCGACGACGCGTTCGGCCTGCGGAACCTCGACGCGATCGGGGTCGGGAACGTCCTGTACGAGACGGACTACCCGCACTCGGACTCCACCTGGCCCAAGTCCAGGGAGGTCGGCGAGGCGCAGATGGGGCACCTGGCCCCGGACGTCGTCGAGCGCATCGTCCGCGGCAACGCGATCGACCTCCTCGGCCTCACCCGGGACGGCCTCTGGCGCCCGTAGACCGTGGACCCCCGCCCCTTGTCTGATGGACCGTCAGGTACGAGCATGGGCCCCGCTCGTGGAAATGACGGTTCGTCAGACAAGGCCGCGAGGCCAGGGCTCAAGGGGGTTCCTCATGGTGGTCTACGGGATGCAGCTGCCGGTCCAGTCGCAGAGCGCGATCTACGCCGAGCCCTGGGAGGCGGCCGCCGGGGCCGCCGATCTGCTCGCCGTCGCCCGCGCCGCCGAGGACCACGGATTCGACTACCTCGCCTGCTGCGACCACGTCGCCATCCCGCGCCGGCTCGCCGAGGCCATGAGCACCGTCTGGTACGACCCGGTCGCCACGCTCTCCTTCCTCGCCGCCGCCACCGAACGCGTCCGGCTGCTCTCACACGTCGCCGTCGTCGGGCTGCGCCATCCGCTCGTCACCGCCAAGGCGTACGCGACGCTCGACCACCTCTCCGGCGGCCGGCTCGTCCTGGGCGTCGGCGCCGGGCACGTACAGGAGGAGTTCGAGGCGCTCGGCGTGGACTTCGCGCGCCGGGGCGCCGTGCTCGACGAGACCATCGACGCGCTGCGGGCCGCCCTCGGGCCCGAGGAGTACCCGGAGCACCTGGGGGAGCGGTTCGCCTTCAAGGACCTCGGGCAGCTGCCACGGCCCGCACAGCAGCGCGTCCCGCTCTGGGTCGGCGGCTCCTCCCCGGCCGCCGTGCGCCGCGCCGCGCTCAAGGGTGACGGCTGGCTCCCGCAGGGCGACCCGCGCGAGCGGCTCGCCGTACAGATCCAGAAGCTGCTGCGGCTGCGCACCGAGGCCGGGATCGCGGAACCGATCACCGTCGGCGCGATCGCCGAGCCGCTGTACATCGGCACGCCCGGCTGGTCCGTCGGCCGGCGCACGCTCAGTGGCCGCCCGGAGGACATCGCCGCCTCCCTGCGCGCGTACGGGGAGATGGGCGTGCACCAGATCCAGGTCCGGTTCCGCTCCCGGAGCCGTACCGAACTCATCGACCAGATGGCGGCCTTCGGCACGGAGGTCGCCCCTCACCTCTAGGAGTACGGACATGGGCACACTCGACGGGCGGGTCGTCCTCGTCACCGGCGCGGCGCGCGGGCAGGGCGAGCAGGAGGCCCGGCTGTTCGCCGCGGAGGGGGCCAGGGTCGTCCTCGCGGACGTCCTCGACGACGCCGGCGCGACGCTGGCCAAGGAGCTGGGGGAGGAGCGGGCCGTCTACGTCCATCTGGACGTGACCAGGGAGGACGACTGGGCCGCGGCCGTGACGGTCGCCAGGGAGCGGTTCGGGAAGATCGACGGACTGGTGAACAACGCCGGCATCCTCCGCTTCAACGAGCTGCTCTCCACCCCGCTGGAGGAGTTCCAGGCGATCGTCTCCGTCAACCAGACCGGGTGCTTCCTCGGCATCCGTACCGTCGCGCCCGAGATCGCGGCGGCCGGCGGCGGGACGATCGTCAACACGGCCTCGTACACGGGCCTGACCGGGATGGCCGGGGTCGGCGCCTATGCCGCCTCGAAGCACGCCGTCCTCGGGCTGACCCGGGTGGCCGCCCTGGAGCTGGCCGCGAAGGGTATCCGGGTGAACGCCGTCTGCCCGGGCGCGATCGACACCCCCATGAGCAACCCGGAGGGCGTGGACCCGGCCGCCACGGCCGAGCTGTACCGCAGGCTCGTGCCGCTCGGGCGGATCGGGCGCCCGGACGAGGTGGCGGCCCTCGCGCTGTTCCTGACCGGGGAGGACTCGGCGTACATCACGGGACAGCCGTTCGTGATCGACGGCGGGTGGCTGGCGGGAGTCAGCCTCTTCTAGTCATACCTGACGGCTCGTCAGGTATTGACGGGTCCACCCCGCGGTGCGACAGTCGGGCACATCACGAATCTGACGACACGTCAGAAACTCACGAGGACGGTGAACCCCCTTGGAATTCGGGATCTTCGTACAGGGATACGTCGGCAAGCGCGCCGAGACCGATCCCGAAGCCGAGCACAAGGCGCTCATGGAGGAGACCGAGTACGTCATCCAGGCGGACAGGTCCGGCTTCAAGTACGCCTGGGCCTCGGAGCACCACTTCCTGGAGGAGTACTCGCACCTCTCCGCCAACGACGTCTACCTGGGCTACCTCGCCCACGCCACCGACCGCATCCACCTCGGCTCCGGCATCTTCAACCCCCTCGCCCCCGTCAACCACCCCGTGAAGGTCGCCGAGAAGGTCGCCATGCTCGACCATCTCTCCGGCGGACGCTTCGAGTTCGGCTCCGGCCGGGGCGCGGGCTCCCACGAGATCCTCGGGTTCATGCCGGGCATCACCGACATGAACCACACCAAGGAGCTGTGGGAGGAGACGATCGCCGAGTTCCCCAAGATGTGGCTCCAGGACGAGTACGTCGGCTTCCAGGGCAAGCACTGGTCGCTGCCGCCCCGCAAGGTCCTCCCGAAGCCGTACGGGAAGTCCCACCCCGCCATGTGGTACGCCGCCGGGTCCCCCTCCTCGTACGCCATGGCCGGCAAGAAGGGCCTCGGCGTCCTCGGCTTCAGCGTGCAGAAGGTCTCCGACATGGAGTGGGTCGTCGAGTCTTACAAGACCGCGATCAAGGAAGCCAAGGCGATCGGCGACTTCGTCAACGACAACGTCATGGTGACCTCGACGGCGATCTGCGCCGAGACGCACGACAAGGCGGTCGAGATCGCGGTGGGCGGCGGCCTGAACTACCTCCAGTCCCTGCTGTTCCGCTACCACGACACCTTCCCGCGGCCGGAGGGCATCCCGGAGTGGCCGGAGCTCCTGCCCGAGTACTCGGCCGAGATCATCGAACTCCTCATCCAGGAGGAACTGATGATCTGCGGCGATCCGTCGGAGGTCCTGGCGCAGTGCAAGCGGTGGGAGCAGGCGGGGGCGGACCAGCTGTCCTTCGGGCTGCCGATCGGGATCTCGTACGAGGACACGATGAACTCGATCAAGCTGATCGGTGAGCATGTGATCCCGAAGATCGACACGGATCCGGTCCACCGCACGACCCGCTTCCGCCACTCCGCGGCCACCTGACAACCCCCCCGGCACCCGCGTGCGGACGGCGCCCGCCACCTCCGTGTGGGCAGCACCCGTCGCCCTCGCCCCCCGTGTGGGCGGCGCCCGCCACCCTCGTGTGGACGGCGCGCGCCCACACGGGGGGCGAGGGC
>NZ_LIPQ01000576.1 GCF_001418135.1 Streptomyces aureus
AAGCGGCGGTAGCCGAAGCGGTGGCAGGGGCGGTGGTGGACGCGGTGGCTTCCGGGCGGTCCGCCGGGCGGGCCTTCCCGCGACCCCGCACGCTGGGCCCGAAGTCCGGCTCGGTGAGCCAGCGGACGGTGCCCCGCGCCGCGCCGAGCACGATCGCCTGGTGCAGCACGAAGTGGACGGCGGTGAAGTAGAGGAGGAAGCCGGCACCGCGGGTCCGCAGCGCGAACCGGCTCAGGCCCGGATCGGCGCAGGTGAAGACCAGCGCGCACAGGGCGGGGACGAGCAGGAGCCACGGGGTGAGCAGGCCGAGCAGCAGGGTGGGGAGGGTGAGCGCGGCGGCCAGGACGCCGAGCGGCCGGTTGGCGGTGAGGCCGCCCTCCCTCAGCTGCCCGAGCGCCGCGATGAGCAGCTGTGAACGCCGGTACTGCTCCCGGAGCATCGCCCCGAGGCGGTCGACGTCGTCGTGCCTGCCCCGGATCGCCTCCGTCATCACGATCCGGTGGGTGCGGACGAGCCGGCCGCTGTACTCGACGTCCTCCGAGTCCCGGAGGTTCTCGTCGAAGGGCCCGGTGGCCTCGAAGACGTCCTTGCGGATCGCGCCGAGGGCGAAGAACGCGGTGCGGACCTCGCCGACGGCGCGGCGGCGCCAGAAGTGGGCGTGCAGGGCGTGGTAGCGCTCCACGGGCCCGTCGTCGAAGAGCGGTTCGGGGTCGAGCACCCCGTGGACACAGCCGAGAGCGGGGTCGTCCCGGAGCAGGTCGGCGGCGTTCGCGAGGGCCTCGGGGTGGAGGGCCGTGTCCGAGTCGAGGAAGAAGAGGATCTCGCCGCGGGCGGCGGCGGCCCCGAGGTTCCGGGCGGCGGACACCCCGCTGTTGTGGGGGTTGGCGATCAGGACGACGTCGAACTGCCGGGCGATGTCCCGCGACCTGTCGGTGCTCGCGTCGTCGACGACGATGACGTCGAGCGGGGCGTGGGTCTGGGCGAAGACCGAGGTCAGACAGGCGTGGAGGGTCTTCTCGTAGTTGTAGTTGGGGATGACGACGGACACGCTGGGACGAGCCCTGGACATGGGGTTCCTTGGGAGGGCGGTCAGGGGGTCGCGG
>NZ_LIPQ01000577.1 GCF_001418135.1 Streptomyces aureus
CCCGCGCCCGTGGCCCCCGCGCCTCCCAGGGCGCGGGGGCCACGGGCGCGGGGGCCACGGGCGCGGGCGTGGCCGGCGCGCCGGAGTCCGGGGCGGGCCGGTCCGCGGCCGCGGACCGCAGCATCCGGGTCGACGAGTCGAGCGAGCCCGCCTCACCGGGCTGGTACGGCTGGTGCGATCTGTCTGACGCGTCGTCCTGCACAGGCCGGTCCGACGGCTCGGGACGTGCGTCGTTCGGTTCTTCCCCCACCACGGTTCCCCCTCGTGGGTCCATGCGCGGTGACACCCCACCGTCGCCTTTTGCACCTACCCTTCACGGTCTGCTCACACGCGTCCACCGTTCCGCGAAGCGGTGACCAACCTGCGACGTACCCGCTGCGGGATTTCGTCCCGTACAGGGCCTAGAGTCGCCAGGTGCCGTACGACCACCGGAAGACCACCCGCCGCACCCGCACCCGTACCCGCGGCCTCGCGCTCGCCCTCGCCGCCACGGGCTGCTGCGCCGTACTCGCCGGATGCGGGGCCTCGCAGGCCTCGCAGCCGGACGGGAAGGCCGCGGAGAGCCCGGAGGCCTCGTCCTCGGTCCCGTCCGGCGGCGCACCGGCCGAAGCGCCGGGCGGAGCACCGGGCACCCGGGAGGCGACCGCCTCCCTCGCCGGGCGGACCGTCGCCCTCGACCCCGGTCACAACCCCGGCAATTTCCGCCATTCCCAGGAAATCAACAAGAAGGTGAACATCGGGACAAACCGCAAGGAGTGCGACACCACCGGCACCTCCACGAACGCGGGATACACCGAGGCCTCCTTCACCCTCGACGTCACTCACCGGCTGCGGGACCTCCTGACGGCGCGCGGCGCCAAGGTGGTCCTCACCCACGACGCCGACCGCCCCTGGGGTCCCTGCATCGACGAACGGGCGCAGATCGGCAACGCGGCCCGCGCGGACGCCGTCGTCTCCGTCCACGCGGACGGCTCCGCCGTCGGCAACCGCGGCTTCCATGTGATCCTGCCCGCACCCGTACGCGAAGGATCCGCCGACACCACGAAGATCGTCGGCCCCTCCCGCGAGCTCGGCGAGCGGATCGCCGACCGGTTCGCCCGCGCCACCGGTACGGCCCCCGCCAACTACCTCGGTTCCGGTACCGGGTTGGACGTCCGCGACGACCTCGGTGGACTCAATCTCTCAACCGTGCCCAAGGTCTTCGTCGAATGCGGCAATATGCGTGATCCGAAGGACGCACAGCTGCTCACGTCGGCGACGTGGCGACAGAAGGCCGCCCAGGGGATCGCGGACGGCATCGCCACCTACCTCGGGGGGTAGAACCCGCGGGCGATAGATTCGCTCCGTACGATGGGGCAGCTCCGTGCCATCCCCCGTGCCATGACCTGAGCGCCACCCCGACGCGACGACCCGACGAAGGACTTCTTACGTGAATATCCGCTCCCTCACCCGAGGCGATGGCGTGCTGATCGGTGCAGCGGTGGTGCTGTTCATCGCCTCGTTCCTCGGCATCTCCGGCTGTGACGGACCTGAGGCGATCTGCGACCAGATCGAGAACCCGAACTCCTGGGAGGTCTCGTACCTCGGCTGGGGCTCCTTCTTCCTGGGCATCGCCGGTGCCGCGCTCGTCGTCTTCTCCCGCAGCCTGCCGGAGCAGCGCAAGGTGGCCGGCCTGGAGCTCGGCCAGGTCGGCGCCGCGTTCACCATCGCCTCCGCCTGGACCCTGCTGATGTGGGTCTTCGAGGCGAACAACGCCGGAGCGGGCCTGATCCTCGGCCTGATCGCCGCCCTGGTGCTCGCCGCCGCGGCCGTCGCCGGACCGATGGTCCCGGCCCTGAAGGCCCCGCTCGTCGGCGCGCCCAAGCCGCAGACCCCGCAGCCGTACGGCATGCAGCCGGGCCAGCCCGGCCCGCAGGGCGTCCCCGGCGGCTACGGCTACCCGGGCGCGCAGCACCCGCAGTACGGCGGCCCGCAGGACCCGTCGCAGGGTGCGGGCCAGCCGTTCGGCGCTCAGGCCGCCGCCCCGCAGCCGCAGGCCGCGCAGCAGCCCGAGCCGCAGGCCCAGGCCCCGCAGGCGCAGCCGGCCGCAGGCTTCGAGCCGTTCTGGTTCGCGGTTCCGGTCGCCCGTCCGCTGTACGCGGAGGACGGCTCGCAGGCACCGATCGCCGAACTGGCTCCGGGTACCTGGTACCTGGCGGTCGAGCAGCGCGGCGCCACCCTGGTGGCCCAGACGCAGGACGGCCGTCGCGGTGTCCTGCAGGACACCACGGGCATCCAGCGCGGCTGATCCGCCCCGGCGGCACGACCGACGGCCCCCCGCCCGGAAGCGAATCCCTTCCGGGCGGGGGGCCGTTGGCGTACAGTCCCCGCATCCACCCGAACTGACGGATCGTCAGAAAGGATGCGGGGCATGCGACTCGGACTCGCCCTCGGCTACTGGGGCCGCGGCCCCTCCCCCGACCGTCTCGACCTCGCCCGCGAGGCCGAACGGCTCGGCTACGACTCGGTGTGGACGGCGGAGGCCTGGGGCTCCGACGCCTTCACCGCGCTCACCTGGATCGCCGCCCACACCAGCCGGATCAAGCTGGGCACCGCCGTCGCGCAGATGGCCGCCCGAGCGCCCACGACCACCGCGATGCACGCGCTCACGCTCGACCACCTCTCCGGCGGGCGGGTCATGCTCGGCCTCGGCCTGTCCGGGCCGCAGGTCGTCGAGGGCTGGTACGGACGCCCCTTCCCCCGCTCCCCGCTGACCGCGACCCGCGAGTACGTGGACGTGGTCCGCCAGGTGCTGCGCCGCGAGGCCCCGGTCCGGCTCGACGGGCGCCACCACTCCCACCCGTACACCGGCTCCGACGGCACCGGCCTCGGCAAACCCCTCAAGCCGATCACCCATCCGCTCCGGGCCGACCTCCCGGTCCTCCTGGGCGCAGAGGGGCCGAAGAACATCGCGCAGACGCTCACGATCGCCGACGGCTGGCTGCCGCTGTACTGGTCCCCCGAGCGCTGGTCCGAGGTGTACGCGCTGCCCGAGCGGCTCCCGGAGGGCTTCCTGGTCGCTCCCATGGTCCGCGCCCAGGTCTGCGACGACGTGGCGGCCGGACTGCTGCCGGTCAAGGCGATGCTCGGCTTCTACATCGGCGGCATGGGCCACGCGGCCCGCAACTTCCACGCCGACCTGATGGGGCGGATGGGGTACGAGAAGGAGGCGAGGCGCGTCCAGGAGCTGTTCGCCGCCGGGCGGCGCGAGGACGCCGTCCTCGCGGTCCCGGACGCCTTCGCGGACGAGATCTCCCTGGTCGGGCCCCGGCGGCGCATCGCCGAACGGCTGGACACATGGCGGCGGGGCCCGGTGACGGACCTCCTCGTCACGTCACCGGACCCCGCGACCCTCCGCCTGCTCGCGGAGCTCAACGCGTAGCAGGCGTCCGGCGTCACCCGCCGCTGAGCTGGGAGGCGCTGGGGACCTTCTCGACGACTTCGGCGCCGGCGCTCCTGCCGGCGTCCTTCACGCTGTTGATGACGTTCTCGAAGGCGCCGACGTCCGCGTCGGCGACCTCGCCCTTGCGGAGCTTCGTCCCGAGCTCCTTGAGCGACTCGATCCCGGCCGTGAGCGGCGCGACCGCCTTCGACAGCAGCGGGTCGCCCTTGGCGTTGTTCGTCGCCGCCTTGAGCCGGTTGTACGTGAACGCGCCCGCCAGGCCCGCCTTCACCAGGGCCAGGGTCCGGCCGTCCGCGCCCTTCTTGAACCTGCCCGCGCGGTACGGCTTCACGATCCACTGGTACGTGGCCCCCGCCGCCAGACCCGCGTTGGCCACGAACCGGGTCTTGGCGAGCTTCTGCTGCTCGAAGGTGGCCGTACCCGTCGGGGTCGCGGCGCTGCTCGCGTTCTGCACGTCGTCACCGCCGCACCCGGCCGTGGTCAGCAGCAGGGCGCAGGCCAGCAGCAGCGCCACGACGCCACGGGAAACGGAGCGGGACACGGGTCTGGGCACGACGGGACCTCCCTGGGGCTGGTGGCGCCAGCCTCACCCCGGCCCCGCGCACCCGCCACCCGGGCGGCTCCGTACGGGTAGGAGGCCCCGGGCCCGGGCCCGTACGGCCGCCCGCTCCCGCTCAGACCCCGCAGCAGTCCGGTTCGAGGCCCGTCGGGAGGCGTTCGCCGCCGAAGACGGCGACGGTCGCCTCCTCGCCACCGAGGGCGGCCACCGCGAGCAGCAGGGAACCGGCCGTCCAGGCCGTCTGCTCCTCGGGCCACACGGCCCGGTCGCTCTCCGTCTCGCCCTCGAAGACGTACCCCGTCCAGTACATGCCGTTCCCGGCGCGCAGGTGCTGGATGTCCTGGAGGATGGTGAGGGCCCGGTCCGACTCCCCCATCGCCCAGAGGGCGAGGGCGAGTTCACAGCTCTCGCCGCCGGTCACCCACGGGTTGGGGATCACGCAGCGCACACCGAGGCCGGGTACGACGAACGTGTCCCAGTCGGCCTCGATCCGGGCCTTCGCCTGTGAACCGGTGACCGCGCCGCCGAGGACCGGGTAGTACCAGTCCATCGAGTAGCGCGACTTGTCGAGGAAGCGCTCCGGGTGGCGGCGGATCGCGTGACCGAGCGCCCCGGCCGCCAACTCCCAGTCCGGCTGTGGCTCTTCACGGGTCTCGGCGATGGCGAGGGCACAGCGGAGCGCCTGGTGGATCGACGAGCTTCCGGTGAGGAGCGCGTCGTTCACCGGCGTGCCGTCGGCCTCGCGCTTCCACCCGATCTGACCACCGGGCTGCTGGAGCCCGAGGACGAACTCGACGGCCGCGTAGACGACGGGCCACATCCGGTCGAGGAAGGCGTCGTCGCCGGTCGAGAGGTAGTGGTGCCAGACACCGACCGCTATGTACGCGACGAAGTTGGACTCCCGGCTGCGGTCGGTGACCTGGTCGGGCTCGCCGTCGTGGTACGCCGCGAACCAGGAGCCGTCGCTGTTCTGGTGCCGGGCGAGCCACTCGTAGGCGCGGGCGGCGGCGGCGTGCTCACCGGCCGCGTCCAGCGCCATCGCGGCCTCGGTGTGGTCCCACGGGTCGAGGTGGTGGCCCCGGAACCAGGGCAGGGCGCCGTCCTCGCGCTGTACGGCGAGTATCCCGGCGACGGTCTCCGCGGCCTGCTCGGCGGTGAGCACCCCGGGCAGGACGAGATGCTCGGCGATCCGCTCGGGGGAGGTCACTGGGAGTCGACCTTGGGCTGGTGGGGCTTGGTCGCGTACGCCACGAAGCTCTTGCCGACCACCGGGTTGAGCAGCTGCTCGGCGACCCGGGTCAGGGCGGGCTTCTTCATGATGTCCCAGACCAGGAGCTTGTGGTACGCCCGGACCGGCAGCGCCTTGTCGTTGTCCACGCCGAAGGCGCACTTCAGCCACCAGTACGGCGAGTGCAGCGCGTGCGCGTGATGGGTGCCGTACGGCTTGAGTCCGGCCTGCCGGATCTTGCCGAGGAGCTCGTCGGCCTTGTAGATGCGGATGTGACCGCCCTCGACCTCGTGGTACGCGTCGGAGAGCGTCCAGCAGATCTTCTCGGGGCCGTATCGCGGGACGGTGATCGCGATCCGCCCGCCGGGCTTGAGGACGCGGACCATCTCGGCGAGCACGCCCTTGTCGTCGGGGATGTGCTCCATGACCTCGGAGATGATGACGACGTCGAAGGACTCGTCGGGGAACGGCAGGTTGAGCGCGTCACCCTCCATCGCGGTGGCGGTCGCGCCCGCGGGGGCCTCGCCGGCCTCCTTCATGGCCGCGAACCACTTGGCGACCTCGCGGATCTCCTCGCCGTTCTGGTCGAGGGCCACGACCTGCGCACCGCGCCGGTAGCACTCGAAGGCATGCCGGCCCGCACCACAGCCCAGATCGAGCACACGGTCGCCGGGGGCGAGCGGGAAGCGGGTGAAGTCGACGGTCAGCACGAGGTCCTGCTTTCGCGAGGGGTGGAAGGTTGTGGACAGGCACCGCCGCCTGGTCGCGGGCAGGCGTTCCGCAGGGCGACGGGGGTCCCCCCTGCGCGAGCGGAGCCGAGAGCTGGGGGGAGGGCGGGCGCAACCCCACCAACGGGCTGCGCCCGGCGACGAAGGCGGGATGTCACCGGCGTGCCCCGGCTCCCTGACGGGCGACCGCCTCGCGGTACAGCTCCGCGGTGCCCTGCGCGGCCTTCGCCCAGGTGAAGCGCTCAAGAACCCTGGCACGGCCGGCGCCGCCCAGTCGGGCCCGGAGCGCCGGATCGTCGAGCACCCGCCCGAGCGCCGCGGCCAGCGCCCCCGCATCCCCCGGCGGCACCGCCAGGCACGTCTCCCCGTCGGACCCGGCCACCTCGGGGATCGCACCGCCCGTCGTCGCGACGAGCGCCGTCCCCGTGGCCATCGCCTCCGCCGCCGGCAGCGAGAACCCCTCGTACAGCGACGGCACGCAGGAGACCTGCGCGGACCGCACCAGGTCGACGAGCTCCGCGTCGCTGATGCCCTTGACGAACTCGACGGCCCCGGCCAGTCCGTACCGCTCGATGGCCGCGGCGACCGGGCCGTCCTCGGCGCGCTTGCCGACGACGACGAGGTGCGCGTCCGGGTTCTCGGTGCGGAGTTTGGCGAGCGCCTCGATCAGGTGGATGAGGCCCTTGAGCGGGACGTCGGCGCTGGAGGTGGTGACGATCCGGCCGGGGACCTCGGCGACGGCCGGGTCGGGCGACCACAGGTCGGTGTCGGCGCCGATGTGGACGACCCGGATGCGGTCGTCGCGTACGCCGAGGTGGTCGACGATCTCCTGCCGGGAGGTGCCGGAGACGGTGAGCACGGACGGCAGTCGGCGGGCGACGCGCTTCTGCATGCGGGTGAAGGCGTACCAGCGGCGGACGGAGGCGCGGCGCTTCCAGTCGGCGGCGGCGTCGAGTTCGAGCTGCCGGTCGACGGTGATGGGGTGGTGGATCGTGGTGACGAGCGGTGCGCCGATCGCACGCGGGCCGCCGAGGAGCCCGTACCCGAGGGTCTGGTTGTCGTGGACGACGTCGAAGTCTCCGCGGCGGGCGGCGAGCATGCGCCGGGCCCGCAGGGAGAAGGTGAGCGGCTCGGGGAAGCCGCCGGTCCACATGGTGGCGACCTCGAGGGCGTCGATCCAGTCCCGGTACTCGTCGCGCTTCGGGGTGCGGAACGGGTCCGGCGAGCGGTAGAGGTCGAGGCTGGCGAGCTCGGTGAGGGTGGGCCCCGCCAGGGCCGCGCCGTCGACGACCGCGTCGAGTACGGGGTACGGCTGCGAGCCGATGACCTCGACGCTGTGGCCGAGGCGGGCGAGCTCGCGGGAGAGGTGCCGGACGTAGACGCCCTGACCACCGCAGAAGGGGTTCCCCTTGTACGTGAGGAGAGCGATCCGCAACGGTCTGTCACCGGCTGCGGTGACGCCCTGTCGGGGGCTTGCCTCTATGGCCTCAGCGGTCATGCGCGACCCCCTTCGAGCGTGGTTTCGCCGGAGCGTAACCGCTCGCGCTAATCTAGAACAAGTTACAGACTTGATCGTTCTTGATCTTCTGGCCTGATCTCCTTGATCTCTCAAGGAGGACAGAATCTACCGGCAGGTAGCTCTGTGGTGAGAGCCGGAACAGGTGATTCGCGCCACGGCGCCCGCACCGCCATACTGTCGCTCCCCACCGCACGGAACGGGACCTCATGACCGCAGACATCAGAGCGGACCACAGACCCGCGGCACCGCCCCTCACGGAGCGCCAGGAGGCACGGCGCCGCCGCATCCTGAACGCCAGCGCCCAGCTCGCGGCGCGGGGCGGCTTCGACGCCGTGCAGATGCGGGAGGTCGCGGAGGCGGCCGGGGTGGCCCTGGGGACGCTGTACCGCTACTTCCCCTCCAAGATCCACCTGCTGGTCGCGACGATGCAGGACCAGCTCCAGCACATGCACACGACCCTGCGGAAGCGGCCGCCGGCGGGCGCCGATCCGGCGGAGCGGGTGGCGGAGACGCTGATGCGCGCCTTCCGCGCCCTCCAGCGCGAGCCGCAGCTCGCCGACGCGATGGTGCGGGCGCTGACCTTCGCGGACCGCGGGGTGAGCCCCGAGGTGGACACGGTCTCGCGGCTGACGACGGCGATCATCCTGGACGCGATGGGCACCGAGCACCCGACCCCGGAGCAGCTCTCGGCGGTCCGGGTGATCGAGCACACCTGGCACTCGGCACTGATCACCTGGCTGTCGGGGCGCGCCTCGATCGCACAGGTGAAGATCGACATCGAGACGGTCTGCCGGCTGATCGACCTGACGGCGCCGGAGGCGGCGGCGCGCCGCTGACCGGACGCGCTCGCGCCGATGGCCGGTCTCCCGTCACCGACGAGACGCACCCGCGCCCCCGGCGGCTGACGTGCCGGGGGCGCGGGTGGTGTCGGCGGATCAGGACGAAGGCGTGGCCTTGTTGGCCGCCGTGAGGGCCGCCGCGCACTCCGGGCTGCTGTCGACGGCCACGAACATGACCAGCTTCAGCGGGCCGGCGGAGTGGTTGCTGGCCTGGAGCTGCCAGCCGCTCTTCTTCAGGGACTTGATCACCGAGCCGCCCTGCTCGGTCTTCCGCTCCTCGTTCCAGCCGCCCTTCGTCAGGGTCGCGACCGTGTCCGCGTAGGACTTCGCCGGGTCCTTCGCCTTCTCGGCGTCGGCCGTCCAGCTGACCATGCAGTCCTTGGCCTCGGCCGGAATCTGCTCACCCGAGGCGTCCTGCGTGAAGCCGGCCGCGGTCGCCGCGTCGGTGAGCTCCTTGGTGACCGCGGCCCCCGTGAGCCGCTCGCCGCCGGAACCGCCGGAGCCGCCCGTCGAGGACGAACCGGCCGAGGACGAGCCGCCCTTGTCCGTTCCGCCCTCGCTTCCGCAACCGGCTACCAGCAGCACCACACCGGCGGCCGCAGCCACCCACGTCACCTTGCGCACAACACTCCCAAATACGCACGTACGACGGCCTCTTGCCCCCGTTTTCCAGGGCACAGTTTTGCACGTGGGAACGGGCGATGTACGCAACGGCGCCTTTCGTCAGCCCTGTTCGGCGTCCTCCCCGAACAGGACCTTCTGCTCCTGCTCGGTGAACCGGTTCATGCACGCGGTCTCCGTCGCGTGCAGGGAGATCATCTGCACGCCCATCGACTGCTGCCCGCCGGTGTGCCGGGCGTACAGCACCCAGCCCCGCTTCCTGAGCGTGATCTGGAGCAGGTCGCCGCCCTTCTCGTCGAGCTTCTCCACCTGGCGCTCGCCCTGGACCCAGTCCTCACCGACGAGGGCGGTGACCGCCTTCTCGAAGTCGCCCCGCGATCCGTCGACGGGAGGGCCGACGTACTGCCACGCGGCGGAACAGGCGACGGCCCGCTCCTGGAGCCGCTCCCGCTCCGTGGACGGCGTGGGGCGCGGCGTGGAATCCGTGGGGGTCGCCCCGCCGATTCCCGGAAGGTCGGACTCCGGCAGCCCCGCCTTCTCGACGGCGGCGACGATCTCGGCGTGCGCCGTCTCACGGCCGAAGGCGGCGGGGGAGGGGCCGCCGCCTCCCCCTCCCCCGCCGCCTTCGGCCGTGAGACGGAGCACGCCGAGATCGTCGCCGCCGCCGAGAAGGCGGGGCTGCCG
>NZ_LIPQ01000578.1 GCF_001418135.1 Streptomyces aureus
CCTCTGCCCGCCCCGCGCGGGACCTGGCGAGAGGCCCCGCGCGAGGCGGGCAGAGGAGGCCCGAGGGAGGCCGGGTACGCGGCCCGAGGGCCGGACGGGCGCGAGGGAGGCCCGCCAGGCGGGCACGAGGCCCGAGAGCGGCCGGCGCGGGGCCGCGCGGGCCCGGCGAGGGGGCCGCGCGGCCGCACCGGGTCAGTAGGCGAACGCGGACTTGCCCGTCACGGTGGTGGCGACGTGAGTGACGCCACTGCCGGGCGGCAGGGCCACCGTGGTACCGGTGGGGTTGGTGGTCGTGCCGTCGCCGAGCTGGGCGGTCGCGTTGGCACCCCAGCCGATCACCGAGCCGTCGTCCAGCGCGGCCACCGTGAAGTCGGCCCCTCCGGCGATGCTCTGGACGCCCTTGAGCGTGTCCAGGACGACCGGGGTGGTGCGGTTGGCGTTCGTGCCGTCGCCGAGCTGCCGGTCGGTGTTCTTGCCCCAGCCGGCCAGGCTGCCGTCGTCGAGGACGGCGAAGCCGGACGCGGAGGTGGCGTAGATCCTGGCCACGGCGTCGAGGTGGGCGACGTCCACCGGCTTGTTGCTGTCGGTGGTGGTGTCGTTGCCGAGCTGGCCCTCGGCGCCCTTGCCCCAGGCCTTGACGACGCCGTCGGCGGTGAGCGCGAGGACGTGGTCGCAGCCCACGGCGACGGACTCGACGTCGACGAGGTCGGGGACCTTCTGCGGCGTCTCGCGGGTGGTGTTGTTGCCGGTGCCCAGACGCCCGTTGTCGCCCTTGCCCCAGGTCCAGACCGTGCCGTCCTGCCGGAGCGCCACGCTGAAGTCGCAGCCCGCCCCGACGTCCTTCACCCTGTCCAGGCTCTGCACGGGGATCGGGGCCTTGTACGGGTTGGTGGTGTCCTGACCGGTGCCGAGCTGCTTGGAGGCGTTGCTGCCCCAGGCGAGGACCCGGCCGCCCTTGACGGCGAGCGCGTGGTTGAGGCCCGCGGAGACCTCGCTCACGCCCGAGAGTCCGGCGACGGTCGCGGGGAAGGACTGGGCGACGAGGGTGCCGTTGCCGAGCTGGCCGGTGGCGTTGTTGCCCCAGCTCTTCACGGTGCCGTCCTTGAGGAGGGCGACGGCGAAGCCGTTGGCGGCCGCCGCGGCGCCGCCGCCTCCTCCGGAGAGCTCGCGCACGTCGTCGCGGGTGATGCCGATGACGGCGGCAGGGGTCTGCTGGGCGAGGACGCTGCCGTTGCCCAGCTGTCCCTGGGCGTTCTCGCCCCAGGCGCGCACCCAGGGGTCGGTGCCGGCGGCGTGGGCGGAGAGGCAGGGGGCGGCGAGGGCGGTGGCCGCCGTGAGGGCGGCGAGCAGAGACGTGCGTACGGGGAGATTCATGGCGACCTTTCGGGTCAGTAGGCGTAGCTGGAGTGCCACACGGTGGAGGCGGCCACGCGGGTCGCGCCGCTGCCCGGGGGCAGGGCGAGGACCGGGGTGAGGGAGTTCGTGGTGGTGCCGTCGCCGAGCTGGCCCACGGTGTTCTCGCCCCAGGCGAGGACCGAGCCGTCGGCGCGGACGGCGAGTGTGTGGCGGTAGCCGCCGGCGAGGGCGGTGACATCGGTGAGCGCGGGGACGGGGACCGGGGTGGTGCGCTTGACGGTGGAACCGTCGCCGAGCTGGCCGTGGGCGTTGTCACCCCAGGCGCGCACCTGTCCGTCGTCGAGGACGGCGAACGAGTGGAGACCCGCCGCGAAGATGCCCGCGACCGCCGTCAGGTGCCGGACGTCCACGGGCGTCGAGCGGTGCTCCGTGCTGTCGTCGCCCAGTTGTCCGTCGGTGTTGTGGCCCCAGGCCTTGACGGTGCCGTCGGCCGTACGGGCCAGCGAGTGGTAGCAGCCGACGGCCACCTCCACGACGTCCGTGAGGCCCGGCACCCGCTGGGGTGTGGTCCGGTCGGCGGTGGAGCCGAGGCCGAGCTGGCCGTAGTGGTTCCGCCCCCAGGTCCAGACCGTGCCGTCCTCGCGCAGGGCGAGGGCGTGGTAGCAGCCGGCGGCGATGTCCGTGACCTTGCTCAGGCTCTGGACGGCGACCGGACGGGGGGTCGAGTCGGTCGTGCCGTTGCCGTGCTGGCCGAAGGCGTTGTCGCCCCAGGCGAGGACCCGCCCGCCGCGCACGGCGTAGGCGAAGTGGGCTCCGGCGGCGACGTGGGACACCCCGGACAGTCCCGCGACGGCGGCGGGGAAGGGCCGGTTGACGGTGGTGCCGTCGCCGAGCTGCCCGTTGCTGTTGCCGCCCCATGCCTCGACCGTGCCGCCGTGCAGCAGGGCGACCGCGAAGGAGTTGCCGTCGTTGCCGCCTCCCGCGGCGAGCTCGCGCACCGTGGCGCGGGCCAGGCCCCGGATGTTGGAAGGGGTCTGCTGCGTGACGGTGGTTCCGTTGCCGAGCTGGCCGACGCTGTTCGCCCCCCAGGCCCGTACCCAGGGGTCGCGGGGCTCGGCGGCGTGTGCCGGGCCCGCGAGGGCGAGGAGCGCGAGGGCTGCGGCGATGCCGCGTCCGTAGGCGTACGTCATGCGAGGACGCACCCCGCTCAGTACGCGTACGTCGTGTTGCCGCCGAGGGAGACGGCCACCGCCTTGATCGCCGAGCCCTCGTTGAGGATCTTCACCGACTCGTAGCGGGCGACCGTCGTGCCGTTGCCGAGCTGGCCCTCGCCGTTGTGGCCCCAGGCGAAGACGTCGTCCGCCGTGACGGCGACGCCGTGCCGGGCGCCGGCCGCGAGGTGCTGGACGCCTTCGAGGCGCAGGATCTCGACGGGGGCGGTGCGGTTGGTGCGGGAGACGTTGGAGTCGAAGGCCTCGTCGCCCTCCAGGAGCTGGCCGTACTGGTTGTTGCCCCAGCCCCAGACGTGGCTGTCGCTCGTCTTGACGTAGTTGTGGAAGGCACCCGCCTCGATGTCGGAGACGCCCTCGACCCAGTCGACGTCGACGGGGAGGGTGGCGGACTTGGTGGAGGAGTTGCCGAGCTGGCCGTAGAGGTTGTAGCCCCAGGACTTGACCGTGTCGTCGGCGGTCAGCGCGAGGGCGTGGTGGCAGCCGGCGTCGATCTCCACGATGTTCTCCAGGCCGAGGACCTGTCGGGGTACGGAGCTGGTGGCACGGGTGCCGTTGCCGAGCTGCCCGTGGATGCCGCGGCCCCAGGCGTACACCTTGCCGTTCTCCAGGAGCGCGAGGCTGAAGTCGCAGCCGGCCGAGATCTGCTTGACCTTGGGCATGCCCTGGACGCGATCGGGGACCGTACGGCTGTCGCCGGTGCGGTTGTTGCCGAGCTGGCCGTAGGCGTTGTCGCCCCAGGAGTAGACCTGGCCGCTCGTGTCGAGGGCGAGGGCGTGCTTTCCGCCGGCGGCGACGTCCTTGATGTTGTTGAGGCGGGGCACGGTGGTGGGAACGGTCTGGTTGGTGTTGCCTCCGTTGCCGAGCTGGCCGGAGGAGTTGTGGCCCCAGGACTTGACGGTCTTGTCGGTACGGGCGAGGGCGAACGAGTCGGCGGACGAGGTGCCGCCGGCCGACATCTGGTCGACGTCACCGCGGAAGAGACTTGTGACCGAGGACGGGCTGAGGCTGTCGGCGAGGGTGCCGTTGCCGAGCTGGCCGGTGCGGCCCGCGCCCCAGCTCAGCACGGTCGGGTTGCCCTCGTTGGCGTTGGCCGCGGGGGCGAGGGCCGGAACGGCGGTGAGGGCCGCCGCGGCGAGCGTGGCGGCTGCGAGCCGCCGGGCGCGCGGTGTCGTGCGCGAGGGACTGCGTCGTGAACGGGACATGGCTCTGCTCTCCTTCGACGGGGACATACGGGAGCGCGGCGCCCGGCCGGTGCCGTCCGCCGGGGACGTACACGGGCCGGTCGCGGGTCATGCGAACACGGCGTGCCGGGCCTGCGGGCATGGAGTGCCCACGGCCGGGTGCGACGGCCGGGACGGGCCGCCGGGCACATCAGCAGACTGTCCGAAAACGATCACCGGGGCGCGCTGGAATCGCTGAAACACCCGTTAGACGGACCTCCGTTCGGGGTGCCGTCCACGGGGCGCACTCACGCTGCCACGAGCCCCCGGAGGGGTGGCGCACCGCACCCCGTGGCGGGCCGCCGAACGGCGGCGGCCGGGGGAGTGAGGGGACCGGCGGTACGGGGCCGGCGGCCCCCTCGCCGCTGCGCCGGATTCCACGCCCACGGGTGTACGGGAGGACCGCGCGGCCGGCCTCGGAAGGCCCCGGTCGCGGCCCGTTCCGGCGGCCTCCAGTGCGCTCCGCCGAAGTGGTGAGCGGCCCCCGGGGTCCGCGCCGCACCGTGTGTCCTGCCGAAGTGCCGAGTCCCCGGCGGTTAGCGTCTGGATGCGCTCGGTGATCTTGAGGACAGTCCCCTGTCCGCCCCTGGCGTCCCCTTCCGAGCTCACCAAATCAGCCCTGTCCCAAGGGAGTTCCCATGCCCGTGCCCGTTCCCGAACGCAAGACGTCGGCACGCCGTGTGCTGACCGCGGCCGTCCTCGCCGCCGCTCTCGCCCTGCCCCTGGCCCCCACCGCGTACGCCGAGGAGTGCAAGCCCGAGGACCAGGCCTGTCTGGACAAGGAGGCCAACGCCAAGGAGGCCAAGGAGATCGAGGAACAGCAGAAGAAGACCCAGGAGGCCGCCGGCCAGGCCGACAAGGACATCAAGGCGGCCGGGGAGAAGCTCAAGGAGTGCCCGCCCGGCTCGTCCTCCTGCATGGGCAGGCTGACCGGCGGCAAGGGCGCCGCCGAGGAGAAGGGGCTCAAGGAGATGACCGACACCATCTCCTCGCACAAGCCCGAGCCGGCGGACAACGCGGCCCAGGCCGTGACCTCGACCTGCGAGTCCTTCCCCGGCTCGCTGCCGCAGGGCTCCACCGACCCGGGACAGTCCCCCTTCCCGGTCGACCAGCTCTGCAGCCTCCTCGGCGGCTGAGCCGCTCCCCGCGCACGTCCCACGTCACCCGCTCCTTCTCCCTCCTCCCCTCCGTCCCGAAGGGATTCCCCGCCATGCCCGCGTGCCATCGCCGCGCCGCCCTGCTTCCCGCCCTCTCCGTCCTCCTCGGCCTCGCCGCCGTCTCCCTCGCGCCGCCCGCCGGTGCCGCCGAGGAGGACGGAGAGGGCGGGAAGCAGGGCGGCGCGGCGATGGCACGCGGGCATGGCGGGGAATCCCTTCGGGACGGAGGGGAGGAGGGAGAAGGAGCGGGTGACGTGGGACGTGCGCGGGGAGCGGCTCAGCCGCCGAG
>NZ_LIPQ01000579.1 GCF_001418135.1 Streptomyces aureus
GCCCGCCTGGGCGAGTTCTCGGAGGGAGGCCTCGATGTCCGTCAGGTGGGCGCGGTACGTGGGGTACTCCGCCTCCAGTTCCGGGTACGCCGCGAGGAGCTCGTCCAGTTCCGGTTCCGGCCAGTGCAGGACCGCCACCGGGAACGGGCGGGAGAGGGCCGTGCGGTAGGTGCCCAGCTCTGAGCGGAGGCGGGTGATCTCCGCTTGGAGTTCCGCCGGGTCCTCCGAGCCCAGGGACCACAGGCGCTTCGGGTCGTGGAGTTCGTCCAGCGGGACGGCCGCCGTGTGCAGGCGGTCGGCCTGGTCGTCCCAGTCGTCGTGCGGCAGGGCCAGCATGCGGCGGATGCGGTGGCGGGTCGTGAGGAGCGACTGGGTCGCGTGGGGGAGTTCCGCGGACGTGACCAGCAGCGCCGCCGCTTCCGTCAGCGTCTTCTCCGCCGCCTCCAGTTCGTCGTGCGCCTCCAGCGTCTCCGCCGCGATCTCCCACGGTGCCGCATCCGTGGGCCGTGCGCTCCGGATGCCTTCGATGATCGCGCGGGCCTCCGCCTCGTGGCCGTATTCCCACAGGTTCGCCGCCTTCAGCGACCTGATCAGGAGCGGGTTCGAGGGGGAGGAGGAGAGCAGCGTGTCGTAGAGGGCCGTCGCTGCCTGGCGGTCGCCCGCCAGTTCCAGGTGTGCCGCGGCCTGGAGGTGGAGCGGTTCCCGGTCTCCCGGGTACTGCGCTGCCGTGCGCAGCAGGCGCTCGGCTTCGGTGGTGTGGGCGGCAGGCGTGTCGGGGCGCATGCCCTCCACCGTACTGCTGTACGGGCCTGGAGAGTTGGCGCCTCAGCGCTTATCGTGCCCGGCGTGCGGGCCAGGGTGGGGCAGCGGGCAGGGCAGCGGGTACCGGTCGTCGTCCAGTCGCGAGGGCGGCGCCGTACCGGTGCGCGCGTGCTGTGGGTGTGCGCCGAGACCGTCGTCACCTGTGGTGTCGTCGTTCTGCTTCTCGTGGTGCATCAGCTCTGGTGGACCAACCAGCGGGCCCGCGCCGAGGCCCTTCAGCAGGTGCGTGTTCTGGAGCGGGAGTGGGGGGAGTGGGGCATCTCTCCTTCCGCGGGTGCCGCCAGCCCCTCCAGCACCACCAGTACCCCCGGTGCCGGTAGTTCGTCCCAGGCCTCCGACGCTCCCGGTGCCGGCGCTCCCTCCGGTGAAGCCGTCGTCCCTTCTGCCGCATCCTCCGGCGGTCCGGCCCGTGGCGGGCGCGACGCCGCCGCCTTCGCCGTTCTCCGTATCCCCCGGCTCGGCCTCACCGTTCCCGTCGCCCACGGTGTCTCCAAGCGGTCCGTCCTCGACAAGGGGTACGTCGGGCACTACCCCGGCACCGCCGCCCCCGGCCGTACCGGGAACTTCGCTCTCGCCGGGCATCGCAACACCCACGGCGAACCCTTCCGGTACGTCAACCGGCTCGCCAGAGGGGACGTCATCTCCGTGCGGACGCGGGGGGCCACGTACACCTATCGCGTCGATCAGATCCTGCCCCGGACCGCTCCGCGCGACGTGGGGGTCGTGCGGGCCGTGCCGCGGTCGATCGTCTCGCCCTCGTACGGGTACGACGCCGCCGGCGCCTATCTCACCCTCACCACCTGCACCCCCGAGTTCAGCAGCGCCTACCGGCTCGTCGTCTGGGCGAAGCTGGTCCCCTCGTCAGGGTCGATCGGGTGATCGGACGTCGGCCCGTGGCCCCAAGGCGAGCGTGAGTCCCGCGCCCGTCAGGGCCAGTGCCGCCGCCACCAGGACCGCCGTGTCCGGGCCCGCCGCCGCCAGAGCCAGCATCAGGGCCACGCCCGCCGAGGAGCCGATGTAGCGGGCGGTGTTGTTGGCGCCCGAGCCCATCGCCGCGCGCTCCGGCGGTACGGAGTCGACCGCGAGGCGCGGCAGCGCGGCGTTCAGGAGGCCGCTGCCCGCGCCCGCCACCAGGAGGCCCGGGAGGAGGCGGGGCCAGGAGCCGGCCGGGCCCTCCAGGCCGCCGAGCAGGGCCAGCACCCCCGCCGCCGACAGGACGAAACCCAGGGCCAGTTGGTACGGGGCGGAGAGCCGGCCCGCGAGTCGGCGGGTCTGCAGGGCCACGAGGAACGCCGTGCCCGACCAGAGCACGAACAGCCACGCCGCGCCCAGGGGGGACATCCCGGCCCCTGCCCCGCCGCCCTGGAGCAGCGCCGGCACCACGCTGAACAGGCCGATCACCGCCAGGCCCGTGAACAGCGCCCCCAGCGTCGAGGCCAGGAACGCCGGCCGCCGCAGCAGCGCCAGATCCACCATGGGCGTACGGCTCCGGCGCTCGACCAGCACGAACAGCGCCGTCAGGGCGAGCGAGGCGAGCAGCAGGAGTCCCACCTGGGGGCGCAGCCAGCCGTCCCGGCCGAGGGTGAGCGCGGTGAGCAGGGCCGCCAGGGCCAGGCCGAGGGCCGTCGCGCCGGCGATGTCGGGGCGACGGCCCTCGGCCTGGCC
>NZ_LIPQ01000058.1 GCF_001418135.1 Streptomyces aureus
GTGCGTGCGAGTGGTTCGAGGAGCTGGGTGGGGTCGCTGTGCGCGAGTGCTGCGGAGAGGTCGGCCTGTGTGTCCGGGGGCAGGGCGTCGAGGGCGGTGATCTGTCCGGCGAGCTGGCGCAGGTCGGCGGCGTTCGATCGGGCCCAGGCCGTGATGGTGCGGTCTGCGGCGCGGCGGTCGCGGATCGTCTGGACGCGTTGTTCGCCGGTGGTTCCGGGGTTGCCGGGGCGTACGCGGAGGTAGCGGCGTTCGGCGGCCTGTCGGCTGGTGACGCCGAGGGGGTGGGCGAGGTCGGCCCAGCTGGCGCCGGCGTCGCGGGCGGCCTCGATGAAGCGGGGCTCCCATGCGGCGAGCTGTTCGCGCAGCTCACGCAGGAGCAGGAGGGCGGCGAGCGCTTCCTCCGAGGAGCCGTGCGGTGTCGTGTCGGGGGTGGTCGCGGACCGGGCTGCCCGTACCGCTTCGTCGATCGTGGCCAGGGCGGCGAGCGCCGCGGGAAAGGTGACCGGTCGGTCGGCTCCTGTCACAGGATCACGCCCTCTTCATCGTGTCGTCCATCCGTTGACATTCAGCTTGTCGTCGTTCGGATGACATGCTACAACGGTGACAGATGAAGCGCATTGGCAGTCACTGCCTGATCCCCCTGGAGGTGTTTCGCGATGTTGATGCGCACCGACCCGTTCCGCGAGCTCGACCGTCTCGCCCAGCAGATGCTGGGTGCGACCGGCACCTGGTCACGGCCTTCCGCGGTACCGATGGACGCCTACCGTGAGGGTGACGTCTACGTCATCGCCCTCGACCTGCCCGGCGTCGCGCTGGACGCGATCGACATCGACGTCGAGCGGAACATGCTGACGGTCAAGGCCGAGCGCCGCCCCGTCGCGAAGGCCGACGACGTCCAGATGGAGCTGTCCGAGCGGCCCCTCGGCGTCTTCTCCCGGCAGCTGATGCTGGCCGACACCCTCGACACCGAGAGGATCACGGCCGACTACGAGGCGGGTGTGCTCACGCTGCGCATCCCGATCGCCGAGCGCGCCAAGCCCCGCAAGATCACCATCGGCCGGGGCGACGACCGCAAGCAGATCAGCGGCTGAACCGTAGGAAAGACCGGGAGCGGAGGGCGGAAGCCTTTCCCCCTCCTCCGTCCTCCGCTCCCCGCATCCACGTATGCAGAAGGGGGTCGTGATGAGACTGCGATGGCAGACGTTCCTCGACAAGGTCCAAGAGCGCGGCGACTACAGGTCCGCACAGGAGGCCGAACGAGCCGCCCGCACCGTGCTGGCGCTGCTCGGCGCCCATCTGGTCGGTGACGTGCGGACCGCACTCGCCGCCCGCCTGCCGGAGACCTTCGCCCTGGTGCTCCTCAACCCCCTCCAGGCCACCGAGCCTCTCTCACCCGAACGCTTCGTACGCGCGACGGCTGCCTGGATCGAAGGAGCCACCGAACAGACCGCGGCCTGGGACGTCAGCGCCGTCCTCAGCGTCGCCGCCGACGCGGCCGGCGAGGAACTGACCGCCCGGATCCTCCTGCAGCTCCCACCCGGCTACGACCTCCTCTTCGGCCGGCCGCACCACCCCCGGTGAGCCGGCACCCCTGAAACGTGTTCGCTCCGCCCGGTCCACCGACCGGGCCCGAAGAGAACGGCGATCTCCACCAGCATGACTCTTCAGACCGAGACCACGACCACACCCGCCCACGGCAGCACCACCACCGCGGCGCCCTACTCCCAGATGCTCGAGCGGGTGCGCTACGAGGGCGCCCACCCCACCCTCGAACGCGCCGACGAAGCCGTCCAGTCCGTACTCGCCGCACTGGGACGACAGCTCGTCGGCGACGAACGCGTCGACCTCGCCGCACGCCTCCCCGTCGAAGCCGCCCTCGTCCTGACCGCCCAGGTCCCCGCCGTCACACCCCTCACCGGATGGGAGTTCGTCAAGGACCTCGCCCAGCGCACCGGCAGCACACCCGCCACCGCCCGCTGGAACGTCGGCGCCGTCCTCGCCGCCGTGTCCCAACTCGCCGGACCCGAGCTCCTCGACCGCATCATCAACCAACTCCCCCCCGGCTACGCCCTCCTCTTCGGAAAAGCCGAACTCCATCAGCCACGGCGCGGGACCACCTCCTTCTGACCCCTCCCACGCATGTGCACCCCCGACCACAACGGCGGCACCGGGGCTTCGGCCGGCCCCCGGCCGGCGGGCAGTCACGGCGGCCTCGGTCACGCGGCGTGCCTCTGGTGGGAAGGCGGTGGCGGCCCTGCTCGCCCGGTGGCAAGACCGGTTGAGGGGACGGGACGACCCGTGAATAGGATCGGCTCTCATGTCGAAGCTTGACGAGCTGCTCGTTGACGTCGCCACGCTGGTGGAGTCCGGGCAGAGCAATCAGATGTCCCTGACGGTGGTCACCGGTGGCGCTGTCATCACCGGCCGACTGGCGCCCGAAGCGGTGTGGAGGCAGCGGGTCTCGGAGGTCCTGGCCGACTCCGCCCGCCTGGGAGAGTTCTCCGCCGTCTTCACCGCCATGACACGGAGGGACGGGCCGCCCGCGTATCTGCACTTCCACATGGCGCGGATCCTTCAGGGCACGGTGGGGATCCCGGAGACAGGCGGGATGTACCGCGTCTCGATCGCGGACGTCAGCGCCTGGACCATGGGCGACTTCAGTTACTCCGACCACTGACTTCACGCCCTCGGGGAAGCCCCTCCGCCGATACGCGAAAGGGCCCGACCGGCCGGTGCCGGTCGGGCCTTCCCGGCTGCCTGAATGTCAGCCCACGTTCGCCCGTGGGTCGCGGTCAGGCCGCTGCCGGGGCGCCGAGCATCGCGGAGACCTCTTGGAGCGGGGTGAGGCCGCGGGCGGGCGCGGTGTTCTGGGGAAGGCCGCGACGACGTGAGTCAGGGGAGGAGGACCAGGCCCGTCACAGCCACGGCGAAGGTCGTGACACCCGCGAGCATCACGCACACCATGAAGCGGATGTGATGCTCAGTCCCCGCGCGCTCATGGCGCACCGCGGCCATCGTCCCCATCCAGACGTTCTTGGACGGGTGCGCCGTCCGCACCAGCGGGTATGTCTCGCCCACGACGTGCAGGGGGTTGCGGCCGGTCCATGAGGTGTGGGTGGCCCGGGAACCGTCCGCGGTCGTGTACGCGTAGACGACGGTCAGGTAGGTCTTGCGAGGCGCCATCGAGACCAGGGTCGCCGGGACCTCGACGCCGGTCTTCTCCAGCTCCCGCATGTTGCGGAGTGCGGCCTTCGGGCCGCCGATGATCAGCAGGCCGAGGGCGACCACCGCCAGGCCCACGAAGACGAACAGTGAGCCGACCCGGTACCGGATCGAGGGGGTGTCCCGTGCCTCGGCGACCGTCTTCGGGGAAGCGGTGAACGGCGCGCTGCCCGAACGTCCCGCCCACGAGGACCCGGTGGACGGCTCGACGCTCGTGGCGGTCACGCACGAGGCGGCGGAGGACGCCGAGCGGGAGGCACGGGAGGAACGGGAAGCGCGGGCACTCCGGGAGAGGGAGGCCGAGGAGGACGCGGAGCCGAGTACGCCGGCCGCTCTCGTCGTCATCGGGGTGATGGCCGCGCTCGGCCTCGGACTCGTCGCCCTCGCCGCGGGCGTGGTGATCGCCGGGGACCACGCGTCCCGCGCACTCGCGGTGCTGCTGACCGGCGCCACGACACTGCTGATGGTTTGGGTGACGATCGGCGCGGCGGCGGTCCCGTGGAACATCTGGTACCTGCCCCGCCACGGCGTCACGGTCGAGACGGTGCCCACCCTCATCCGCGGCCAGGTCCGCTACGGCTACACCGCCACCGACGGAAAGGTCCGCCGCGCGCCCCACGACGAACAGGGGACGCCGTACGACATCGCCTACCACCTCAAGCACCCCGCCCGCGTGGTCGTGTGCAGGGGCCTGGACGCGTACGTCTGGAAACGGCTGTTCCGGTCAGCCGTTTCGGCGGCCCTCACGGCCCTCCTCGGCTGGGGCACCCTCGGACTGGCCCTTCCCGCCTTCGCCTAGCGGCCCCCTCGCGTCCCCTCCGCGAGGGGCGACAACGACACAGCCCCAGGTCGCTGACCTGGGGCTTCGTGGAAGAGCGGACCTGCCGGCACGTTGTGGCACGGCTCGTGGCCGCCTCCGGCTGCCGGACCCGTCAGGCGTCCAGGCGCCCGCCGAGGACCTCGCGGGCACGCAGGCCGGCCTGGAAGCGGGACCGCGCGCCCAGGGCGGTCATGAGGGCGGCGACCCGACGGCGGTAGGTCCGCAGGGACACCCCCAGTCGGCGGGACGCGGCCTCGTCCGTATGGCCGGCCGCCAGTGCCCGCAGGACAGCCCGCTCCGTGTCGCCGAGGAGGGGGAACGGCACGCGGTTGTACGCGGCTAGGTCCGCCGAGGCCTCCCAAACCGTCTCGAACAGGGCCCGCACCCCCGCCACCACATCTGGCTCCTGCACGACGTTGTACGTACGGGGGCCTCCCGCGGCGGACCGCGGGGCCGCCAGCACCGCGAGGCGCCGGTCGACGACGATGGCCTCGTGGGCCGGGGGCGCGGGCGAGATCCGGATCTCCGCGCCGGCCTTGCCGAGCCGGTCGAGCAGCTCCTGCCCACCGGGGGCCTGGAGGACGCCGGGCCCGTACAGCTTGCGCACCACGAGCCCGGGCGGGAGGGCGCGGGGCGCGCTCGGGCCGGCGGCCGACCACGTCCCGGTCTCTCCGGCGGCGCAGAGGAACTCCTGCCGCGCCCCCGCGAACAGGGCGCCCGCCCGCCGCGCCAGCTCGTCCTCGCCCCGCAGCGTCACGATGCCTCTCGCCGTCATGGCACCAACCTGCCAGTCGTTCGCCTCCGGCACGAGGCTTCCCGAGGATCTGGAGGCATGACCACGACTCGTGAGAACCCGCCCGCTGCCTTCCTCCTCGGCGGAGACCTCCCCGTCGCCCGCATGGGCTTCGGCGCCATGCGGCTTCCGGCCCGGGAGATCGCCGGACCCGCGAACGACCCGGAGACGTCGGCAGCCGTGCTGAGGCGGGCGGTCGAACTCGGCGTGAACCACATCGACACCGCCTGGTTCTACTTCCACGGTGGCCTCTCGGCCAACGGCCTGATCCGCCGCACCCTGTACCCCTACCCCGAGGGTCTGGTCCTGGCGGCGAAGGTCGGCCCGGTCCGCCACCCCGACGGCAGCTGGGGCGCCCCGGCCGGCCCCCGGGAACTCGTCGCAGGCGTCCACCGCACCCTGCGCGAACTCGGCCGGGACCGCCTCGACCTCGTCTATCTGCGGCTCCACGAGGACGACGACGAAGCAGTGGCCGAGCGATTCGGAACGCTCGCCGCCCTGCGGGAGGAGGGGCTGATCCGCCACCTCGGCCTCAGCAACACGACCACCGGGCAGCTCGCCATTTCGCAGCGGATCGCTCCGGTGGCGGCGGTACAGAACATGTACGGCCTCTTCCACCGCCGACATCCGGAAGTCCTCGACGCCTGCACCCGGCAGGGCATCGCGTTCGTCCCGTTCTTCTCCTTGGAAAGCCTGGGGCGCCCCGAGCCGACCGAACCCCTCGCCCGGATCGCCGCCCGGCACGGAGCCTCTCCCGAACAGGTCAAGCTCGCCTGGACGCTGGCCGGGTCACCGGTCGTCCTCGCGATCCCCGGCACTTCCTCCGTGGCCCACGTGGAGGACAACACCGCGGCAGCCGACCTGCTCCTCGACCCGGAGGACCTCGCCGCTCTGGACGCCCTGTCGACCTGATCGGCGGTTCCGGACAACGACGAAGCCCCAGGTCGCTGACCTGGGGCTTCGTGGAAGAGCGGATGACGGGAATCGAACCCGCGCTATGAGCTTGGGAATCTCCGCTGCTTGGCCGCCCACCTGGCCTCTGACCTGCGGACAAGTCTCTTCGCGGGTCCTGCCGGGAGGCTCTGCTCACACCCGTGGTGACCGCTGTTCACCGTCCTGGAGGGCACGGATGGGGCACGTACCCGCTCCCACCCGGTGGTCCGGTGCGGCTGGACGGGTGTAGTTCGGCACCCGACTCCGGCGCCGTCCGCGGGGAGCGCCGCCCGGCCGGATTACATGAGCCTGCGCCTCGGCGCGGGGCGTGCCGGTGCCCTTGGTGGCCCCGGACCCGACGACTGGAAGAGCACCATGGCAGAGCGCCACCCTCGCAACCGCACCGGCCGCAGTCCGCTACGTCGCGGGCTCGCCGCCGCCGTGCTCGCGGTCGGCATGCTGACGGCTTCAACGGCACCCGGATACGGCACCGGCGCGGCCACGCCGGCGCCCGGCCCCCAGTTCACGCCGTTGACGGCGGCCGTGATGACCGAACCGGCGCCGTTCCGCGCGACGGACGGCAAGACGCACCTCTCGTACGAACTGCTCACTACGAACGCGCTGCCCAGCAGCGCACGGGTGCGGCTGGACCGTGTCGAGGTCCGGGACGCCCGCACACACCGGGTGGTGGGCTCGCTGAGCGGGCAGGCGCTGGCCGATGCCGCCCACCCGGTGGGCGACCCCCTGCCGGGTGCGGACGGGTACACCCCGGCGCCCCCGGGGCCGACGCCGACCGTCATCCCGGGCTCCCAGCAGTGGGTGGTCTGGCTCGACCTGGCCCTCGACCGCGGTCAGTGGGTGCCCAAGGTCCTCGAACACCACCTCTCGGGCGCCGTCCTCACCGCCTCCGGCTCCTCCCCGTTCGAGGAGACGGTCCAGATCACCCCGACCGACCGCACCGCTCCGCTGGACCTGGACGCGCCGGTCCGCCCCGGCACCTGGTACTCCAGCGAGTCGTGCTGCGGCAACACCCACCACCGCCGCGGCCTCGGCCCGATCAACGGCCGCTTCTACGTGCCGCAGCGCTTCGCGATCGACTGGTACAAGGTCGGCGAGCAAGGACAGACCTGGGAAGGCGACCCCGCGCGGCTCACCAGTTACCTGAGCTACCGGCAGCCGGTCGTCGCCGCGGCCGGCGGCAGGGTGGTGGAGGTCCAGGACGGGATCCCGGACAACACGCCGCCCGTCACGCCGCCGGTCCCGCCGATCGAGCAGACCGTCGGCAACCACGTCACCGTGGAGGTCGCGCCGGGCCGCTACCTGCTCTACGCCCACCTGAAGCCCGGCTCGCTCAGGGTCCGGGTGGGCGACCACGTCGAACCCGGCCGGATCCTCGGGCTGATCGGCAACAGCGGCAACTCGACCACGCCGCACCTGCACTTCCAGGTGATGACCACGCCCGAGTTCTTCCCGACCGACAGCCCGCCGTTCACCTTCCGGAAGTTCCGCGTCGTGGGACAGGTCGAACCCCGCATCTGGGACGACAACCTGGGCCTGCAGCCCACCGGCGTCCTGCCGATCACTCCCTCGCCGTACGACGGCCCCCACCGCGCGCGGTATCCGCTCGACCGCGAGGTGCTGGAGTTCTGACCGGATTCCGGTCGGGCCGACGATCGAGACAACGACGAAGGCCCTGGTCTCTCTGACCAGGGCCTTCGTTCAAGAGCGGATGACGGGAATCGAACCCGCGCTATAAGCTTGGGAAGCTCATGTTCTACCATTAAACTACATCCGCACAGCGGCCCGATGAACGGTTCCGCATCGTTGCACACTGTACCCCATGCGCCACTTGAGGCGAAGCTTGCGCCTTCCCGGGTGCGGAGTGCCGCCTGGAGGGTGTCCCGTTGATCCCCTAATGTGGCTTCCCGTCCACCACATGTGTAGGGGAAGGGACTTGATGGGTCCGATGGAGCGCACCGTCGTCCGTTGTGCCGAAGGGCATGTGTTCAGTACCGCTTCGTTCCCGTTGCAGCAGCTCGGGGCCGGGCGGATCGGGCCAGGGCGGCTCATCCGGTGTCCGCGCTGCGCGCGGCTGCGGCATGCGGTGCCGGTGGAGTCCGGACGGCGCTGACCGGTGCCCGGGGCGCGGACGCCTGCCGATTGGGGCAGGTCCGCGCCCTCTGCGTATCGTGGGGGCGTGCTTCTCTCAGACAAGGACATCCGGGCCGAGATCGATGCCGGACGGGTGCGCATCGACCCGTACGACGAATCCATGGTGCAGCCCTCGAGCATCGACGTGAGGCTTGACCGCTTCTTCCGGGTGTTCGAGAACCACCGCTACCCCCACATCGACCCCGCGGTCGAGCAGCTCGACCTGACCCGTGAGGTCGAGCCCGAGGGTGACGAGGCGTTCATCCTCCATCCCGGCGAGTTCGTGCTCGCCTCGACCTACGAGGTCATCACCCTCCCGGACGACATCGCGTCGCGTCTTGAGGGGAAGAGCTCTCTCGGGCGGCTCGGGCTCGTGACGCACTCGACCGCCGGGTTCATCGACCCCGGTTTCTCCGGGCACGTCACCCTGGAGCTGTCGAACCTCGCCACCCTGCCGATCAAGCTCTGGCCCGGTATGAAGATCGGGCAGCTGTGCATGTTCCGGCTCAGCTCGCCCGCCGAGTTCCCGTACGGGAGCGAGCGGTACGGCTCCCGGTACCAGGGCCAGCGGGGGCCGACGGCCTCCCGCTCGTTCATGAACTTCCATCGGACCCAGGTGTGAGGCGGTCGCAGGCATGAGTGAAGTACGCGAGAACCTGACGTACGAGGGTTTCGGACGCGCCGTCCGTGAGCTGGCGCAGACGATCGCCGACGACGGCTACGAGCCCGACGTCGTGCTCTCGATCGCCCGCGGCGGAGTCTTCGTCGCCGGCGGTCTGGCCTACGCCCTGGACTGCAAGAACATCCACCTCGTGAACGTGGAGTTCTACACCGGTGTGGGCACCACGCTGGAGATGCCGGTCATGCTGGCGCCCGTGCCCGACGCGATCGACTTCAGCGACAAGAAGGTGCTCATCACCGACGACGTCGCCGACACCGGCAAGACCCTCAAGCTCGTCCACGACTTCTGCGTCGACCACGTCGCCGAGGTCCGCTCCGCCGTCATCTACGAGAAGTCCCACTCCCTCGTGAAGTGCGAGTACGTGTGGAAGAAGACCGACGAGTGGATCAACTTCCCCTGGTCGGTCGAGCCGCCCGTCGTCAAGCGCGAGGGCCAGGTCCTCGACGCCTGACGGCAGGGGCGCGTACGACGTGAGGGGGCGACCCGCGAGAATCTCGCGGGTCGCCCCCTCACGTCGTACGGAGACCGCGGAGGGGTCAGTCCCAGACGTA
>NZ_LIPQ01000580.1 GCF_001418135.1 Streptomyces aureus
TGCCGGGAGCCCCGGTACGGCGACGGCCGTACCGGGGCTCCCGGCATGACGGGGGCGGCAGGGGCTCGCAGAGGTGAGCCCGGGCGTCAGACGTGGACGGGCTCGGGGTCCGGTGTGCGGACCAGCTCGGAGAGCCGCTCCGACCAGCTGCCCTTGTCCTGGCCGAGGGCGACCTCGGCCAGCCGCAGCAGCTGGATGTCGGAGGTGCCGGCCGGGGCGAAGATGTGGTGTGCGTCACGGAGGTACCGCTCGATGGCGCGGTCCGTGAAGAGGCCGGCGGCGGCGTGGATCTCCATCGCGTTGCGGCCGGAGTCGATCGCCGACTCGACGTTGACGAGCTTGGCGTTCATCAGCTCGGTGTCGCAGGAGAGCCCCTGGTCGAGCAGGTGCACGGCGTGGTACGCGGCGAGCCGGGCGGTCATGAGACGGGACTGCATCTGGCCGAGCTTGAGCTTGACCGTGGGGAGGTCGTGGAGCGGCTTGCCGTACCGGATGCGCTCGGAGGCGAAGCGGGTGGTCTCCTCCAGGATGGCCTGGTGGATGCCGAGCGAGACGGCGGTGAGGTTGGCCCGTCCGTACAGGACGCTGGAGGAGTACGCGACGGAGAGGCCGTCGCCCTCGTCGCCGAGGCGGTTGCTCGCCGGCACCCGGCAGTTCTCGAAGATCAGCTCGCCGAAGCTGAAGCCGTGGAGGCCCATGGCCTCCTGCTGCGGACCGGTCCTGAACCCCGGGCGATCGGATTCGACCAGGAACGCGGTGAGGCCCTTCGATCCGGGACCGGTCCTGACCACGACTCCGTGCAGATCGCCGACGTGGCTGTTGCCGACGTAGACCTTGCTGCCGTTGAGGATGTAGTCGTCGCCGTCCCGTACAGCGCTGGCGCTCATGCCGAGGACATGTCCACCGGACTCCGGCTCGGTGACCGCGATCGTCGGCAGGCACTCGCCCGCGGCGATGGCCGGAAGCCAGGTCTTGCGCTGCTCGTCGCTGCCGAAGTGGACGATCTTGGCGGTGCCCAGCTGGGAGGCCTGGACCATGGCGCCCATGGCGCCGCTGACCCGGGACAGCTCCTCGATGATGATGGTCTTGGCCAGGTGGCCGGCGCCCATGCCGCCGTATTCCTGGCTGATAGTCGCCCCCAGCCAGCCCTGCTCGGCGATCAGCCGGGACAGTTTGTGGTGCACGGTACGGGACGCTTCCATTTCCGCTATCCGCGGCCGAACCTCACGCTCCGCGAAGTCGCGGACCGTCTCCCTGAGCCGATGATGCAGGCGACTGCTGAAGTAGCTGTCCATGCGAGTGCCTCTCCCCTGCGAATCGCCTGACCGGTTGTCCGGTCAGGTGGTGCATCGGCAGTGGTCCCGTCCCGAACAGGCCGACCACTTCATGGTGTTGATCTTTCTGGGAGGGATCAATATCGCCACGATTTTTGTCCGAAACCCGAGCGGTTGACGATCGAATCGGACTGTGTTTCGTGTGGTCTTGGCCTGCTGGGCCCGATCCGCGAGACATTCCGCTTAGTCGTCTTTCTGCCACATGCCATCGGCAACCAAGCCAGGGGCATATGGCCATGAGAGCGCCTCGCTCACCACATGAGCACCTTCACCCCCAAAGAACGGACATTCCGGAACCCTTCCGCTCCCTCTTCCGTCCGGGCGGTGCACCCCTCGGATCCTCCGGACGCCGCCTCCCCGCCCCTCCGGGAGGCCTGGGGGAGACGCTTCCCGGTGCGTGGGTGCATCACGGAGAGTGAGCGCTCCACTCCTCGTGTCGATCTCTCCCGGGTGCCGGGAAAGGGTTCGTGACCACCGGGGAAAGTGCGGTATTGTTCTCATGCGCGTCCAGCCGGGGGAAACCCCAGGTCAGACGGGCAACGGGACGTGGCGCAGCTTGGTAGCGCACTTGACTGGGGGTCAAGGGGTCGCAGGTTCAAATCCTGTCGTCCCGACTTTTCGAAGTCGCGGATCAGGGGCCGTTTCAGAGCAATCTGAAACGGCCCCTGACTCGTTTCTGGGGACCCTGTGGGCATCAACTCGCCTTGAGGTGTCAGCGGGCGACCAGGATCGGCTCGGCAAGGCGTCGCGCAGGACGGCGGTGGAGATGCGGCCGCCCCGGGGACCGGTGAACATGTGCGCGTCGGGATCGGGGCCGGCGGCCAGGACGCGCTGCGCGACGAGGGGGAGGCTCTCCTCGATGACGGGGACCTGGCGGGCCCCCTTGCCCTTCGTCCCTCAGTCGACGAGGCCGCCGGGAGCGGGGGTGGTCTGGCGCCGATCCAGTTGGTGGTGTCGATGTCTCCGGCACGGCAGCCGTGACGTGCCCGCCGAGTTCGGTTTCGCCGAGGGCACGACGGGTGCCGTCGCGGCGGGTGAACCGTACCTCCACGCCCCACACCGGAAGGCCGAGCCGGCCGGGCCGCGGCGCGCCGCGGCACAGCTCAGTGTCGGAGCGCAGGGCCTGTGATTCCCGCGCGTACCGTGCGCCGGCAGAGTTGATCGGCCGTCACCAGCGACCGGGGGAACCCCATGAGCCGTTCGGCCACCCCCGGTTCCAGGAGGTGAAGTCCACCGGCGGCCCTCCAGGTGGTAGTTGATCTCCCGTTCGCTGAGCAGCACGTCGAGGGGGACGACCGTGCAGCGGGTGGGGTCAGGGCTTCGGGACGGTGTTGACGTAGTCGGTGCCGGTGCTGTGGAAGCCGTCCACCGTCTTCTGGACGTCCGCCTGGGAGACGGCCTCGTCGGCCTTGTAGTAGACCCAGTCGACCTTCATGTCCCAGATGCGCGGGCCACCGGTGAAGGGGAGGTCGATGAGCCAGTTGCTGAAGTGGATGTCCATCTGCTCGCGCGGGACGTACTTGCCGGAGCTGCTGAAGAGCTCCTTGCCGTCCAGGGAGTAGGTGACCTTTCCGTCCATGGCGGTGATCATCATGGTGTGCCAGCCATCGAGGCGCCGCTTGAGGGTGTTGTGAACCCGGTCCGGCGGGTCGGCCCTGTACCAGCTGACGTTGTCGAGCCGCGGCCCCACCGAACCCCAGCCGCCGTTCGGCAGGTACTCGAAGTCGAGTTCGCTGTAGTTCTCCGAGGAGTCCGAGGGGGAGATCGGGAAGAAGGCCTGGACGACGTGGTCGCCGTCACGTCCGCTCGTCGGCTTGTCACCGAGGTGGACCCGGGCGGCGAAGGTTCCCCTGAAGAAGTTCCGGCTCGTGGTCTGCACCTCGGCCTGCGTGGTGCCCTGCTCGGTGCCGTCGGTGGAGGAGCGCAGTCGTAGGACCTTGCCCCCCTCTGCCGTCGCGTCGGAGGGGAAGGCCGCGCCGTCGGCGCTCCAGGTGTCCTTGATCCCGGGGCCGCCCCCACCAGTACGGACCTCCCAGCCGTGCGCGGCGAGGGAAGGGTCGTCGGCACCGGTGTAGTTGAAGTCGTCGAACAGGGTTCCCGGCGGTCCGGTGGGCGTCGGCGAGGCGTCCCGCGCGGACCCGGCGGCGTCGGCGCCCCCGCCGGTCGCGGGGGCGGCGGAACACGCGGCGAGGACGCACAGGAGGGCGGGCAGTGTGAGCGCGGTCCACGCTCGGCGACGAGAGGTGCGGCGGGGCTGGCTCACACGGGTTCCTTGGGGCGTAGAGGCGGTGACTGGACACGCCCGTTGGATGCGGATCAGTCGCTGATGGCATGAATCGAGCGGTCATCCTAGCGAAGGATTTCAGCCATCTCGCCTCGTGTTCGCGACCCGGTCATCCAAGGGTTAGGAGGCGTCCCGTGGCATACCGATCCGATTACGACGCTCGATCAGACTGCGTCAAATACGCACATCACGCGCTAATCGATTCAGGGCATGGGTTAAGGTCCGCTCTACGCTTCGGCGGTCCCCACCCTGCACAAAAAGGCCACAAATGATGCGCCAAGTCGCCACATCCTCCAGGCGTGGATCGGTCCACTCGGCACAGCCCGACGTGGCTGAATCACGTCACTGGGAGCCCGCTCCGGCACCGGTGTTCGTCGACCAGTCGGGTCTGCGCAGCCGTCTGCTGCGGCGCTTCGGCTGGCCGGTCTCCGTGGTCGGCGCGATCCTGGCGGCCGCCATGGGAAGCAGCCTGATCGGCATGCAGTCGGACGCCCCGGCGATGGAGATACCGCCGAAGCCCTCGTACCTGCCCGCCAGGGGGCCCTTGTCGCCCTCCTGACCCTGGAGGGCGAGGTCCGCGACGTCTCACCCGAAAGTTCGGCCGTCACGCCGAACACCGCGACATTCCACGACATACCGCGGCCATCGTGCCGCCCGGAGCAACGCCTGCCGGCCGGCCGAGCGTGCCTGATCGTCCGCACCACCCATCTTCAGGAGCGCCCTTGTCCCGCCACCAGCGTCGTCGGCAGTCCCTGCTGAGACCACGCCGACTGGCTGCGCCACCGCTGCGCTTCTTCATGCCGCTGTCCCTGCTGGCCTGCTTGCTCGCGCTCCTCGTCCTCCGCGGCCTCGCCACCAACGAGGCGTTCCACGACACCCGGATCGCGACCTCGGTCGACAAGACGACCGTGCCGGAGAACCTGCTCAAGGGCGGGCCGATCATCGACGCGCGCGGCGACAAGAACGAGCGCCCCGTGAGCTATCGGATCCCCGACCGCACCGCGGTCCTGAGCTTCGACGACGGCCCCTCGCCGGAGTGGACCCCGAAGATCCTGGACGTGCTCGCGGCCCACGACATCCGCGCGGACTTCTTCGTGACCGGCGCGATGGCCACGCGCCACCCGGAGCTGATCCGGCAGATCGTCGCGGGCGGCCACGAGATCGGCGTGCACAGCTTCACCCACCCCGATCTGGTGTACCAGTCCGAAGCCCGGATCAGCTGGGAGCTGGCGCAGACGCAGCTGGCGCTGGCCGGCGTCGCGGGCGTCCACAGCGCGCTGTTCCGCCCGCCGTACTCCTCCGACGCCTCGGCGCTCGACGACTGGAACTACCCGGTGATCAAGTACGTGGGTTCCCACGGCTACCTCACCGCGTTCATCGACCGGGACACCCACGACTGGAAGCGTCCTGGCGTCGACGCGATCGTCAAGGCGGCGATGCCGCGCAAGCCCGGCGCGGGCGAGCTGATCCTGCTCCACGACGCGGGTGGCGACCGTACCGAGACCCTTGCCGCGCTCGAGCAGATCATCGAGAAGCTGCAGGGCGAGGGGTACCGCTTCGCCACCGTCTCCGAGGCGCTCGGCGCCACCAACGCCACCGTGCCGGTGCACGGCTACCAGCTGTGGGCGGGGAAGTGCTTCATCTGGGCCACCCAGGCCGCCGTGCTCACCCTGCCCGTTCTGGTCGCGCTGCTGGCTGTCGTCGGCTTCCTCAACTTCGGCCGGTTCGCGCTGATGCTCGTCCTCGCACCGCTGCACGCCCGACGCGCCCGGCGGCGGGACGCGTGGGGGCCACCCTTCACCGAGCCGGTCACCGTCCTCGTCCCGGCCTACAACGAACGCGAGTGCATCGCGAACACCCTCAACTCGCTGACCTCCAGTGACTATCCGATCGAGGTCATCGTCATCGACGACGGCTCCACGGACGGCACGGCGGACATCGTCGAGGCGATGGCCATGCCGTTCGTCCGGCTGATCCGCCAGGCCAACGGCGGCAAGTCCACCGCGCTCAACACCGGTATCGCGGCCGCGTCGCACGACATCGTCGTGATGATGGACGGCGACACCGTCTTCGAGCCGTCCACCGTGCGCGAGCTGGTCCAGCCGTTCGGCGACGCGACGATCGGCGCGGTCGCGGGCAACGCCAAGGTCGGCAACCGCGAGAGCCTGATCGGCGCCTGGCAGCACATCGAGTACGTCCTCGGCCACAACCTGGACCGCCGGATGTACGACATGCTCAACGTCATCCCGACCATCCCCGGCGCGGTCGGCGCCTTCCGCAAGGAGGCCCTGCGGCGGGTCGGCGGGATGAGCGACGACACCCTCGCCGAGGACACCGACATCACCATGGCGGTGCTCTGCGACGGCTGGCGGATCGTCTACGCCGAGCGCGCCCGCGCCTGGACCGAGGCCCCCGCCAGCCTCCAGCAGCTCTGGTCCCAGCGGTACCGCTGGAGCTA
>NZ_LIPQ01000581.1 GCF_001418135.1 Streptomyces aureus
GAGGGGCCGGGCAGCTGCCCGGCCCCTCTTCCTTGCGGTGGTCCGATCGCGTTGCGCACGGGTCCTGTCCGGACGGATCCCCCCTGGTTCCGCCAGGTGTCCCCCAAGCCCGTGTGCTCCCCCGTCGACCGGACCTCCCTTGCCGGCCCCGGCGGCTCCCCCGAAGTCGCCGCCGCGGCCGTTCCCCGTCGGGAGTGGTCTACTTGGCCGGCTCCGAGGTGGCGTGCATGTCCTTGGTGGCGATGGACTCGTCGTGACCACCCGTGATCTTCTCGGTGATCGCGTCGATGGCCGGCTCGGACGTGGCGTGCATGTCCTTGGTGGCGATGGACTCGTCGCGGCCACCCGTGATCTTGCCGGTGATGGCGTCGACCGCCGGCTCGGAGGTGGCGTGCATGTCCTTGGTGGTGATGATCGGTTCCTGCTTGATCGGGTCGGTCATGCTCGTCAACTCCTGCGTGTGATGTCCGAGATGGGGGAGATCCGCCCAGCCGTTCCCCCGTGGACAGCTGGGCGAATCTCCGGGGCCGATCACCCTAGTACTCAGGGGCAGTGGCCCTCATCGGCGACCCGTCTGCCCCCCGACGCGGCGGATCGTCATGTGGAAGAGCATGCCGGGTGGCGATAAACGAACGATGAACGTACTGGCCGGAGGGGTCTAGGCAGCCGTCGCGGGCGTCAGCAGCGCACGCACCTCGGCCGCCTCCGGGGCCCCCAGGGCGTCGAAGATCCCGAGTGCCTCCTGCCAGCAGACCAGCGCCCGACCGCTCTGGCCGATGCCGAAGAGGGCGCGGCCCAGGACGGTGAGGACGTTGCCCCGCCGCCACTCGCCCCCGATACCGCGCAGCACCGTGAGGGCCATCTCGGCGTTCGATGCCGCCTGAGCGTGCCGGCGGGCGGCGATGTCCACCTCGGACAGCCGGAAGAGCGTCATGCCCTCCCACAGTCGCTGCCTGCTGTCGGCGAAGACCGCCAGCGCCTCGCGGAGCTGTTCGGCCGCTGCGGCGAGCTGGTCGTCCTGGGTGAGGGCGAGCCCGAGGGCGTACCGTCCGTTGGCCCCCCGGAGCGCGTGCCCCATCGAGTCGTAGATCTCGGTTCCCTGGCGGGCGAGAGCTATGGCGCTCGGCGTACGGCCCATGGCCAGGTGGATGCGCGACAGATTGCAGAGGGCGCTCGCTTCTCCCGGCTCGTCGCCGATGTCACGGAACCGTTCGATCGCCTCGGTGAGGTACTGCTCCCCCTCCACGAAGCGGTTCTGGTACAGCGCGATGATGCCCCGGGCGTTGGCGGACCAGCAGGCGGGCAACGGATCCCCGGCCCGATCCGCGTGCGGCAGGGCGAGTTCGGCGTCCCGGTCCGCCTCCTCGAAGCGGCCCGCCGTGTGATGGACACCCGCGAGGACCATGAGTGCGCGACCCTCGGCCCTGGCATCGGCGTGGCTGCGCGCGGCATCACGGACGACGACCCCGGTCGCCTCGAACTCCCTGGAGTTCGCTCCCGACTCTCCGAGGTCCAGCGACGCCCACAGCAGGTCCACCGCGCGCCGCAGGGTGGCCGGGGACGCGGCCGACTGGCGGACGCACGCCAGGAGGCAGTTCGCCTCCGCGTAGAGCCAGTCCTGGGCCTCGTGGCGGTCGGTGAAGGTCAGTCCCCCGTACGAGGTCGGCTCCAGGTGGTCCACCAGCCGGTCGCCGGGGCGCTCGATCGCGTACACCCGCGCCGCCGTCGACAGATAGAAGTCCAGGAGACGCGAGAGCGCAGCCTCCTTCTCCGACGGAGGCTGCTCGTCGCGGTCCGCGCACGCACGCGCGTAGAGCCGTACCAGGTCGTGGTACCGGTAGCGGCCGGGCGCCGCCGACTCCACGAGCGACGTGTCGACCAGGGCCTCCAGGAGGTCCTCCGTGTCCCAGAGCGGGAGGTCGAGGACCGCCGCGGCCGCCGCGAGCGAGATGTCCGGGCCGTCCGCGAGGCCCAGCAGCCGGAACGCGCGCGCCTGCGCCGGCTCCAGCTGCCCGTAACCGAGTTCGAAGGTGGCCTTCACCGCCAGGTCGCCCGCCTGGAGTTCGTCCAGGCGCCGCCGCTCGTCCGCCAGCTTCGCCGCCAGGACCGACACCGTCCACGTCCGCCGCGCCGCCAGGCGCGAGGCCGCGATCCGGATCGCCAGGGGCAGGAAACCGCAGGCCGCCACCACGTCGAGGGCCGCCTCGCGCTCCGACCGGACCCGCTCCGCGCCCACGATCCGCGTGAAGAGCTGGAGCGCCTCCTCGGGGGACATCACGTCCAGGTCCACCAGATGCGCCCCCGCCAGGTCGACCATCCGGATCCGGCTCGTCACGAGCGCCGCGCAGCCCGCCGTCCCCGGCAGCAGCGGGCGGATCTGGGCCGCGTCCCGCGCGTTGTCCAGGAGGACCAGCACCCGGCGCCCGTCCAGCGTCGAGCGGTACAGCGCCGCCCGGTCGTCGAGCGAGTCCGGAATGGCCGAGTCCGGGGTGCCGAGGGCGCGGAGGAAGGAGCCCAGGACCGTCTCCGGCGCGGCCGCGCGCGAGCCCGCCCCCTGGAGGTCCACGTACAGCTGCCCGTCCGGGAAGTGCGGGCGCGCCTCGTGCGCGACGTGCACGGCCAGCGTCGTCTTGCCGACGCCGCCGATGCCGGCCAGCGCCGACACCGCCATGACATGGCCCTCGGCCGTGGCGAGCCGGGCGCCCAGCTCCCGTACGAACGGCGCCCGGCCCGTGAAGTCCGGGACCGTCGCCGGGAGCTGCGCGGGACGGGCGACGGGCGGCGCGGCCGGGACGGCCTCCTCGACCGGGCGGGCGAGTTCGGCGTCGGCCTGCAGGATGCGCTGCTGGAGCCGGGAGAGTTCGGGTGTGGGGTCGACGCCCAGCTCCTCGGCGAGCAGCCGGCGGGTGTCCGCGTACACCGCGAGCGCCTCGGCCTGCCGTCCGCTCCGGTAGAGGGCGAGCATCAGCAGCTCACGGAGCCGCTCCCGCAGCGGGTGCGCGGCGGTGAGCGCGGTCAGCTCGGACACGGCCTCCGCGTGCGCGCCTACCTCCAGGTCGATGTCGAGCCGGGTCTCCAGGAGCGTGAGCCGCCACTCCTCCAGACGGGTCCGCTGCGTCTCGGCGTACGGCCCCGGCACGGAGGCCAGCACCTCGCCGTCCCACAGGTCCAGCGCCTCCGCGAGCCGGTCGCGGGCGCCCGCCCGGTCTCCGGCGGCCCGCAGCTTCTCGGCCTCTGCGCCGAGTTCCTGCGCGGTGGCGACGTCGAGCGCGGCGGCGGAGGTGCGCAGGGCGTAGCCGCCGGACTCGCTGACGAGGACCTTGGGGCCGAGCGCCTTGCGGAGCCGGGAGGCGTACGTGCGTACGGCCGCGAGGGCGACTCCTCGCCCCAGAGGGCGTCGATCAGCTCGGAGGCGGTGGCGGTACGCCCGCCCCGGAGCAGCAGCGCGGCGAGGAGGGCCCGCTGCTGCTCCGGGGCGGGC
>NZ_LIPQ01000582.1 GCF_001418135.1 Streptomyces aureus
AGCCGGCCGCGCAGCCGAGCCCGCCCGCCATACCGCCCGGCCCGCCCGCCGCACCGCCCGCACCGGCTTCGCCGCCGGTGCGGGCGGTGCGGCGGGCCCGCCGGGCGGTATGGCGGGCGGGCTCGGCTGCGCGGCCGGCTTCGGCGGCGGCACCGGGCTCGGGACGGCCGCCGTGGCCCACGGATCCGGCGTCGTCGTGCCCGGAGTCGCGCCCGGCGGGCCCGTGGTGGCCCGGGTCGCCGTGGTGAAGTGGTCGTCGAGGGTGTCACCCGACGCCGTCGGGGCCGTGTCCGGCGCCGACTCGTCGTAGAGCTTGTCCCACCAGTTGTCGTCCCCCTGCTGAGTCATGCCCTTATTGTCCACCGCGCGGGGCGCCCGAAAACGGGACATCAGGAAAACCGTTGCTGCAAAAGGGTGGTCCGCCGGGCGGCCCCACCCCCCACGGGAAGGACGCCCGGCGGACCGGCGTGATCAGCGCACGTCGTAGGCGCGGACCACGGTCTGGGTGACGGAGTTGCCGTTGGCGTCCGTCAGTTCGGTCTTCAGGGTGACCTGCTTACCGGTCGCTCCCGTGTGGTTCACGGTCGCGGTCCAGTGGCCGCCCTGCTGAGAGACCTGCGCTTCGGTCCAGGTCGCGCCCCCGTCGTAGGAGTACGAGAGCTTGGCCGAGGTGAGCGCCGCGGGAGTGTAGCCCGCGTGACCCGTCACGGTGAGGCCGATGTGCTGGCCGTCGGTCGCGGCGAGGGTCTTGAGTCCGTCCTCCGGAAGGTCGTACCGGGGGAAGAGAATCGGGATGCCCTGAGAATAGACGCTCTCGTCAAGCTTGGAGGTGAATTTCCAGACCGAGTTGACGGAAAGGGAGCGTGCCCACACCTTGCTCCCGATCTTCATGACGTTCTGTTCGAGGGTGTACGTCCCCTCCTCGGCGGGCACCGGGAAGGCTCCGAACGGCCAGCCGCTCTCGCCGAGCACCTCGCCGTCACGGCTGAGGCGGATGCCACCGATGTCACCGAAGGAACCGGCCTCGCCGTGGTGGGTGTTGTCGCCCCAGATCGCGGCGGAGAAGCCGATGTGGTCGCCCTGGCGCTCGGCGACGAGGACCGGCTTTCCGGTGCTGTCGCGCGGGGCCGTGGGAGCGACGACCCCGTCGTACCAGCTCTCGGTGCGCCGCTCGCCGGCCTTGTACGTGTGCGGGGCGCCGATCATGTACTCGCCGAAGGGGAAGCTGGAGGACAGCATCCGGTCCCAGCTCGTGTCACCGGCGGTGTAGTACTCGGTGCGGGTGCCCGGCGCGGATACCGGCGCGAGGTCGGCGAAGGAGACGGACGTGCCGTTGGGCCGGGAGGCGCCGCTGAAGTCGATGAAGTCGTTGGCGAGGCCCATGGCGCGGTAGGTGGACTCGGTGCGGCCGAGCCGCCCGTCACGGACGCGGTAGTTCTTGTCGCCGCGGATCGACCCCTTCTCGGGGAAGGCGAGGTTGTAGAGGTACGGGCTCTTGGCCGTGGCCTTCCAGGAGAGGCCGACGTCACCGGCGGCGAGCTTGCCGAGCAGGGCCGCGCCCTCGGCGGATTCCACGGCGAGGACCGGGAACCCGGCGCCGGCGAAGCCGCCCGTGGGGTACCAGCGGCCGGGGCCGGTGCGGTACGCGAGGACGGCCACCGCGCCCGCGGCCTTGGCGTTACGGGCCACCGTCGACGCCGAGTTGGAGGTGTCGGGGAAGCGGACCAGGGCGATGCGGCCCTGGACTCCGGCGGCCTTGAGCTCCTCGGGGGTTCCGGTGCCGGCGTCCACGAGACCGGCGGAACCGGTGCCGTCGAGGTTGTCGGAGCCGGTGGAGGCGGTGACCGGGTGCAGGGTCAGGCCGTCGGTGGTCCTGAGCGAGGAGATCAGCGGGGCGGCGGTCCGCCAGTAGCTGCCGAACTCGAAGTCGCCCTCGGTGGCCGCGCCTTCGACGGAGGCGTAGTAGCCGCGGATGGTGCGCCCGCCGGCGGCGGTGCCGGCGTGCAGCCAGAAGTCGTCCCACGACCGGGCGAAAGCGAGGGTGGTGCCGCGGGCCTCGGAGGCCTTGTCCGTCGCGACCGACAGCTTGTGGGCCTCGCGGGCGTCGAGGACGACGGTGGTGTCCTTCTTCACCTCCAGCTGCGGGCGGCCGAGGTAGCTGAGCGAGTCGTTCAGCGTGGCGCCCTCACCCGCGTCGGGGGTGGTGACGAACGAGGAGAGGAAGTAGCTGCCGGGTCGCAGGCGGTAGACCTGATCGGCGGCGCCGTCGTTGAAGCGGCGCTCACCACTGGCGACGTCGGTGCCGATCACGTCGAGGGACGAGGCTCCGGCGGCGGGCTTGCCCCGACGGTCGATCAGCTTGACGCGCAGGGTGACCGTTTCCGGCTCGACGAAGAGCGAGAACGGGGTGGAGACGTGGATGCCGCCCTTGCCGGTGGCGATCACACGACCGGTGACGTCGCCGTACTGGGCGCGGTCGAGACGGGCCGTGGGGTCGAGCTCCAGCGGGACCTGGACGGTGGCGCCGGCGGGGACGGTCACGGTGCGCTTGCCGAGGCGGGCGACCGAACTCCGCACGGGGGAACCGTCGTTGCCGGTGACCTTCTCGACGGCCAGGTTCAGGGTGGCAGGGGCGTCGGAGGTGTTGGTGTACGGGACGGAGACCGTGGTGCGGTCGCTCTCGTCCTGCGGCCAGTTGTAGGTGCCGCCCTGGACGGCGGGCGAGCCGAGGACCGTCTGGTCGATCGCGGCCTTGACGTCGAGGCGGCCGCCGCCGACCTCGCGGACGTCGCCGGGGACGGAGCTCTCGGCGGAGGCGACGAGCGCGGCCTTGACCTGCTGGGCGGTCCAGTCGGGGTGACGCTGCTTGACGATGGCGGCGGCGCCCGCGACGTGCGGGGCGGCCATCGACGTACCGGACATGGACTGGTAGGCGTACACGCCCCGGCCGCCTGCCGCGGCGGCGGAGATGCCGACGCCGGGCGCCGCCATCTCGGGCTTGAGGGTGTGGTTGACGATCGTCGGGCCGCGGCTGGAGAAGTACGCGGTGGAGTCGTCGCGGTCGGTGGCTCCGACGGTGAGCACGCTGGGCGCGCAGCCGGGCGAGGAGACCGTGTTGAGGGCGGGACCCGAGTTGCCGGCGGCGATGACGAACAACGTGCCCTTGTTCTGGGCGAGTTCCTCGGCCGCGAGGCTCATCGGGTCGGTGCAGTCGGTGGGTACGGGGCTGCCGAGGCTCATGGAGACGACGTCGGCGCCCTGGGCGACGGCCCATTCCATGCCCGCGATGATCCAGGAGGCGGCGCCGGAGCCGGAGTCGTTGAGGACCTTGCCGTTGAGGAGGGCGGCGCCGGGTGCGACGCCCTTCTTCCTGCCGTCGCTCGCGGCGCCGGAGCCGCCGACGGTGGAGATGGTGTGGGTGCCGTGACCCTGACGGTCGTCGGCGCTGTCGGAGTCGGTGAAGTTCTCCGAGGCGGCGATCCGACCCTTGAGGTCGGGGTGCTCGGCGTCGGCGCCGGTGTCGAGGACGGCGACCCTGGTGCCCGTGCCGTCGTAGCCGGCGGCCCAGGCCTCGGGGGCGCGGACCTGCTTCGTCGAGCGCTCCAGGGTGGCCTGGACCTTGCGGTCGAGCCAGAGCTTCTTGATTCCGGAGACGGAGCGGGCCGTGGGGGTGTTCACCTCGGCCCAGAACGTGGCGGCCTGCTTCTTCTCCGCCTTGAGCGCGACGCCGTCGACGGTCTTGAGGACCTGGCCGCGCCGCGCGCCGCGCGGGGCGGCGGGGACGGAGCGGGCGAGGTCGGAGCCGTAGACCGCGATGAGGGGCAGCGTCGTGCTGGCGGCGTCGTCGTAGCCCTGCCGGACGAGGCCGGTGACGTTGAAGAGCTCCTGGTCGACGCGGCCCGCGGCGAGCGCGTCGGTGGCGCCCTCGGGGTAGACGTACAGGTCCTGGCCGGAGCGGCGGGTCTGGACCAGGGGGACGGTTCCGTCCTCGCGCGGCAGGGCGGTGGCGGAGGGGTTGCCGGCGGCGTCGCGGCTGACCACGACGCGGTCCCCGGTGACCAGGGTCACCGTGACGGGACGGCCGCCGGCGCGGGCCGCGGCCTCGCTCCCTGCCGGCGGTCGCTTGCCGGCCGTGCCGTCCTGCGGCTCGTTCGCCACGGACGGCGCGACCGCGGTGACGGCCAGGACGGCGGCGGTCGCCGCCCCCAGGGCCGTACGCGAAATCGGACGCATCGCTCTCCCCATCTGATTCCGGAAAAAAGGCACAAGACACCCGTCTCCGGAGGCTGTTGGTGCTGCGGTGGCGCCACATTGGCAGAGGTGAGGGCGGTACAGGGATGATGGGCGAGGCGGGAATACGCCGTGGCCGTTTCCCGCCAGGTCACCAACGGAACGAATGCCTCCGGTGAATGTCCTGGGAAGATCCGGGCGCGCCGCCGGAGGTAGGGCGAGGGGTGGGGCATCCATGCTGGGAGCGATAGGACTCGATGAGCGCCAGGAGTCCGCGTACCGGGCGCTGGTCGCGCTGGGCGCGGCCGAGGTGACCGACCTGGCGCACCGGCTGGCGCTGCCGGAGCTTGACACCGAGCGGGCGCTGCGCCGCCTGGAGTCGCAGGGCCTCGCAGCGCAGTCCTCGGCCAGGACCGGCCGGTGGGTGGCGGCGCCGCCGGGGGTGGCCCTGGGCGCCCTCCTCACCCAGCAGCGCCACGAGCTGGAGCAGGCGGAGCTGGCGGCGGCGCTGCTGGCCGAGGAGTACCGGGCGGAGGCGGCGGAGGCGGCCGTGCACGACCTGGTGGAGGTGGTGACCGGCGCGAGCGCCGTCACCCACCGCTTCCTCCAGCTCCAGCTGGGCGCGCAGGAGGAGGTCTGCGCCCTGGTGACGGGCAAGCCGATCGCGGTCTCCGGCATGGAGAACGACGCGGAGGAGCAGGCGGCCGGGCGGGGAGTGCGCTACCGGGTGGTGATCGAGCGGGACGTGCTCACGCTCCCGTCCGGGCTGCTCGAACTCTCGGCGGCGCTCAGCCGTGAGGAGCGGATCCGGGTCGCGGACCGGGTCCCGACGAAGCTGGTGGTCGCCGACGGGAACCTGGCGATGGTGCCGCTGACCGGGCGGGGCGCGGAGCCCGCGGCGATCGTCGTGCACGCGAGCGGACTCCTGGAATCGCTGATGGGCCTGTTCGAGTCGGTGTGGCGCGACGCGCTGCCGCTGAGACTCGGGGCGGGCGCGCAGATCACCGAGGAGGAGGCGCCCGGTCCTGACGTCATGGACCTGGAGATCCTGTCGCTGCTGCTCGCCGGGATGACGGACGCGAGCGTGGCCAAGCAGCTGGACCTGGGGCTCCGGACGGTGCAGCGCCGGGTGAAGGGCCTGATGGAGCTGACCGGGGTGACGACCCGGCTGCAGCTGGGCTGGCACGCGTACGAGAAGGGCTGGGTGGCGCGCGGCTGAGCGGCCGCGGCGGCGCAGACGCGCGGGACCCGAGCCGTGGCCCGCGCACGCGCCGACCGGCACGTGCGGGCGCGGCGCCGGGTGCGGACGCGGCGCGTGGCCGGGTTCGGGCGCGGCGCCGGGTCGGGCGCGGTGCCGGGTCGGGCGCGGTGCCGGGTCGGGCGCGGTGCCGGGTCGGGCGCGGTGCCGGGTGCGGGCGCGCCCGACCGGTGCGGGCGCGGTGCCGGGTGCGGGCGCCGTACCCGGATGCCCGCCGCGACCTGCGCGGACGCCGGTTGTGGGGGACCCTGGGCGCGTGGGTGTGTGGCAGCTCCTGATGGTCGCGACCGTGATGCTGCTCGGTGTGTTCGGGGTGCTGGCCCCCGGCGTGCCGGGGGCCAGCACCCCGAA
>NZ_LIPQ01000583.1 GCF_001418135.1 Streptomyces aureus
GCCCCGAGGACCACCACCGCCGTCGCTCCCGCGACTCTCGCCCACCCTCTGCCCCGACCTCGCATGACTGCCCCGCTCCCTGCGCGTACGTACGTGTGCCGAGGGAGTCTCACACACGCGGTACGCGCAGGTCACGGCGGTTACGGCGGTGCGGCGCCCGATACCGGGGGTCCGCCGGGCCGGCTACTCCTCCGGCGGGAAGACCGGTTCCCCGCCGTCCGCGAGAGTGATCATGATGGCCTCCACCGGGCACCCCTCGGCAGCCGCGAGCAGTCGCTCGCCCGCGTCCGACTCCGGTTCCCGGGCGTGGGACTGCCGGGCGGTGTCGAGACGGAAGCCGTCCGGGGCGTGGTTCACACACATGCCGGAGCCGATGCAGACGCTCCGGTCGACCTCGACGTGCCAGCGGTCCCCCATCACGCGCCGCCCTCGTAGCCGGCCGGGAGGTGGATCATCTTGTGCTCCAGGTACTCGCCGAAGCCCTCGGGCCCGAACTCCCTCCCCAGGCCGGAGTTCTTGTAGCCGCCGAAGGGGCCGAGCATGTCGAGGCTGAAGGTGTTGACGTTGAACGTGCCGGTGCGCACGCCGCGGGCGAAGTCGATGCCGCGCTCCACGTCCCCGGTCCAGACGCTGCCGCTGAGCCCGAAGTCGGAGTCGTTCGCGAGGCGCAGGGCCTCGGCCTCGTCCCCGTACGGCAGGAGACAGATGACCGGGCCGAAGATCTCCTCGCGAGCGATCCGCATGGAGTTGTCGACGCCGCCGAAGAGCGTCGGCTCGACGTACCAGCCGCGGTCGAGCCCGGCCGGGCGGCCGCCGCCGGAGAGGACCTTGGCGCCCTCCTCCTGGCCGATGCGGATGTAGTCGAGGGAGCGCTGCTGCTGCCGCCGGGCGACCAGCGGGCCGACCTGGGTGGCCGGGTCGAGCGGGTCGCCGACGACGAGCGCGGCGGCCGCCGCGGCGAACGCCTCGGCGATCTCCTCGTACCGGGAGCGGGGGACGAGGATCCGGGTCTGGGCGACGCACGCCTGGCCGTTGTTCATCCAGGCGGCCGGGACGATCCCGGCGACGGCGGTCGCGAGGTCCGCGTCGGGCAGGATCACGGCGGCCGACTTCCCGCCGAGTTCGAGGGTGACGCGAGTGAGGTTGCGGGCGGCGACCTCCATGACCCGCCTGCCCGCGGCGACCGAACCCGTGAAGGAGACCTTGTCGACGCCGGGGTGGCCGACGAGGTACTCGCTGACCTCGCGGTCGGCGGGCAGGATGCTGAGCACCCCCTCGGGCAGCCCGGCCTCGGTGGCGATGTCGGCGAGGATGTACGAGTCGAGCGGCGACTCCGGCGAGGGTTTGAGGACCACCGTGCAGCCGGCGAGCAGCGCGGGCCCCAGCTTGGCCGCGGCGGTGAACTGCGGCACGTTCCACGGGACGACGGCCGCGACCACCCCCACCGGCTCGCGCCGGACGAGCAGCGGGCCGAGGATGCCACCGCGCCGCTCCTCGTACGTGAAGTCGCGGGCGACGGTGATCGCCGCGTCCCAGACCATCATCGCGCCGAGCGCCTGGGCGAGGACGGACCAGGAGTACGGTGAGCCGTTCTGCGCGCTGATGGAGCGGGCGATCTCCTCGTGGCGTACGGCGATCGCGTCCTTGATGCGGCTGACGACGGCGATCCGCTCCTCCACCGTCATCCGGGGCCAGGGCCCCTCGTCGAAGGCCCGGCGGGCGGCCGCCACGGCCCGGTCGACATCGGCGGTCGAGGCGTGCGGGACGCGTCCGATGACCTCCTCGGTGTGCGGGGAGACGACCTCGATGACGTCCTCGCCGAGCGGGTCGGTCAACTCCCCGCCGATGAACAGCTTTCCGTGCTCCACAAGCTCGGTCATGACCGCCGCCTTCAAGAGGAGATGAATTCCCTGACGCTGCCTCAGAACTGATACCAGTTCTAGTTATAGGGAGCAATGGCCCGGACAGAATGGGCCCCCATCAGCCGTTTTGCGGCTGGTGGGGGCCACTGTCACGCGGCCTGGGCCGTCTCGGGGACGTCAAGCGTTCATGGCGATGAGTCCCAGGGCGGCGTAGGAGAGTCCGATGCCGGCGGGGGCGATCCCGCCGCCGACGGTGGGGCCGCGCAGGGCGGTGGTTTTCGCCCACGCGGGTACCGGCTGCGCGGCCGGAACAGCCGCGGGCGGCGGCGGGGTGGAGTTCTGGGTGTAGGCGAGGGTGCGGACGCCGTTGGGGAGGGTGACCCAGTCGACGCCGGGCGGGATCTCGGCGGGCAGGATTACCGGCTTCCGGACGCCCGCGGGGACCTGGTGGGCAAAGACACCATTCTGTTTCACCACTCCCTCAACGACGGCGACTCGTCCAGCGGTGCCCAGCAGGTGGAGCAGGCACAGATGTGGTTCGACAGCGTGTGGGAGACGATCGGACGGGAGACCACAGCGGATGCCCTCTGACACCTTGGTCGGCGTGCTCGCCGACTACGACGCGATCCTCTTCGACTTCGACGGCCCGATCTGCCATGTCTTCCAGGGGCTGCCCGCACCGGGGGTCGCCAGGGACCTTTCGACACTGCTCGCCACGCTCGCCCCGGAACTCGCCGACGTGGCCCACTCAACTGACGATCCGATGGTGGTTCACCAGCTCGCACGCGAGGGCGGACAGGATGTCCTGGCTGCTGTCGAGGCAGCGCTCACGAACGCGGAGGTTCGGGCTGTCGGTGTCGCTGGCTTCCCGACGGGTGGGGCTGTCGAGGCCATGACGGCGGCACGCTCCTCTGGGCGACGCGTAGCCGTCGTCAGCAACAACTCGGCCGACTGCGTGCACGCCTATCTTTCAGCGCAGGGGCTCTCCGGAGCCGTCGATGCTGTGGTCGGCCGACCGGTCCTGCGACCGGACCTCATGAAGCCGTCACCGCATCCTCTACTCGAAGCCGCGGCGGCCCTCGGTGTATCCCCGGAACGTTCGGCGCTGGTGGGAGACTCCGTCACCGACATCGAGGCGGCGCGAGCGGCAGGCGCGGGCAGTATCGGCTTCGCCAACAAGCCTGGCAAGGAGGAAGATCTCGCCGCCGCCGGCGCGGGTGTGTTGGTCACCGACATGCGGTCCATCGCGCGCGCCTTCGCGGCAACTTAGCTGTGCCCCACGAGCAGTTCGGAGCCGGTCTGGCCCGCCGCACCGCGCTTAGGCGTTCACGATCCACGTCGGCCCTGAACTCGCAAGAGATCCCTGATTCGGTCACCGAAACCCCGAGCGGCTGCGGGCAGCTGGTTTCATGAGCCGACTTGATCCAAGCCGCTGACAACACCTACTCCTGCGCGAACGGGTCAGCGCGGTAAGACCTTCCCTACCTCATCAAGGCACCCGCCGCGCACGGCACGGCGCGCGCGGCCCGTCGCCGAGCCTGCGCTCCTGTCTCCGCCCCGCTCCAGCCCGGCCGCCATCCACACGTCTGACAGCTCGGTAGCGACGAACCCACGATGCGGCCGACGTGCGGCTCAAGACGATGCCT
>NZ_LIPQ01000584.1 GCF_001418135.1 Streptomyces aureus
CACCACTCCCGATCGGCGCATGCCCCCGCCCCTCCCTCGCGCCTAGCCTGCGGAGGAAACCCGCAAGTGCGTCCAGAACACCCCCAGGAGCCCCGCATGAACGCTGTCCCGCAGGAGCGGCGCATCGTCACCGCCATTCCCGGTCCGAAGTCGCAGGAGCTTCAGGCCCGCCGTCTCGACACGGTCGCCGGTGGCGTGGGCTCCACGCTCCCCGTCTTCACCAAGCGGGCCGGTGGCGGCATCATCGAGGACGTCGACGGCAACCGTCTGATCGACTTCGGTTCCGGCATCGCCGTGACCTCGGTCGGCGCCTCCGCCGAGGCCGTCGTGCGCCGCGCCTCCGCGCAGCTGCAGGACTTCACCCACACCTGTTTCATGGTGACGCCGTACGAGGGTTACGTGGAGGTCTGCGAGGCGCTCGCCGAGCTGACCCCGGGCGACCACGCCAAGAAGTCCGCGCTGTTCAACTCCGGCGCCGAGGCCGTCGAGAACGCGGTCAAGATCGCCCGTTCGTACACCAAGCGCCAGGCCGTCGTCGTCTTCGACCACGGCTACCACGGCCGTACGAACCTCACGATGGCGCTGACGTCGAAGAACATGCCGTACAAGCAGGGCTTCGGTCCGTTCGCGCCCGAGGTCTACCGCGTGCCGGTGGCCTACGGCTACCGCTGGCCCACCGGCCCGGAGAACTGCGGCCCCGAGGCCGCCGCCCAGGCGATCGACAACATCACCAAGCAGATCGGCGCCGACAACGTCGCCGCGATCATCATCGAGCCCGTCCTCGGCGAGGGCGGCTTCATCGAGCCGGCCAAGGGCTTCCTGCCGGCGATCGTGAAGTTCGCCAACGACAACGGCATCGTCTTCGTCGCCGACGAGATCCAGTCCGGCTTCTGCCGCACCGGCCAGTGGTTCGCGTGCGAGGACGAGGGCATCGTCCCGGACCTCATCACCACCGCCAAGGGCATCGCGGGCGGTCTGCCGCTCGCCGCCGTCACCGGCCGCGCCGAGATCATGGACTCCGTCCACGGCGGCGGTCTGGGCGGCACCTACGGCGGCAACCCGGTGGCCTGCGCCGCCGCGCTGGGCTCCATCGAGACGATGAAGGAGCTCGACCTCAACGCCAAGGCCAAGCGCATCGAGGAGGTCATGAAGGACCGCCTCACCGCCATGCAGGAGAAGTTCCCGGCCATCGGTGACATCCGTGGCCGCGGCGCCATGATCGCCATCGAGCTGGTCAAGGACCGCGAGACCAAGGAGCCGTACGCGGAGGCCGCCGCCGCGCTGGCGAAGGCCTGCCACGCCGAGGGCGTGCTGGTCCTGACCTGTGGCACCTACGGCAACGTGCTGCGCTTCCTGCCGCCGCTGGTCATGGGCGAGGACCTGCTGAACGAGGGCCTCGACGTCATCGAGAACGCCTTCGCCCAGATCTGACGCAGCGGGTCCGGCAGCGGACCTGCGGCAGGCCCGCGGACACACACCGGAGTTCGGTCGCCGTTCGCACCGGACCTCGGTCGCCGTTCGCACCGGACCTCGGTCGCCCTTCGCACCGGAGTTCGGATCCGGACCTCGGATCTGACACGCCGTGTGAAGACTGTGTGGGGGGCCGATGGCGGGACGCGTTTCCGGCTGTCGGTGCCCCCTTCTCTGGCGTACGGTTTCTGCAGATGAGAGAAACACCCCGGGCGGAGCCTCCCCAGCCCCGCCCACACCGTGCCGTCGCGCACACCCCTGGAGCCTCGTGCTCCGGAACTCCTCACCGATCGGACGGCCGC
>NZ_LIPQ01000585.1 GCF_001418135.1 Streptomyces aureus
CCCGAGCACCGGGTCGAAGGCCCGCGGCAGGCCCCGCACGGACAGTTCCTCCGTCCACACCACCCGGCTTCCGCCGTCCGGCATCTCTGTCACCTCGACGAGCGCCCACCCCCGTACGACCCGCCCGGACTTCTCCAGGCGGCAGACGCCCGACCGGTCCGACCCCTGCCCCGGCGGTTCCCAGACCACGACCTCCATCGGGTCGTCGAACGACAGCGGGCCGATGCCGGTACGGGCCGTGAAGCGGGTCCCGGCCCGGTTCGGGCCCGGTGTCAGCACCCTCGTCCGGGTCAGCGGCACCTGGCGGCCGTGGGCGGGCCAGTCCGTGAGCCGCCGCCACACCTCGTCCGGCGCCGGCGACACGGTCCGCTCGACCCGGAAGAGGGTCACGCCCGGACCCCGTGAAGAAGGCTCACGCCGGCTCCTCGCCCGCCACGACGAGCCCCGGCACGTGCTCCGCCACCTCGGCCCGTACGTCCTCGGGCAGGCCCCGGTCCGTCACCCAGGTGTCCACCTCGTCCAGACCGGCGAACGAACTCAGGCCCACCGTGCCCCACTTGGTGTGGTCGGCGACCGCGACGACCCGGCGTGCCGACCGCATCAGGCACCCGTTCGTCTCGGCTTCCGCCAGATTCGGCGTCGACAGACCCGCCTCCACCGAGATGCCGTGCACCCCGAGGAACAGCAGGTCGAAGTGGAGCGAGCGGACCGCCCGGTCCGCCACCGGCCCCACCAGGGCGTCGGACGGTGTGCGCACCCCGCCCGTCAGGACGACCGTGGCCGCCCCGCGCCGCGACTCCCCGCCCCCGCCAGCCAGTTGGGCCTCGTGGAACACGTCCGCGACCCGGACCGAGTTCGTCACCACGGTCAGGTCCGGCACGTCGAGCAGATGCCGGGCCAGGGCGTAGGTCGTCGTGCCGCCGGACAGGGCGATCGCGCTGCCCGGCGCGACCATCGCGGCCGCCGTCCGGGCGATCTCGTCCTTGGCGCTCGGTTCGAGCACCGACTTGGCCTCGAAGCCCGGCTCGTGGGTGCTCGCCTCGACCACCGGAACGGCCCCGCCGTGCACCTTCGCGAGCATGCCCTGCCGGGCCAGCGCGTCCAGGTCTCGACGGATCGTCATGTCCGAGACGCTGAGGCGCCGGGTCAGCTCGTTGACCCGTACACCGCCGCGCCGCCGTACCTCGTCGAGGATCAGGGCACGCCGCTGCTCCGCGAGGAGGTTCTGGTTGTCAGTCACCGCCGGGGCCGGTCCTTCCGCAGGAGACAAGGGGATGGGTGTCGGATTCGGTGAGGAACGGTGCGCGGGCGCACCACTGTCCGCGATCCTGGTGCCGACGTCGCATCTTCCCACCCTGAGAGGAAGTCCCCTCAGTGTCCCCTGCCACACCCGCTCCGGAGAGCGGGGGCGCGGCGCTCGAACTCCTCGTCCACGGAGTCGGCGGAGCCACCCCCCAGGACATGCTCGACGACCCGAGGACCGTACGGGTCACCGGCGACCGGACCGCCGCCATGCACCGGCGCGCCGGGGACGTCGACGCCGAGGACCACCCGGAGCGGTACGCGGCCCGCCCGGTCCCTGAGGCGTACGTCTGGTCCCATCTGACCTCGGGCGACGGCGCCCGCGCCCTGTGGCTGCTGCTCCTGCCGTTCATGGTCGCCAATCTCGCGCACTGGATGCGCCCGCCCGCCCAAGGCAGGCCGGGCCTCGTCCGGACGTACGGGGTCCTCGTCCGGCTGGTGGCCCTCACCCTCACCGTGCTGCTTACCGCCGCGGCCTGCGAGGTCGCCCTCGACCTGACGGCCTGGCAGTGCGCCGCGAGCGCCGCCTGCGCCGACGCGTACTCCTGGCTCGGCTTCCTCTCGGAGGCGCGGGGCGGCTGGTGGTCGGCGCCCGGCCGTCGCCTCGCCCTCGCCGCCCTGGTGCCCACCCTGCTCGTCGGCCTCCTCTGGTACCTGTCGAACCGGACGTGGAGCGCGTACGAGGCACAGCGCCCGCCCACCGGATACGACGACCCCGCGGCCCAGCCACCGGACGCCACGGGGTCCGCCCCGGTCACGGAGGGGTCCGCCGACACGGAGAGCGCCGACCGCGGGGACGACGGTCCCGGCCCCTTCGAGCTGCGGCCCGCCCTCGGCCGCCCCGGCTTCTGGTACGGCCGCCGGCTCGTCGCCCGCCTCAGGGCCGCCCACACCGCCGCCGGCTTCCTCACCGTCGCCGCCGCCCTCGCCACGGCCACCGCCCGGCACGACGTCACCACCCCGGGCGCCGGCGCCCTCCTCGGCCGGGCGCTCCAGGCCGCCGTCGCCGCCCTCGCGGTGCTCGTCCTCTGGGTCGTCTGCCGCCGCGGCCGCAGCGAGCGCCGCCTCGACCTGCGCGTCGAACGCGCCCTCGTCGCCTGGCTGCCCGGCGTCTCGCTCGCCGTGCTCGCGCTCACCGCCCTCTATGCCGGCTGGTCCCGCCCCGGCTGGACCTCCGACGGAGCCCTGCCCGGCAACGCCGCCTTCGGCGGACTCACCCTCGCCCAGGGCGGCCTCGTCGTCGCCCTCGGTGTCGTCGCCGTACTCCTCCAGCGGCCCCGAACGGACACCCGCACCGCGCTGCGCGGACTCGGCGGACCCGCCGTCGCCATGCTCGCCTGCGCCCTCGCCGGAGTGATGTCCGGTGGTGTCGCCCAGCGTGTCGCCGACTGGCTCGACGGGCCCGCCACCCCCGGCATGGGCGACGGCGGCCCCCGCATCGGCCCGCCCGTGCTGCTCAGCTGGCAGGCGTCCGTCATCCCCGTACTGCTCCTGCTGCTCCTCGTGCCCGCCGTGCTCCTCGCCGCACGGACCGTGCTCGCCGGACGCCGGCTGCGCGCCGAGGTCGAGGCCGACTACGACGCCGCCGACGAACCCGATCCCGTCCGCACCGGCCAGATCGCGGCCGGCCGGGCCCGCGCTTCGCTCACCGACTCCGCGCCCGTCCTCGTCGGCGTCATCTCCGGAGCCACCCTGCTCCTCGGGGCGGGCTCCGTCGCCGGCGCCTGGGCCAGCGGAAACGTCCCCGGCCGGGCCTTCGACGGAGCCCACCCGGCGATCGCCTCCCTCGCCACCGTCACCCAGGCCATCGGCTCCTGGATGATCGGCTTCGGCTTCCTGCTCTTCGTCACCTGGGGCCGCCGCGCCTACCGCGACGCCTCCGCCCGCCGCACCATCGGCATCCTCTGGGACGTCGGCACGTTCTGGCCGCGCGCCGCCCACCCGTTCGCCCCGCCCTGCTACGCCGAACGGGCGGTCCCCGACCTGACCTGGCGGATGAGCTCCTGGACCCGGAGCACCGGCGGCCGGCTCGTCATCTCAGGACACTCGCAGGGCAGCGTGCTCGCCGCGGCCGCCGTCTGGCAGCTGCCGCCCGCCACCCGCGGCCGGGTCGCGCTCCTCACGTACGGGTCACCCCTGGAGCGGCTCTACGGACGCTGGTTCCCGGCCTACTTCGGCCCGGAGGCGCTGCGTGCCCTGAACCGTACGGTCCACTGCTGGAGCAATCTGTACCGCGCCACCGACCCCATCGGCGGACCCGTCCGCGTCCCCGCCGAGGGCGGCCGGCCCGCCGTCGACGCGGCGGCCCTGCTCGACCCGGTCGCCTACGGCCGCACCCGCGCGCACCCGCTGCCCGAGCCGATCCTGGGCCACTCCGACTACCAGGCCGACCCGGCGTTCGCCCGCCGGCGCGGCGCCCTCCTGGACCGGCTCCCGCCCGCCGTACCCCACCCACGCGATCCGAACGCGACGGCCGATCAGGGGAGTTCGGGCAGATCCTCCGGGTAGAGCAGGGTCAGGTCGTCCGTGCTCGCCTCGGCGAGCTCGGCGACCCGGCCCGCGTGCCGCTCCACCATCGACTCGAACGTCTGCCGTGCCGTACGCCCGTTGCCGAAGGCCGGGCCCTTGGGCAGCTTCGTGAAGTACCCGAGCAGCGCCTCGTCCGTGCCCGGGGCGAGCCGGTACTCGTGCTCGTCCGCCTGCTGCCCCACGATCCGGAGCAGCTCGTCCGGGTCGTAGTCGCCGAAGGTGATGGTCCGTGAGAAACGCGACGCCACACCGGGGTTGACCGTGAGGAAGCGCTCCATCTCCGCCGTGTAGCCGGCGACGATGACCACCACCGCGTCCCGGTGGTCCTCCATCAGCTTCACCAGCGTGTCGATGGCCTCACGGCCGAAGTCCCGGCCCGAGTCCTCCGGCGACAGGGCGTACGCCTCGTCGACGAACAGCACCCCGCCGCGCGCCCGGTCGAAGGCCTCCTGGGTACGGATCGCCGTCGAGCCGATGTGCTCGCCGACGAGGTCCACCCGGGAGACCTCCACCAGATGCCCGCGCTCCAGGACACCGAGCGAGGCCAGGATCTCCCCGTACAGCCGGGCCACCGTCGTCTTGCCCGTGCCCGGGTTGCCCGTGAAGACCAGATGGCGGCGGACCGAGGCGGCCTTGAGGCCCGCCTCCTGACGCCTGCGCCCCACCTCGATCATGTTGGTGAGGGTCCGCACCTCCAGCTTGACGCTCTCCAGCCCCACCAGGGCGTCCAGCTCCCCGAGCACGTCCTGCGAGGAACGGGCTTCCACCGCCGGAACATCGGGGACCGGTACGGCAGCCGGGACACGGGGCGCGGGCACCGTCCCGAGCAGTCCCCCCGACTGGGGGGCCGTCAGCACCGTCCCGCCGTCGGGAACGGAGGAGCGGACCGCGCTCTCGTCGCTGGTGCAGTCCTCGGCGCTCGCGCCCTCCTCCGGGAACTCGTAACCGCCGCGCGCGCACCGCTCCGTACGGCACTTGCGCAGGGTGGTCCGGCAGCCGTCGGTGACATGGAACCCGTACCCGCCGCTGCCCGTGACCCGGCAGCCGGTGAAGGAGCCGCGGCCCTCCGCCGACACGTAGAAACCGGCCTCGGCGGGAGAGGTGACCGTGCACCGGTCGATCGTGGGATCGGCGCCCTTGGTGACGATGACACCGGTCTGCACGGAGTCGATCGTGCAGCCGCCGAGGGTGCCGCCGCTGCCGTGGTCCCGGAACCAGGCACCCGTCGACGCCTCCCGGATCCGGCAGTCGTCGAGCTGAGCCGTCGCGCCGTCGCTCACCGACACCGCCGTGTTCCGCACCTGCGACAGATCGCTGTCGACGACGTCCACACGCGAACCCCGGTCGAGGACGAACAGCGCGTCCGGTACGTCGTGCACCCGGCAGGCGTCGAGGACGGCGGTCGCCCCGTCGCTCACCCACACCGCCGGATAGTCGCCCGTGCTGTCGTGGATCTCGCACTGGTTGGCGTCCACCCGGGTCCCGGGGTCCCACACCGAGAGGCCGTTGCGGCCGAAGCGGCGGACGGTCGACCGGGTCAGCGTGAGGACCGAGCGCGAGCGCAGGTCGACGGCGTTCTCCGGGACGTCGTGGATGTCGCAGTCGGAGAGCGTGAGCACCGCGTCGGTGTCGAGCGTGATGCCGTCGCCCGAGGTGCGGTGCACCGAGGAGTCGGTCAGATGGGCGGTCGCACGGGCCGCGATCTGGAGGCCCGCGCCCTTGATCTCGTACACCTCGCAGCCGACCCCTTCGAGTCCGCTGCCCTCACCGGTCACGGCGATCCCGGCGCCGGAGGCGTGGTGCACCCGGCAGCGTTCGAGCCGCGGATGCGCGCCGCCCCGCACGGAGATGCCGGCCTGCCCGGCGGAGACCACCTCGCACTCCTCGAACACCCCGCCCGCGCCGTCGACCACGGCGATGCCGACCCCGGCGGGATTGTCGACGGTGCAGCGGCGGACCGTCGGCCTGGCCGCGCCCCGCACCTCTATCCCGGCCGCCGAGCGGGTCATGATCCGCAGGTCGAGCAGCTCGGGGGTGCCGTCCTCGACGAGCAGCGCCGGTGCGGCGACGTCCTGCCCCTCGATGTGGAGGTCCTGGACGGTGACGGAGGCGCGCAGCGTCAGCGGCACCCCGTCCGGCGGGGCGATCCGCACCGAGCCGATCAAGCCCTCGGGGCCGCGCAGGGTGACGGCCCGCCGCACCACGAGGTTCTCCCGGTAGGTGCCGGGAGCGATGGTGAGCACGTCTCCGTCCCCGGCCGCCTCGAGTGCGGCGGCGAGCGAGGGGTACTCACCCGTGCGGCGCCGCCACCGCGATGTGCCGGTGTGCGTCACCTGGACCGTGCCCTGTGCCATGGGTGTGTCCTGCCCCCGCCTCATGCCTCGCCGCTGATCCGATGCCCCACCGTAGCGCGCGCGAGGGCACGGGGTTGACGGGTCGCGGACCCGCACGTGTACCCGCGGCGGGGCGGGCGCCGGGCGCATGTCACGCCCGGTCAGGGGACGGTCGCCGATGGTCGAGGTCGGTCGGGCTCGGTCGCGCGGCGGCGCTGCCGGAAGTCGGTCGGAGGCCGGATCCCGCCCCCCGTTCGACCGGGGTCCGAGCGTGGGTCAGCTGCCGGTTCCGGTGCGGCCCCAGTCTGGTCCGGTCGCCGCCCACGCGCGGTCGAGGCGCGCGTACCGCGTCAGCACCAGGCGGCGTACGGCGAGGCGGCGGACGATCTCGACCATGAGCCCCGCGAGCAGAGCGGCCGTCAGACCGGCGACGATCGCGTGGGCGCGGGCGGTGTCCGCGTGCATCGGCGGAGCCACGGGGTGTCCGGTCCGGTCGGTCCAGAGGGGGAAGGCGGCGCCCGGTGCGGAGGTCCGCCGGGCCGTCGTCACCGTCCCCGTACGGGCCGATCCGTCGGGTGCGGTCCACTCGGCCACGACGGAGCGGCGCAGACGCTCCTCGCCGGCCGCCTCGGCGGTCCTGGGGCCGCCCGAAGGCCGGTCGGCCGGCCTGAGCACCCTGGCCGTCGTCGGCACCCGCTGTTCCTGCTGGACGCGGACCGCGCGCTGGAGCGAGCCGTGGGCGGAGGCGCCGGCGGCCCAGCCGGTCAGGGGCACGAGGAGGCAGAGCAGCGCGACCGCCACGAGGGCGACCCAGGCTTCGACGAGATCCGTGGTCCGGCGCAGGGGATTGTGCCGCCAGCGCCAGAGTCCGATGGCAGCGCGCACGCCGGAACCCCCTCGTTGTTCACAGCTCCTCCAACGAGTGTGCCCCGGAGGCGGGTTCCCCGCCTGTCGGGTCGGTGAGGTGTGAGGGGGTCCTGAGGGGTTTCGTGGCCCGGTCCTGCCGGAAGGCGCGGAGGGAAGGCTCCGGTCCTGCCGGAAGGCGCGGAGGGAAAGCGGCTCAGTCCAGGATCTTCACCTCGTCGCCGACCCGGACGGTGCCGGTGTGCTCGGGGACGAGGTTCTGGCCGAAGACGACCCGGCCGTCGCTCTTGCGGTGCCGGGCCAGGGTCCGCAGCGGCTCCTTGCCGCGCTCGGCCGTGAACTGGTTCGTCGTGGTGACGACACAGCGCCCGCACGGGCGCGCGACCCGGAAGGTGACCTCTCCGACGGCGAGCCGCGTCCAGCCGTCCTCCGCCCAGGGAGCGACGCCCTCGATCACGAGGTTCGGCCGGAACCGGTTCATGGGAAGCGGGCCCTCATGTGCGTGGTCTCCCTGCGCGATCAGGGAGTTGAGTGCGTCGAGGGACGACGTGGTGGTGACGAGCAGCGGATAGCCGTCCGCGAAGCTCACCGTCTCCCCGGGCAGCGCGAAGTCAGGGTCGACCGGACGCCGGTGCTCGGGCGCGTCCATGTGGACGAGCCGGAACTCGCCCTCCAGGTACGCCGAGAGCCAGCCGGCCGCCTCGGGGTCGGCCGGCACCGCCTCCACCGGCTTGTCGAAGATCTCCACCGTGACCGTGGCCGAGGGGTGCGGTACCTCGACCGTCAGCGGCGGGAGACCGGACGCGGAGAGGACTACCCCGCCGCCCGGCAGCGGCTCCGCCGTGGCCAACGCCATCCGGGGGTGACGGCGTTGGGTCACGACCTTGTCCGCCGCGTCGACGACGGCCCAGCGACGGTCCCCGGCCAGCCCCCAGGGCTGGACCTCGGCCTCCGCGGGGGCCAGCGCACGCATGGCCTTCACCGGATGGACGTGGACGGAGCGGAGTGAAGGAGTCGACATGCGGTCATCCTGCCAGCCGCTCCGGACCCGACGCCGTCCGGAGGGTGAAAGCCGGTCAGTAGCCTCCGCCCTGGTAGGGGCGGTTGTACGGGTCGTCGTACTGCATCGGCGCGGGGGCGGGCCGGGGTGCCGCCGGACGCATCGCCTCGTACCCCGCGCCGATGCAGTACGA
>NZ_LIPQ01000586.1 GCF_001418135.1 Streptomyces aureus
CTCTCTTCTGGTGCATACGGGTAGGGATGGTGATGCAATAGGGCGATTTTCGGATAGTTTGCAATCTCAGGGCGATGCTTGCGCTTGATGTCAAACATTGTGCCAACTTCTAGTAGCTGGGTTTGTGAGATTTTGCCACGCGCAAAGTTCCCGCCTTCGGATGAATTGAAACGCAAGAACGTGCACTGCAGGTCGTCATCGATCACCACTGGACTCAGGTCGAGGCGTTGAAGAAATCTGTAGTCCTCGCCTAGGCTTGCAAGCTTGTTTCCGAAGGTTCGCTGATCGTGGTTGCCGAGGACGAGGATCGGCTCCTTGCTGCCGCGTCTTTGAAGGGATGACCAGAAGCGGAAGAACCCCAGGTAATCTTCCTCTTGAGTGTCATCGAATAGGTCCCCTGTTATGACCACTCGGTCGAACTCGCCCCGAATTTCCTCGAGGTGCGTCTCCAGGTATGGCTCACGCCTCAAGGCATCTGCGCTGCCGAAGTGAAGGTCGCTCAGGTGCAGGATCTTTCCGTGCCGTTCTTGCGTGGTCGGGTGGTTGTAATTGTTGATTGCAGCGGCCAAGGCCTTGGTGCCGGATTCCAGTATCCCCTTCAGTTGACCAAAAATAGTTTCGGCCTGTTGGATCGGGGCGAAGGTCGTTTCTCCTGTTCCGAGCCAAAAGAGCACGCCAGGCCAATTCTCGGGCCGTCTGGCAACTTCTTGAATTGGTGGAGCCGGGTCGAATATGTCCAAGGTCTCCTTTCCGTTGTGGTCAGTGGGCAAGAGTACTAGTATTTTGTTTCCCGTGGCGCGAGCCGCCCACTTAGCAAATGAATCTGCTCGCCCTGCAGTGGGGCTTCCTACTGGCATGAGATACAGATCGTATGATTGGAATGCTCCGCGCAGGCCGGCGAGCGCCCGTTCGACCTGCGACTGATCTAGGGGGCGGTCATGGTTTGCCAGTTCGGCTTGTAGGCGCTGGTGCGATTCTCTGGCGTAGAGCGGGAACAGGTATGTAAACGTCCGATTGCTTGATATCAGAAACCTGTCTGCCTGCTCCATGGTTGAAAGAAACTCAAGGAGTTCAGCTCCGGTCAAGGTAGGCACACGCTCGTTTGACTGCGTGAGGTAGGCTGCGATATTCGCATGACGAAGCTCAAATGCCCATCCCATGCCACACCTCGCGTTGTTCGCTTGATCTTCAGATTAGGTGGCATCGATGTTCTTCAGCGCGAATGAGGTCCAGTCCGCTGCCCTGCCCCAAAGCCGTCGCCGGGGTCTGTGCGGACGTCTCATCGGTCGATAACTCCACGGTAATTCTGTGGGCCTGGTTACGCTCGTTGAGTAGCGGGCGGGAGCGCAGGTGGCGCCACTGACAGCCGGTTCGACGTCCACGCGGCTCCCCAGCTCCCATCCCGTCTGCCGTCG
>NZ_LIPQ01000587.1 GCF_001418135.1 Streptomyces aureus
TCCGCCCGGTGCGGCGGGGCGAACTCGATGCCCAGCGGCGCGGCGAGGCCCCGGGCGTTGGCCATCACGGCGTGACCGTCCACCTCCGCGCGGGGCAGTGGCGCCGGAGCGTCCTCCCACGCGTGCGCGGGGTCCCAGGCGGGCACGATCCGCAGCGAGTTGGCCCGGTGCCTGACGGGCACCTGGCCGGCGACCCGGTGCAGCAGACCGCCCTCGGTGTCGGCGGCCAGGACGACGTTGACCGGCTCGACCCAGCCGTCGAGGGCCGTGTCCACGTCGGCGACGGTCCGGGCGCGCAGCAGCGCGGGCAGCACCTCGAATCCGAGCCGGCCGGTGACACGCGGCGGGTACCGCAGAGCGACGGCCTCCCAGACCGGGGCCGGGTCCTGCGGGGCCGGGTCCCGCGGGGGGCGGTCCTGCCGGGCCCCGTCCCGTGAGGCCCCGTCCGCCGCGGCGCCCTCCGAGGCGGCGCCCTCCGCGGCACCCTCCGAGGCGGCGCCTCCTGGCTCGTCGTCCACTCCGATGATCACCGGACCCCGGTCGGTCTCGATCACCTCGACCACGACCGGCTCACCGCCCGCGACCTCGATCGTCTCGGTGTGCGTCGTCGCCGGGCGCCAGCCCTCGGGGCCGTACGCCTCCACTCCGCCGTCCGGGAGCCGCCGCAGCCGCTCCCGGTAGAGGTCCTGGTAGTCCGACATCGCGTTGGTGATCGCCCAGGCCACCGGCCCGGTGTGGCCGAAGTGGGCGAGTCCGGGGATGCCGGGCACGGCGATGCCCACCACGTCGTACGCGGGGCAGGCGAGCCGGATCTGCTGGTAGACGCCGGGCGCCTCGATGAAGCGGTGCGGGTCGCCGGCCACCAGGGCCGCCCCGCTCGCGGTCCGTCCGCCCGCGACCAGCCAGCCGTTGGAGCCCGAGGTTCCCGGTCCGTCGGTCGCGAAGAGCTCCGTCCACTCCTCGCCGAGCCGCCGGGCGACCTCCTCGCGCCACAGCTTGGTGGGGAAGCCGGCGAACAGGATGTGGGTCGTCAGCCAGACGGCGAGCGGGGTCCACGGCTCCCACCGGCCGGGCGCGAGGCCGGTCTCGGCGAACTCGGGCGCCCGCCCGGCCCCTTCCGCCAGGCCGTCGTTGACCCCGTCCACGTACGCGCGTACCCACGCCGCCGTCCGCGCGTCCTCGCGTTCGAGCCGCTCGAAGCAGCGGCGGGCGGTGTCGGCGAGCCGGGAGCGCCTGGCGAAGGTGTCCCAGCCGAGTTCGGCGGAGCCGAGGAAGGCGGCCGTGGTGCCCTGGGCGCGGTGCCGCTCGACCTCCAGCTGCCAGGCCCGGTCGCGGGCGGTGACCCGGCCCTGCGCGAAGGCGAGTTCGTCCTGGTCCGCGGCGCGCAGATGGGGGACGCCCCACGCGTCCCGGTAGACCTCGATGCTCACGGAGACCCCGATCCCGTCCATGTTCCCGACATGGTCTTCGGCCATGTCTTCTGCAATTTTCTTAGGTTAGGCTGACCTAAATTAATCTACAGGAGTTCAGGGGAGGGGATTGCGGTGGGTCACGGCTGGCAGGGTGCCGTTCTCAAGCTGATGCGGGGCAAGGACTTCACGTTCACCGTGACGGGGGCCGAACAGGTCACCGAGGACTACCGCAGGGTGCACTTCACGGACGGGGGTCTGCTCGCCGCCGCCGGGATCCACCCCACGATGTGGGTCCGGATCTGGTTCGAGAACGCGGGCAGGCCGCACCAGCGCGCGTACACCCTGGTCGACCCCGACCAGGAGGCCGGCACCTTCAGTCTGGAGTTCGCCCTCCACGACGGTGTCGCCAGCCGCTGGGCCCGCGCCTGCGCCCCGGGCGACACCGTCGAGGCGACCCTCCAGGGGACCGGATTCGACGCCCCGGAGCCGCGCCCCGGACGGCTCCTCGTGGTCGGCGATCCGGCGTCGCTGCCCGCCGTCAACTCCCTGCTCGACGCGCTCCCGGGCGTCCCCGCCACCGTCTGGTTCGAGACCCAGCACGCCTCCGACGAGGAGCTGCCGGTCCGGCTCGACCCCGAGCACCACGAAATGCGCAGGGTGCCGCGCGGGAACGACGGGGCCGACCTCGTCGCCCGTGTGAAGGCCGAGCTCCCCGCCCTCGCGGACTCCGACCCGTACCTCTGGATCGCCTGCGACACCGCGACCACCCGGACCCTCGCCACGTACGCGCGCAAGGAACTCGCACTGCCCAAGGAGCGCGTCCACGCGCTCGGGTACTGGCGCGCGAGCTGACCGCCCTCTCCTGATGCGCCGGGTTGACGATCCGTTACCCCGGCGCACGGCGGCTCGTTCTCACCCTTCCCAGGGGGCCCGCTGTCTGCCCTCGTGTGCGAAAGACGCGGGACGCCCGGGAACGGTTGTGTCGAAAGAAATCGAATATGAACACGGAAACCCCCCTTTGGAGTGAACTCACGTCAGGCGACTGTCGGTTCACTCTCCGTGCGTAAAGATTCCGGTGTCTCAAGTCGCCGAGGCCGCGCCGACCCACCGTCCCCGTGGTGAGCGGCCGGCGACGCCATGTCTCTTGTGGGGGTTCCACCATCTTGAACAGCAACACCTTCCGCACGCCCGCACGCCGTACCGCCGCCGCCGCGACCGTCGCCGCCCTGGCCGTCGGCCCGGTGCTCCTCGCGGCCCCGGCGGCCCAGGCCACGGGCGGCGAAGGGCGCGCCACCGCCGTCGTCCTGCGGACCGGCCTCGACGTCTCCCTCCTCGACAAGACGGTCGACGTGCCGCTGCGGGTCTCCCTCAACGAGGTCGAGGCGCCGGAGACCGAGAACGAGACCGCGCTCTCCGTGAAGGTGCAGGGGGCCGAGGGGGGCAAGCCGATCGACATCCTCGCCGCCGACGTCGCCACCTCGGAGGCCACCGTGGACGAGAAGAAGGCCGAGGGGTACGTGAACCTCGTCAAGGCCAAGGTCCACGTACCCGGAATCCCGCTGCTCTCGCTCATCGAGGTCCAGAAGGTGACCTCCAAGGCGCTGTGCGAGGTGGGGAAGGAGCCGGTCGCCGAGTCCAACGTCCTCGGTCACGTCATCGTCTTCGGCAAGAAGACCACCCTCTCCACCGGCGGCCGGACCCAGGTCGGCGTGCCCGGTGTCGGAAAGGTGACCCTCGACCTGTCCCGTACGTCCACCACCTCGCGCACCGCGGCCGCGACCGCCCTCGAACTCAAGGTGGAGGTCGACCCGCTGAAGCTCGGCGTCGCCGAGGTCAACGGCACCGTGACGCTCGCCGAGGCCACCTGCGAGACGCCCAAGGGCACGGCCCCGACGGAGCAGCCCACCGGGAAGCCGACCGGGCAGCCCACCCAGGAGCCCAGCGAGCGGCCCTCGGAGCAGCCCACGCAGCAGCCCTCGGCCGAGCCGAGCGACGCCGGCGGCATCAAGACCAACAACGGCGGCACCACGCCCACCCAGAACCTCGCCGAGACCGGCGGCAGCTCCACCACCCCGTACATCGCGGGCGGGGCGCTCGCGCTCCTCGTGGCCGGCGGCGGTGCGCTCGCGCTGACCCGTTCGCGCGCCCGCTCCCGAGGCTGACGGTCCGAGGGGGACGCGCGAACGGGTCAGCGC
>NZ_LIPQ01000588.1:0-348 GCF_001418135.1 Streptomyces aureus
GCCTGAGCCGGGGCCGGGGCGGCACGGGGGTGTGTCCCGGTTCCGGTGCTGTCCAGGGCTCTTCCTGCGGGTTCTTCGGGTTCTGTGGGTTCTGCGTGTCCCGCGGGTCCTGCCGTCCCCCCGGAGCGCGCCGCAAGGCGTTTCCGCACGGGTGGACGGGCGTGGAGGGGGCCGGACGTGCGTGGACAGGCGCGCGGAGGGGCCGGGACCGGGCGCGGAGGGGCCAGGACCGGGCGTGGACGTGCGTGGACAGGGCGGTGACCCGGCTCCGACCCCGGTCACCGCCCCGTCCGTCCCACCATCGCCGCTCAGCGCGTCAGGCGCCACGCGGGGAGGGCCGACGCGGCG
>NZ_LIPQ01000588.1:432-3055 GCF_001418135.1 Streptomyces aureus
CCCGCAGGATCTGGGCCCGGGTGGCCCCGGCGAGCCGGAGGGAGGCCAGTTCCCCGCCGCGTACGGAGGTCGCCATGAGCAGGGTGTTGGCGAGGCCGATCACCGTGTAGACGAGGGCGATGCCGAGGACCAGGACCATGCCGAGCCGGGCCTGCGGGCTGCCGCTCGGCGCGCGCGCGGCGTCGGCCCACGCGTCGGCCGTCCTGACGGTGCCGCCGCTCGCCTCCAGCGCCCGCACCGTGGCCGTACCGCCGCCACGTGCGTCGATCCGGTCAGGGACGGAGCCGGGGGCGTTCGCCCGGGTGACGTACGGGCCGTTGTCGCCGGTCCCGAGGGCGAGGACGGCCGCGACCCGGAGCCGTACCGGACCGGTCCCGTCCGCCCGCCAGACCTCGACGGTCTCGCCCACCCGGCGCCGCTCGAACTCCTCGTTGACGACGATCGACCGGTCGTCGAGGTCCCGCGGATCGCCGGCGACCACGGGCAGCCGGGCGAGCTCGGCGAAGGCCGCCGGATCGGTGACCGCCCGCGCCCCGTACTTCACGACGGCCGCGTCCCCGTCCCGTACGAAGACCGAGGTCGGCCCCGTGGGGGAGACGACGGCCCCGCCGGGCGCCGCCACCGGCCTCAGGGCCGGGCCTGTCACGACGTACGCCGCGGCCGTCTGCTCGCGCCCCTCGGCGCCCTTCGCGCGCGTGACGCTCGTCGCCGAGCCGAAGAGCGTCCCGGCGAGCGCCACGGTCACGAGGACGGGGGCGGCGACGGCGGCCGTACGGCGGACGGAGGCGGCGCTGTTCTCCCGTACCAGCGTCCCCACGGCCCCCCGCAGCCTCAGCAGCCGGGCCGCCGGCCGGACCAGGAGCGGGGAGAGCAGGGCGATGCCGGTGATCAGGAGCATCGGCAGGGTCGTGTACGTCTTCCGCTTGAGCAGCGCGGACGGGTCGGTCGCGTACGTCCAGACGAGGAGGCCCAGGCCGGCCAGGAGCAGTCCCGTGCCCAGCAGGGCCCGGCCGAGGGGCAGGGGGTCGGCGTCGACGTCGGCCTCGCGGAGCGCGGCCGTCGGGCCGACCCTCCCGGCCCGCCGGGACGCGGCGATCGCCCCGGCCAGGGCGACCGTCACGCCCGTCCAGAACGCCGCGTGGAAGGGCCAGGCCGGGCCGCCGACCGTGAACCACCCGGGCGCGAGGCCGCCGTCGACGAGGGTCCGGGCGAGCAGCGGCGCGCCGGCCGCGCCGAGCGCGCACCCGGCGGCGGAGGCGAGGACGCCGAGCGCCGCGGCCTCGACGAGGAGGAGGCGGCGGATCTGTCCGGGGGTGGCTCCGGCGGTCCTGAGCAGCCCGAACTCGCGGCGGCGCAGGGCGACGGCGAAGGCGAAGGTGGAGGCGACGACGAAGACGGAGACGAAGGCGGTGACGCCGCCGGAGGTGCCGAGGAGGGCGTTGACGCCGACGAGAGCGTCGGCGTCCCGGTCGTGGCCGGGGTCGGCGCGCCGCCGTTCGTCGCCGGTGAGGACCTGGGCACGATCGCCGACGAGGGCGCGGACCTCGGCGGCGGGGGCGTCGACGCCGACGGCGTCGGGGCCGCCGGAGGAGGTGACCGTCCAGCGGGCCCCGAGCTCGCGGAGCAGTTCGTTGTCCACAGGCTGTGGGCGGTCGAGCCGCTGCGCCACGGACCCGGGTCCGGGTCCGCGCCGTACGTCCAGTGTCAGCCGGACCTGACCCTGCACCACGACGGGCGAGGAGGCGAACCGCTGAGGAGGACGCTCGGGCGGGTGAAAGGTCGCGGACAGCCCGAGGCCCATGGTGGCGAGCAGCCCCACGCCGAGCGCGAGGGCGACGAACCCGCCGAGGAAGGAGGCCCAGCGGGCACGGAGGCCGGAGAGGACGACGGTCAGCACGAGACGCTCCCGGAGGGGGAGGCGGCCGCGTGGGCCGGACCCGGCTCCGCGACCGGCGCGACCGTCTCAAGCGCGGTCATCCGCTCCGCGACCGCCGCCACCGTCGGGGCCGGAAGCTCGCCCGCCACACGTCCGTCGACCAGGAAGACCACGCGGTCCGCGCGGGCCGCCGCCACCGGGTCGTGGGTGACCATGACGATCGTCTGACCGTCCCGGTCGACCAGCTCCCGCAGCATGTCGAGCACCTCGCGGCTCGTCGTCGAGTCGAGCGCGCCGGTCGGCTCGTCGCCGAAGAGAACGGCCGGCCGCGTGATCAACGCCCGCGCGATCGCCACCCGTTGTTGCTGTCCGCCCGACAACTCGCCCGGCCTGCGCCGCTCCCGCCCCGCGAGCCCGACCCGGGCCAGCGCCTCCCGGACCTCGGTACGGGACGGGCGGCGGCCGGCGAGCCGGAGGGGCAGGGCGACGTTCTGCGCGGCCGTGAGGGCGGGCAGCAGGTTGAAGGACTGGAAGACGAAACCGATCCGGTCCCGCCGCAGCAGGGTCAGCCGCCGCTCGCTCAGCCCTTCGAGGGCGACCCCGCCGACCTCCACCTGCCCGGAGGTGGGCCGGTCGAGCCCGGCCGCGCACTGGAGCAGCGTGGACTTGCCGGAGCCGGAGGGGCCCATGACGGCGGTGAAGGTCCCGGCGCGGAAGTCGAGATCGACGCCGTCGAGGGCGCGGACG
>NZ_LIPQ01000589.1 GCF_001418135.1 Streptomyces aureus
CACGTACACCTTGGCGCCGGCCGGCACCAAGGCCGACAACCCGTACGCCGGCGCCAAGGTGTACGTGAACCCCGAATGGTCCGCGAAGGCGGCTGCCGAGCCGGGCGGCACCAAGATCTCGAACCAGCCCACCGCTGTCTGGCTGGACCGGATCGCCGCCGTCAACGGCTCCGCCGGCTCCATGGGCCTGCGCGCCCACCTCGACGAGGCCCTGAAGCAGAAGGGCTCCGGCGAGCTCGTCGTCCAGCTGGTCGTCTACAACCTGCCGGGCCGCGACTGTGCCGCGCTCGCCTCCAACGGCGAGCTCGGCCCGACCGAGATCGGCCGCTACAAGACCGAGTACATCGACCCGATCGCCGCGATCCTCGCCGATCCGAAGTACGCGGGCCTGCGGATCGTCACCACGGTCGAGATCGACTCGCTGCCGAACCTGGTCACCAACGTCTCGGGACGGCCGACCGCCACGGCCAACTGCGACGTCATGAAGGCCAACGGCAACTACATCACCGGCGTCGGCTACGCGCTCAAGAAGCTGGGCGCGATCGGCAACGTCTACAACTACGTGGACGCCGGCCACCACGGCTGGCTGGGCTGGGACGACAACTTCGGCGCCTCCGCCGAGCTGTTCAAGCAGGCCGCCACGGCCGAGGGCTCCACGGTCGCCAACGTCCACGGCTTCATCGTGAACACCGCCAACTACAGCGCCCTGAAGGAGGACCACTTCACCATCAACGACAGCGTGAACGGCGTCTCCGTGCGCCAGTCGAAGTGGGTCGACTGGAACCGGTACACCGACGAGCTGTCCTACGCCCAGGCGATGCGCGCCAAGCTCGTCTCGCTCGGCTTCGACAGCAACCTCGGCATGCTGATCGACACCTCCCGCAACGGCTGGGGCGGCACCGCCCGGCCCACCGCCGCGGGCCCGACGACCACCGTCGACACGTACGTCAACGGCGGCAAGTACGACCGTCGCATCCACCTCGGCAACTGGTGCAACCAGTCCGGCGCGGGCCTCGGCGAGCGGCCCCAGGCGGCACCCGCCGCGGGGATCGACGCGTACGTCTGGGTCAAGCCCCCGGGCGAGTCCGACGGCGCCAGCAAGGAGATCCCGAACAACGAGGGCAAGGGCTTCGACCGGATGTGCGACCCGACGTACACGGGCAACGCCCGTAACGGGAACAGCATGTCGGGCGCGCTGCCGGACGCCCCGATCTCGGGCCAGTGGTTCTCGGCCCAGTTCCAGGAGCTCCTGAAGAACGCCCACCCGGCGCTGTAGGACCTCCGGAGGGGGTGCCCGCCCGTCGCGGCGGAAGCGGGACGGGCACCCCCTGAGAAGGAGCGGAGGTGAAGCAGGCCGGACGGGCCCGAAGTCCCCGTCCGGCCTGTTCTCTCGCGGTCCCGCCCCGCCCCCGGCGGTACGGATGATCACCGTTCCCCTACGCTGGAGGAGCGCGTCTTCCGCGACCCGGTCACCTTCGTGCGGGAGTTGGTCCCGTACCGGGAGCTGCTCATCGCCCTCCACCCGGCCGACAGCGGCCGCCCCTTCTCCGCGTACGAGCGCTGGTGACGGAGGCTCCGCCCGGCGCCGTCCGAGCCCGGCGGGCCGTCAGCAGGAGCCCCGTACCACCAGTTCCGTGGGCAGGACCCGCTTCGGGGCGTCCTCAGGGCCGCCCGCGATGTGCTGGAGCAGCATCCGGGCCATCGTGCGGCCCATCTCCTCGATCGGCTGCCGCACGCTCGTCAGCGGCGGGTCCATGAGCCGCGCCACCGGTGAGTCGTCGACGCCGACGAGGGCCACGTCCTCGGGGACCCGGCGGCCCGCCTCCCGCAGCGCGCCCCGCGCGCCGGCCGCCATGACGTCGGAGGCGGCGAAGACGGCGTCCAGGTCCGGGCTGCGGTCGAGCAGCAGCCGCATCGCCCTCCGCCCGCCCTCCTCGGTGAAGTCGCCCGCGGAGACCAGTTCTTCGTCGGGGGCGAGTCCGGCTTCCGCGAGCCCCGCCCGGTAGCCGCCGAGCCGGGCGCGGGCCACGTACATGTCGGGCGGTCCGGTGACGGTCGCGATCCTGCTCCGCCCGCGTCCCACGAGGTGGGCGACGGCAGCCCGGCCGGCCCCGATGTTGTCGGAGTCGACGTACGGCACGGGCTCGGCCTCGGAGCGGCGTCCGTTCATGACGACCGGCAGGCCGAGTTCCCTGATCCGGTCGGGCAGCGGGTCGTCGCCGTGGACGGAGGCGAGCAGGACGCCGTCGACGCGCTGGGCGGCCAGATACTGCTCGAAGCGCTGCCGTTCCTGCTCGCTGCGGACCAGGGTGAGCAGCAACTGTTTGTCGGCCTCGGCGAGTTCGGCGCTGACCCCGCGGATCAGGTCGAGGAAGTACGGCTCCGCGAACAGCCGGGCCTCGGCCTCGGGAATGACGAGCGCGATCGCGTCCGTACGGCTGCCGGCGAGCGCGCGGGCGGCCTGGTTGGGCACGTAGCCGAGTTCGGCGACTGCTCTGGCGACGGCCGTTCTGGTCTGCTCGCTCACCCGGGGGGAGCCGTTGATCACCCGGGAGACCGTGCCCCGGCCGACCCCGGCCCTGGCCGCGACCTGCTCCAGGGTGGGTCTGCCGCTCTGCCGTCCGCTCACAACTCCCGAACTCCCCTCGTAGGACAACGCGCTGCTCACCACGGTCCCGCCGGAGACGACAACGGAGATGGGAGCGCTCCCACATTAGTTCACGCCCCGCTCCCGCGCCACGAGGTGCGTTCAGGAGATGACGCGACCGCCCCCGCCCAGCTACGCGAAACCCCCGGAAAACCTTCCGGTAACGAATCCGCGTTCATGTCTTGACACCCGCACCCGCCAGGCAGCAACCTTCCGGCAACGACGTGGGAGCGCTCCCATCCGGGACGCGCACAGCCTTGCATCAGGTCCTGGCAGGCGCCGCCGAGCCGCGATCAGCCGGCCGGACCTCTTGGCGCACAACGAGCACCACCTTGGACGAGGAGAGTGGAATGCGCACTTCCAGCAGCAGACGCGGACGCCGTGCGGCGATCGCGGCGGTCGCCGTCGTCGTGACCGGCACGACCCTGCTCACCGGTTGCGGCAGCGACGACGACAACGGCGGCAAGGGCGGCGGGGGCGGCCAGGGCACCGAGAAGATCACGCTGCGGATCGGGACCTTCGGTTCCTTCGGCTACGACAACAAGACCGGCGCGAAGCTCTACGCCGAGTACGAGCGGCTCCACCCGAACATCAAGATCGAGGAGTCGAACGTCTCCGACGGTCAGAAGTACTGGGACACGCTGAAGCTGCGCCTCGCCCAGAACAGCGGCGTCGCCGACATCCAGGCCGTCGAGGTCGGCTACATCGCCGAGGCGACCGGCACGGCGATGGCGAACAAGTGGGTCGACCTGGGCAAGGAGGGCGGCGCGAAGACCGACGCCTTCCTCGACTGGAAGGTCAAGCAGGCGACGACGGGCGACGGCAAGGTCATCGCCCTCGGCACCGACATCGGCCCCATGGCCATCTGCTACAACAAGGACCTCTTCGCCAAGGCCAAGCTGCCCACCGACCGCGACGCCGTCGGCAAGCTGTGGTCCGGCGACTGGGCCAAGTTCATCGCGACCGGCGAGAAGTACAAGGCGGCCGCGCCCGCCGGCACCGCCTTCCACGACTCGGCGAGCGGTCTCTTCAACGCCGTCGTCTCCAGCGACCCGGTGCAGTACGCCAACACCAGCGGCGAACTCGACTGGGAGAACAGCCCCGGCGTGAAGAACGCCTGGGACACCGCGGTCAAGGCCGCCCAGGGCGGACTGACCGCCAAGCTGCGCCAGTTCGACGAGAAGGGCACCTGGAACGCCGCCTTCAAGAACTCGAAGTTCGCCACCGTCGCCTGCCCCAGCTGGATGACCGGCATCATCAAGGACCAGGCGGGACCCGCCAACCAGGGCAAGTGGGACATCGCCGCGCCGCCGGTCGCCGGCAACTGGGGCGGCTCCTTCCTCGCCGTGCCCAAGGCGGGCAAGCACACCAAGGAGGCCGCCGAACTGGCCGCCTGGCTGACCGCCCCGGCGCAGCACGCCAAGGTCTTCGCGGTCAACGGCAACATCCCCTCGTCCAAGGACACGCTCACCTCCACGGCCGTCCAGGAGGCGAAGCTGCCGTACTTCGGCGACACCCCCGTCGGCAAGATCTTCTCCAGCGCGGCGTCCGGGATCACCCCCGCCGTCATCAGCCGCTACGACGGCCAGGTCAAGACCTTCCTCACCGACAACGGAATCCTCGACATCGAGCAGCGCGGCACCGACCCGGCCAAGGCCTGGGAGAACGTCAAGAAGCTGGTCGACGACAAGATCGACCAGTAGCGGGGACACCTGCCGGTCCGCCGCCCGCGGGCGGCGG
>NZ_LIPQ01000059.1 GCF_001418135.1 Streptomyces aureus
AGGACGAAGAAGTCGTCGTCCTCGCCGACCTTCCGCTGACACCCAGCGGCAAGCTCGACCAGAACGCCCTGCCCGCCCCCGAGACCGCGCCCCGGGCCGCCGGCCGCGCGCCGCGCGACGACCGCGAGCGCGCCCTGTGCGCGATCTTCGACGCGGTCCTCGGCGTCCCCGGAACCGGCGTGGACGACGACTTCTTCGTCCTCGGCGGCGACAGCCTCAGCTCCATCGCCGTCGCCACGCGGGCGCGTGAGCGGGGCCTGACGCTCAGCCCCCGCGACGTGTTCGAGCACCGCACCCCCGCCGCCCTCGCCGCGGCCGCCGCCACCCACGGGGACGCCGAGGCGCCCCCGACCACCGACTCCACCGAGGTACCCGTGCACTCCGACGGCGTGACCGTCTCCGCCACCGACGCCGGGCAGGCAGCCGCCGCCCTCCAGGCCGTCCTCGCCCTCCAGCAGCAGTCCGGCGCCGCCGTCGACCCCGCACTGCGCGCCCTCCTCGACCAGCTGACCGCCGCCGCGCCGCCCACGGCACCCCCGGCCCCCGCGCCGCTCGCCGGACCGGAGCTCACCCCGGAGGAGACCGCCCGCGTCCACGCCGCCGCCGGGCTGCCCGTCGCGGACATCTGGCCGCTCTCCCCGCTCCAGGAGGGCATGTACTTCCACGCCACCTACGACGCGGGCGACGCGCTCGACGTCTACCAGTCCCAGGAGACCCTGGACCTCGACAGCCGGATCGACGCCGACCGGCTGCGCGCCGCCTGCCGCACCCTCCTCGACCGCAACACCGGCCTCCGCGCCGGATTCACCAGCGACGGCCTGCCCGGCCCCGTCCAGTTCATCGTGGACGGCGCCGAGATCCCGCTCGTCGAGGCCGACCTCTCCGGACTGCCCGCCGACGAGCAGCGGACCCGGACCGAGGAACTCCTCGCCGCCGACCGCAGGCAGCGCTTCGACCTCTCCGCCGCGCCCCTCTGCCGGCTCCTCCTCATCCGCCTCGGGGACGGCCGTGACAAGCTCGTCGTCACCCACCACCTCATCCTCTGGGACGGATGGTCCGCCTGGCTGTTCCTGGAGGAGCTGTTCACCCTGTACGAGCGGGCCGGTGACCCCACGGGCCTCCCGCTGCCCGGCTCGTACCGCGACCACCTCGCCTGGCTGGACGCCCAGGACACCTCGGCCGCCCTCGACGCCTGGCGCGGGGCCCTCGCCGGCTTCGACGAGCCGACCCTGCTCGCCCCGTCCGGGCGCGACACCGGCCCGGTCATCCCGGTGGACTTCGACGCCCTCCTCACCAAGGAGGCCGGCGACCGGCTCCGTACCGCTGCCCGCCGGCACGGACTCACCCTGAACACCGTCCTCAACGCCGCCTGGGCCCTGGTGCTCTCGGCCATGACGGGCCGCGCCGACGTCGCCTTCGGCACGGCCGTCGCCGGGCGCCCGGCGGACGTACCCGACGTGGCCGGCATCATCGGCATGTTCCTGAACACGATCCCCGCCCGGGTCGCCCTCAGCCCGGACGAGCCGCTGCTCGCCCTGCTGCGCCGCATGCAGTCCGAGCGCGCCGCCGTCATGCCGTACGAGTACGTGGGCCTGGGCACCCTCCAGCAGGAGTCCGGCCACCGCCGCCTCTTCGACACCCTCTTCGTCCTGCGCTCGGCCGACGGCGAGGACCGCGCCGCCGCCCTCCGCGAACGCCACGGCATCACCGACGTGTCGAACGTGGACGGCACCCACTTCCCGCTCACGCTGATCGTCACCCCGGGCACACGCCTGAAGGTCACCCTGGCCGCCCGCCCCGACCTCTTCGACGCGGACGCCGCCCGCACGATCCTCGCCCGGTTCACCACGATCCTCGACCGCCTCGCCGAGGCCCTCGCCGGACCCACCGCCGCGTCCGCGCGCACCGTCGGCGTGGACCTGCTCCTCCCGGCGGAGAGCGCCGCCCTGCGCACCGCCCGGGAGTCGGGCCGTGAACCGGTGCCGGACGAGACCGTCGCCGACATGCTCACCGCCCAGGTCGCCCGGACCCCCGACGCGGTCGCCCTGGTCTTCGGAGAGCGCGCCCTCACGTACGCCGAACTCGACGCGCAGGTCAACCGGCTCGCCCGGCTGCTGCTCGCCCGGGGCGCCGGGCCCGAGAAGGTCGTGGCGCTCGCGCTGCCCCGGTCCATCGAGATGGTCGCCGCGCTGTTCGCCGTCCTGCGGACCGGCGCCGCGTACCTGCCGCTCGACCTCGACCACCCCGCCGACCGGCTGCGGCTGATGGCCGAGGACACCGGGCCGCTCTGCCTGGTGTCCACCACCTCCGTCGCCCCGACGCTGCGGCGCGAGGACGGCCCCGTCGCCCTCGAAGTCCTCCTCGACGACGAGGCCGTGCTCAGCGAGCTCGCCGCGCTCTCCGGGGAGGGGATCACCGACGCCGAGCGTCCCGCGTTCGCCCACGGGGTGCCCGACCGCCTGGAGTTCCCGGCGTACGTCATCTACACCTCCGGGTCCACCGGCCGCCCCAAGGGCGTCGTCACCCCCTACCGGGGCCTGACGAACATGCAGCTCAACCACCAGAAGGAGATCTTCGACCCGGCCATCGCCTCCGCCGGAGGCCGGCGCCTGCGCATCGCGCACACCGTGTCCTTCGCCTTCGACATGTCGTGGGAGGAGCTGCTCTGGCTCGTCGAGGGCCACGAGGTGCACGTCTGCGACGAGGAACTCCGCCGCGACGCCGAAGCACTGGTCGCCTACTGCGACGAGCACCGCGTCGACGTCGTCAACGTGACGCCCACCTACGCCCAGCTCCTCATCGAGGAGGGTCTCCTCGACCAGGACGAGGCCGCGGGCAAGCACCGGCCCGCGCTCGTCCTCCTCGGCGGCGAGGCCGTCTCCGACACGGTGTGGACGCAGCTGCGCCGCACCGAGGGCACGTACGGGTACAACCTCTACGGTCCCACCGAGTACACGATCAACACCCTCGGCGGTTCCACCACCGAGAGCGCCACCCCGACCGTCGGCCGGCCCATCCGCAACACCCGCGCCCATGTCCTCGACACGATGCTGCGGCCCGTCCCGCCGGGCTGCCCCGGCGAGCTGTACATCGCCGGCACCGGCCTCGCCCGCGGCTACCACGACCGGGCCGCGCTGAACGCCGAGCGGTTCGTGGCCGACCCCTTCGGAGAGCCCGGCGAGCGCATGTACCGGACGGGCGACCTCGTCCGGCAGCGCCCCGACGGACTGCTCGACTTCCTCGGCCGCACCGACGACCAGGTCAAGATCCGCGGCTACCGCGTCGAACTCGGCGAGATCTCCACGGCCCTGTCCACCCACCCCGAGGTCGCCCACGCGGCCGTCGTCGTCCACGAGACCGCCGGCACCAAGCGCCTCGTCGGCTACTTCGTGCGGGAGGAAGGCACGGCCGTAGGGGAGGAAGGCACGGCCGTACGGGAGGACGCCACGGTCGTACGCGAGGACGCCACCCCCGGCGGCGAGGACGACGACACCCTCGTCAAGCAGCTCCGCGAGCACCTCAGGTCCCGCCTCCCCGACTACATGGTCCCGTCGGCCCTGGTCCCCGTCACCACCCTGCCGCTGACCGTCAACGGCAAGCTCGACGTCAAGGCCCTGCCCGCCCCCGACCTCACCGGCACGGGCAGCAGCCGCGCCCCGCGCACCCCGCAGGAGGAGACCCTGTGCGGGCTCTTCGCGGAAGTCCTCGGCCTGGCCGAGGGCGCCGTCGGCATCGACAGCGACTTCTTCGACCTCGGCGGACACTCGCTCCTCGCCACCCGGCTCGTCAGCCGGGCCCGTACCGCCCTCGACGCCGAGCTGGCGATCCGCGACCTGTTCGAGGCGCCGACCGTCGCCGAACTCGTCGAGCGGGCGGCCGCCTCGCGCGGCACCGCCCGCCCGGCCCTGGTCGCGGCCGAGCGCCCCGACGAACTGCCGCTCTCGCACGCCCAGCAGCGCCTGTGGGTCATCCAGCAGATCGAGTGCACCTCCGCCGCGTACAACTTCCCCCTGGTCATGCGGCTGCGCGGCACCTTCGACCGCGCGGCGTGGAGCGCCGCCCTGGCCGATGTGACCGACCGCCACGAGGCCCTGCGGACACTCTTCGCCGAGCGCGCGAGCGACGGCCAGGCGTACCAGCGGATCCTGCCCGCCGGTACGGCCGCCCCGGTCGTGGAACACCTGCGCGCCACCGAGGAGGAGGTGCCCGGCATCGTGGACGCCGCCGTGCGGCGGCCGTTCGACCTCGCCTCCGAGCTGCCGATCCGTGCCACGGTCGTGGAGGTGGCTCCCGACGAGCACGTCGTCGTCCTGCTGCTCCACCACATCACCACCGACGAGTGGTCCGACCGCCCCTTCCTCCGCGACCTGACCACCGCCTACACCGCCCGCCTCGCGGCCGCCGCGCCCGACTGGGAGCCGCTGCCCGTCCAGTACGCCGACTACGCCCTCTGGCAGCAGAAGCTCCTGGGCGACCCGGCCGACCCCGACAGCCTCGCCGCCCGGCAGCTGGAGCACTGGCGCACGGCCCTCGCCGGCGCCCCCGAGGAACTGGAACTCCCCACCGACCGGCCGCGGCCCGCCCGCCCGGCCTTCACCGGCGCCGAACTCGACATCACCTTCGACCGCACCGTCCACGAGGGCCTGCGGCAGCTCGCCCGCGACACCGGCGCCAGCATGTTCATGGTCGCGCACGCGGCCGTGGCCGCCCTGCTCCACCGGCTCGGCGCCGGCACCGACATCCCGATCGGCGCGCCCATCGCGGGCCGCGGCGACGAGGCCCTCGACGAGCTCGTCGGCTTCTTCGTCAACACCCTGGTGCTCCGGACCGACCTCGGCGGGGACCCGTCCTTCACCGAACTCCTCGGCCGGGTCCGGGAGACCGACCTCGCCGCGTTCTCCCACGCGGACGTGCCCTTCGAGTCGGTCGTGGAGAAGCTCAACCCGACCCGCTCCCTCTCCCGGAACCCGCTCTTCCAGGTGATGGTCGGCTACCACGCCCGTACGGACGAGGGCCTGCGGCTGCCGGGACTCGACGCCGGCTACCTGCCGCACCGGATCGGCACCGCCAAGTTCGACCTCGTGTTCAGCTTCACCGAGCACACCTCGGCCGACGGCGCCGCCGACTCCCTCGGCTGCCGCCTGGAGTTCGCCACCGAACTCTTCGACCAGGACACCGCCGAGCGCATCGGCGACCGCCTCGGCAGGCTGGTCGCGATCCTGGCCGCGGCCCCCGACCGGCCGCTGTCCGAGGCCGGGATCCTCACCGACGAGGAGAACCGCCTCGTCCTCGAAGGCTTCAACGGGCAGCCCCGCGAGGTCGAAGAGGAGACCCTGCCGGCGCTCTTCGCCCGGTGGGTGGCCGAGCGCCCCGACGCCGTCGCCGTCGTCGAGCGCTCCCGCTCGGTGACGTACGCGCGGCTCGACGCCCGCGCCAACCGGCTCGCCCGGCTGCTCGCCGCCCGCGGTGTCGGCGCCGAGAGCGTCGTCGGCGTGGCCGTCCCGCGCTCGGTCGACATGATCGCCACGGTCCTCGCCGCCCTGAAGCTCGGGGCCGCGTTCCTGCCGCTGGACCTCGTCCACCCCGGCGACCGCCTCAGCTACATGATCGAGAACTCCGGCGCCGCCGTCGTGGTCGGCACCGAGCCCGTCGCCGGGAAGATCCCCGGCGTCGACGGTGTCCCGGTGCTGCTGCTCGACGCCCCGGACGTGGCCGCCGAGCTCGACGCCCTGCCCGTAACCCCGCCGGCCGGCGGTCCGGCGGGCCTCGACCAGGCCGCGTACGTGATCTACACCTCCGGCTCCACCGGCCGTCCCAAGGGCGTCGTCGTCCCGCACGAGGGCATCGCCAGCCTGGTCGCCACCGCGGTCGACCGGATGGGCCTGGAACACGACAGCCGGGTCCTCCAGTTCGCCTCCATCGGCTTCGACGTCTTCGCGTTCGAACTGGCCATGGCCCTCTGTCACGGCGGACGGCTCGTCCTCATCACCGACGAGGCCCGGGTCGCCGGACCCGCCCTCACCGACTTCCTCGAAGACCAGCGGATCACCCATATGATCCTGCCGCCCTCGCTCGTCTCGGCCCTGCCGCCCGGCTGCCGACTGCCCGAGGGGTCCACCGTCCTGGTCGGCACCGAGACCGTGCCGCCGGACCTCTTCGAACGCTTCGGCGCCACCGCGAACCTGATCTGCGCGTACGGTCTCACCGAGGCGACCGTCAACTCCACCCTGTGGCCCGCCCGCGAGCACGGCGGCCGCGCCACCGGCCGGGTGCCCATCGGCCGCCCGGACCCCAACACCCGCTGCTACGTCCTCGACGAGCACCTCCGGCCCGTCCCGCCGGGTGTGATCGGCGAGCTGTACGTGGCCGGGCGCGGCCTCGCCCGGGGCTACCTCGGGCAGGCCGGGCTCAGCTCGGAACGGTTCGTCGCCGACCCGTACGGCGCCCCCGGCAGCCGTATGTACCGCACCGGCGACCGGGCACGCTGGCGCGCCGACGGCAACCTGGACTTCCTCGGCCGGGTCGACACCCAGGTCAAGATCCGCGGCTTCCGCATCGAACTGGGCGAGATCGAGGCCGCCCTCGCCGGACACCCGGCGGTCGCGCAGGCCGCCGTCCTGCCCGACCGCGACGGCGACATCGTCCGACTCGTCGGCTACGCCGTACCCGAACCGGGCGCGGCTCCCGCGCCCGACCCGCTGGAACTCCGCGCCCACGTCGCCGCGGTCCTGCCCGAGTACATGGTCCCCGCCCTCGTCGTCCCGCTCGACGGCCCGCTGCCGCTCACCCCGAACGGCAAGCTGGACCACAAGGCGCTGCCCGCCCCGGACTGGTCGGCGATGACCGGTGACGCCGCTCCCGCGACCGAGACGCAGGCGCGGATCGCGGAGCTGTTCTGCGAGATCCTCAAGCTGGACGCCGTCGGCGTGCACGACAGCTTCTTCGCCCTCGGCGGCCACTCCATGGCCTCCATGCGTCTCCTGGGCCGTATCCGCGCCGAGTTCGGCGTCGAACTGAGCATCCGCGACGTCTTCGACGCACTCACCGTCGCCGGCATCGCGGGCAAGCTGGAGGGCGCGAGCGCGGCACGTCCTGCCCTGCGCCCGACCGGGCCCGGCGCCGTCGACGGCACCGAACCGCCGGTGGCGCCCGTACAGCGGTGGCAGTGGCAGGCGTACCGGCGTGACCCCGGCTTTGACCACGCACTCGTCCTGCGCTCGCCCGGCGGCCTGGACGCCGACGCGCTCGCCGCGGCGCTCGCCGACGTCACCGCCCGCCACGAACCGCTCCGCACCGCCTTCGCCGACCGCGACGGAACCCTGGTCCGCCGGGCCGTCGAGGCGCCGGACCTGAGCGTGGAGCAGTGCGCGGACCTCGACGGACGGCTCACCGAACTGGCGGCCGCCGCACCGGACCTGGAACGCGAGGCCCCGCTGCGGGCCCGGCTCCTCACCGACGCCGACGGAGCCCAGGCGGTGCTGCTCACCCTGCACTACCTGGCCGTCGACGAATGGTCGGTGGTCCCGCTGTTCCGCGACCTCACCACCGCGTACGGGGCGCGGACGGCCGGGCGGGCGCCCGCATGGCAGCCGCTCCCCGTGAGTTACGGCGACTACGCCCGCTGGGCCGACGAGGTCCTCGGAGACCTGGCCGACCCCGACAGCCGGGGCGGCCGCCAACTGGCGTACTGGCGGCGGACGCTCGCCGACGCGCCACGCGAGCTGGCCCTGCCGGCGGATGCCCCGGCCTCCGTGCCCGCACAGCGGGGGAGCCGGGCCGCCGGAGTCGTGGAGTTCGTGCTCGACGAGCGGCTGCACGCTGACGTGGACCGGCTCGCGCAGGCCACCGGCACCAGCATGTTCATGGTGCTGCACGCGGCCCTCGCCGCCCTGCTCACCGGCCACGGGGCGGGCACCGACCTGCCCATCGGCACGATGGTCGCCGGGCGCGGCGACGACCAGCTCGCCGACCTCGTCGGCTGCTTCTTCAACACGGTCGTGCTGCGCACCGACACGGCGGGCGACCCCAGCTTCGCGGAACTCCTGACCCGCGTACGGGAGACCACGCTGAGTGCCCTCGACCGCCAGGACGTGCCCTTCGACGAGGTCGTCCGCACCGCCGGCCTGCGGCCGGAGGGCCCCCAGGTGATGGTGATCCACCATGAGCAGGCCGACCTGGAGCGCCTTGAGGGCGGCGTCGGCGACCTGGTCGCCGTGCCGACCGGATCCACCCGCGCGGAGCTGACCCTCAGCTTCTACGAGCCCCGCGGCGAAGGCCCCGTGCACTGCGGCCTGATCCACGCGACGGAGCGGCTCGGCGCGGAGAAGGCGCGGCGGCTCGCCGAGGAACTCCGGACCCTGCTGCGCACCGTGACGGACGCCTCCGAACAGCCCCTGTCCCAGCTGTTCGGCGTGACACACAAGAGGAGTGAGAACGCATGAGCACCAACCCGTTCGAGGACCCGCAGGGCCGCTTCCTGGTTCTGGTCAACGACGAGAACCAGCATTCGCTGTGGCCCTCCTTCGCCGAGGTCCCCGCCGGGTGGCGGACCGTCTTCGGCGAGGACACCCGTGAGGGGTGCCTGGCCTACGTGGAGAGCCACTGGACCGATCTGCGCCCGGCGAGCCTCATCGCCCTCCAGGACTGACCCGGCACCACCAGCCCTGACACCGGCCGCCGCCCGCGGGGGAACTTCCCTCGCGGGCGGCGGTGTCGCGTCGTGGCGGGTGCGGCGCGACACGACCGCCGAGGGCTGTCGTGTCGCACCCCAGCCGCCACGCCCTTCGAACGGCGGGGACCTGCCGAGGCGCGGGCAGCACGGAGGGGGCGGTACGACTCTCGTCGTACCGCCCCCTTCGGCGCGCCGCCGGCGGTCTCAGGCGACCGGTGACGCCTGGGTGTCAGGGTCCTGAGCCGGCCGCGGCACCTGCTCCCTGGACTCCTGCTCCCCGGGCTCCTGGCGGCTGGCCGACCACGCGGCCCACAGGTCGGCGTAGCGGCCGCCCGCCGCCACCAGTTCCTCGTGCGTGCCGGTCTCCACGACCCGGCCCTGGTCGAGGACGACCACCCGGTCGGCGGCCGCGGCCTGCGGCAGCCGGTGCGCGACGAGCAGCCCCGTGCGGCCCTCCAGGGCCCGGGCCGCCGCCTCCTCCAGGACGCGCGCGCCGGCGCTGCCCGCGTCGGCGGTGGCCTCGTCGAGGATCGCGATCGGCGGGTCCGCCAGGACCAGCCGGGCAAGGGCCAGGTGCTGCGCCTGCGTCACCGTCAGCCGGTGGCCGCCCTCCCCGACCACCGTGGCGAGGCCCTCGGGCAGCGCCTCGGCCCACTCCAGCGCGTCGACGCGGTCGAGCGCCGCGCGAAGCTCCTGGTCGTCGGCCCCGGGCCGGGCGAGGCGCAGGTCGTCGGCGAGCGTTCCGGCGAAGACGTGCACCTCCTGGCTGATGAGCGCCACCGAGCGGCGGACCCCGGCCGGGCCCAGCTCCCCGGTGTCGATTCCGCCGAGGGCGATCGAGCCCCCGGTGGGGCTGTGGACGCCGGCGACGAGCTTGGCCAGGGTGGTCTTTCCGGCGCCGCTCGCGCCCACCAGGGCCACCCGCTCCCCGCTCCGTACGCGCAGGTCGACCTCGTGCAGGACCGGCGCGCCGGAGCCGTACGCGTGGCTGAGCCCGGACACCTCGACCGAGCCGTCGGCGAGGGCGTGCGCCTCGCTCTCGGCCCGCTCCGCCGGGAGGTTCGACACGCCGACGAGGCGGGCGAAGCTCGCCCCCGCCGACTGGGCGTCGTCCAGGAGGTACAGGGTCGCGTTGATCGGGTTGAAGAGGCTGTGGAAGTACAGCGCGGCGGCCGTGGCCGTACCGATGCTGACCGAGCCGTTGTCGACCAGGACGAACCCGGTCGCGAGCATCGCGGCGAGACCGATGAACTCGCCGAGGTTGAGCCGGGAGAAGAACCCGGTGACGATGTGGATGCCCCGCAGGCCCAGGTCGCGGGCGGCCGCGGACCGCTTCTCCAGCAGGTCGGTGTGGGTGTCGTCGAGGCGGAACGCCCGTACGGTCCGGACGCCGCCGACGCTGTCCAGCAGCTGGTGCTGCAGGGCGCCGGTGGCGACGCGGTGCTCGCCGTACACGGGCGCGGCCCGGCGCGTGTACCAGCGCACCGAGAACACCTGGACCGGGGACGCGAGGAGCGCCGCGATCAGGAAGCGCCAGTCGAGGACGGCGAGTCCGGCGAAGGTGAGCAGGATCGTCAGGGCGGAGCGGCTGAACTCCGGCAGGGCCTGGCGCACCGACTTGCCGATCATCGACACGTCGCTGGTGACCCGGGAGACCAGGTCGCCCGAGCCGGCCGCCTCGACCCGGTCGAGCGGCAGCCGCAGCGCCCGCTCGATGAACTGCTCCCGCAGTGCCGCCAGGACGGTCTCGCCCAGCCGGGCCACGAGGGTGCTGCCGACGGCCGCGGCCGCGCCCCGCGCCACGGCGACGACGACGAGCAGGACCAGGGGGAGGGTGAGTGCGGCCGCGCCCTTCCTGTCGACCACGAGGTCCACGATGTGTCCGAGCAGCGGAGCGGTGAGCAGTCCGACGGCGGTGCCGGCGACGAGGACGACGAGAGCCACCACGGCGAGGAGCCGATGGCCGTGCAGCATGGTGCGGAGCGCCGCGACGGACTCGGCGCCGGTGGCGGTCGGCAGGAGCACGCGGTCCGGGCTGGTTCCGCTCATGGTCTGTTCCGTCTCCCTCGTCCGTCCCTCGTCCTGCTGCGGCCGGCTGTCGGTCCGCGTCTCGTCGGCGAGCGTCATGCGAGCACCGCCGCACGGTACGTCGCGTCGGCCGCGAGGAGTTCGGTGTGGCGGCCGGTCGCCTGCACGACGCCGTCCTCCAGGACGATCACGCGGTCGGTCACGGCGAGGAGAGCGGGGCTGGTCGTGACCAGGATCGTGGTGCGGTCGCGGCGGACCTCGCGCAGCCGGTCGGCGATGTGGGACTCGGTGACGGTGTCCACCGCGGTCGTCGGGTCGTGCAGCACGAGGACGGGCCGGTCGGCGGCGAGCGCGCGGGCGAGGGCGACCCGCTGGCGCTGGCCGCCGGAGAGCGAGCGGCCGCGTTCGGCGAGGAGGGTGTCCCCGCCGTCCGGGAGGAGCCGGGCGACGTCGTCGGCGGCCGAGGCCCTGAGGGCCCGCTCGACAGCCGAGGTGTCGTCGGCGGCCCCGGCCCGGACGTTGTCGAGCAGCGTGCTCTCGAACAGGTCGGCGTCGTGGTGGGCGACCAGGACGACCCGGCGCAGCGCGTCCGGGTCGAGCGAGGTCAGCGGCGCGCCGTCGAGCTCGACGGCGCCCTCGGAGGGGTCCGCCTCGCGGGCCAGGCAGACGAGGAGGTCGTTGGCGGCGGCGGCGTCCCGGGCGACGATCCCGGTCAGGCTGCCGGCCGGGAGTTCGAGGTCGACGCCGCGGAGCGCGCCGAGCGTCACCCCGCGCAGGGCGACATGTCCGGCCGCTCCGTCGGCGGGCACGTCGTGTCCGGTTCGGACGGCCTCGGGCGAGGCCAGTACCTCGGCGATCCGCTTGGCCGAGGCGCGGCCCTGGGCGAGTTCGGCGTTCACGTAGCCGAGGAGCTGGAACGGGCCGAGGAGGAACTGTGCGAGACCGACGGCGGCGACCAGGTCGCCGACGCTGATGCTGCCGTCCATGGCGAGGTACGCGCCGACCACGCCGATGACGGCGATGAAGACGCCGGTCAGGGCGAGGACGGCGCCCTCGTGTCCGGCCCGGCTGCGCGCGGCGCGCAGGGCGGCGGACAACGAGTCCTGGCTCGTGGTGCGGTAGCGGGCCACGGCCGCCGACTCGGCGCCCATGCCCTTGAGGACGCGGAGTCCGGAGACGAGGTCGGCGGCGACGCCCGAGGCGTGGGCGGCCCGCTCCTGCTCGGCCTCGCTGCGCTGTTCGAGCGGCCGGCTGATGCGGTGCCCGAGCCACAGCAGCGGCGGGATGCCGAGGAGGACGAGCAGACCGAGGGGGACGGAGATCCTGAGGAGCGCGACGGCGCTGATCACGAGGGCGGCGACCGCCGACACCCCGTACGCGATGACGGTGGCCACCGAGCCCACGCGGCGGGCGTCGTTGGTGGCGATGCTGGTCAGCGCGCCGGGGAGACGGTTCGCGTCGGCGCCGCCCCGGGGGTCGAGCACCCGGGCGGCCAGATCGAGCCGGAGCCGGTGCGCGGCGAGTTCGCCGCTGCCCTCGGTGATCCGGGCGCTGGTGCGGTAGCAGGTCGACAGCACGAGGAAGAGCACCGCGAGGACGACGAGCAGGCGCCACAGCGCCTCGGAGGATCCGGTCGCGACCGCCGTGTCGATGGTGGCGCCGATGACCACCGGCACCAGGGCCTCGCAGCCCTGGTGGGTCATACCGAGCAGAGACGCCGTGATCACTCGGCGGCGTTGTCCTCTGATCGCCTGGCGGAGGACAAGTCCCCCCGTCGGTCCGCCCGTTGGCATGAGACTCCTTCACGGAGGTAGGTGGTTGGTTAGGTAAGCCTACTCTGAGTTCGGCCGGGGTTCGGGTGGTCGTGGGGAGGTCCGGCGGACCCCCTGGCCGGGGCGTGGCGTCGCGGGGCGGACCGGAGTTCGACGACAGGGTCTGGGCGTCGGGCGGGTCCTGTTCGGCGCGTTGACCGCAAGACCCGGTTCGGTTAGCCTCGCCTAAGTTGTGAGCCTCGGTCTCGTGCCGCCAGGTTCCCGCCGCACATCTGTACCGCCGCCAGGGGGAGTTGTCGTTGTCCGTCGAATCCCGGGTGGTGCGGGGACAGCAGCCCCAGGGGCGACCCGCGGAGGAGACCACAGGTCCCGGCGCGCCCCGGTCGGGCCGCACCGGGGCCGCGTTACGGGGACTGGGCCTGGTCGTCGGCCTCGCCTCCCTCGTCCTCGTCGGACTCCTCAGCGTCTGGGTGGGCACCCGGGGCATCCCCTTCACCGCCACCTGGGACGCCCTGTGGAACCCCGACGGGTCGGAGACGTCGGTCATCATCCACGACTACCGCATCCCCCGTACCCTCCTCGGCATCCTGGTGGGCCTCGCCCTCGGCCTGGCCGGCGCCCTGATGCAAGCCCTGACACGCAATCCGCTCGCCGACCCCGGCATGCTCGGCGTCAACCTCGGCGCCTCCGCCGGCGTCGTCGTGGCCATCGCCTTCTTCGGCATCGCGGCCCCGCTGGGCTACGTGTGGTTCGCCCTCGCCGGCGCCGCCGCCGCGTCGGTCGGCGTCCATCTGCTCGGCTCCTCCGGCCGGAAACTCGCCTCCCCCGAGCGGCTCGTCGTCGCCGGCGCCGCCGTGACCGCCGTGCTGTACGCCTTCAACTGGGCCGTCCTGCTGCTCAACCCCCGGGCCTTCGACCAGTTCCGCTTCTGGACCGTCGGCTCCCTCGCGGGCCGCTACCACGACATCGTCGCGATGGCCCTGCCCTTCATCGGCACCGGCCTCGTCCTCGCTCTCGTCCTCGCCCCCTCGCTCAACGCCCTGGCCATGGGCGACCAGATGGGCCGGGCCCTCGGCGTGAACGTCGGCCGGACCCGTGCCCTGGGCGCCGTCGCCGTGATGCTCCTGTGCGGGGCCGCCACCGCCGCCGCCGGACCGATCGGCTTCGTGGGTCTCGCCGTACCGCACATCGCCCGGTTCGTCGTCGGCCCCGACCAGCGGTGGGTGTTCGCGTACTCGATGCTGATCGCCCCCGTCCTGCTCCTGGGCTCGGACGTCCTCGGCCGGGTGCTCGGCGCCCCCGGCGAGCTCCAGGTCGGCATCGTCACCGCGTTCATCGGCGCCCCCCTGTTCATCGCCCTGTGCCGCCGCCGAAAGCTGGTCATGCTGTGACTGCCGTACGGGAGGCGAAGGCCTCCGCGCCCGACCCGACGCCCCGCGAGGGGCCCGGCGGGGCGACCGCGCCGGACCTGCCCCCTGTCATCACCGGCCGGGTCCTCCGCACCCGTTCCGGGAGCGTCTCCCTGCGCGTCCAGGGCCGTACCGTCGCCGCCACCGCGGCCCTCCTCGTCGCCCTCCTCGTCGTCGCCGGCATCACCCTGTCCACCGGTGACTTCGACCTGTCCCTCGGCGAGGTCGTCCAGGCGCTGACCGGAAACGGGACCGGGCTCGCCGACTTCGTCGTCAACACCCTCCGCATGCCACGTCTCGTGACCGCGCTGTGCGTCGGCGCGGCCCTCGCCGTCAGCGGCGCCATCCTGCAGAGCATCACGGGCAACCCCCTGGGCAGCCCCGACATCATCGGCTTCACCAACGGCTCCGCCGTCGGCGCGCTCGTCGTCATCGTCATGCTGCACGGCAGCATGACCGAGATCGCGCTCGGCGCCCTCGTCGGCGGCCTCGCCACCGCACTCGCCGTCCATCTCCTCATGATCGGCCGGGGCATCCAGGGCTTCCGCCTCGTCGTCGTCGGCATCGGCGTCAGCGCCCTGCTCCTCGCCGTCAACTCGTACCTGATCACCCGTGCCACCTTCCAGGAAGCCCTGGAGGCGCAGTCCTGGCTGATCGGCAGCCTGGGCAACCGGCTCTGGATCCACGCCCAGGCCATCGGCATCGCCGTCGCCGTACTCCTGCCCCTGGCCTTCTTCCTCTCCCGCCGCCTCTCCATGGTCGAGATGGGCGACACCACCGCCATGGCCCTCGGCGTCAACGTCACCCGCACCCGCACCGTCCTGCTCGTGATCAGCGTCGCCCTGGCCGCGTTCGCCACCGCCGTGACCGGACCCATCTGGTTCGTCGCCCTGGCCGCGCCCCAGGTGGCCCGCAAGATCACCGGCTCGTCCGGGACCGCCCTGCTGCCGTCCGCCCTCATGGGCGCCGTCATGCTCGCCCTGAGCGACCTCGCCGTGCAGCGTGTCTTCGCCCCCGCGCTCCTCCCGGTGGGCACGGCGACCGGCTGTGTCGGCGGGCTCTACCTCATCTGGCTACTGGTCACCGAGTCGCGAAAGAGCCGCGCATGACAGCAACGAACCGTCCGGCCTCCCGCCTGCGCGCCGAGAACCTGACCCTCTCCTACGACCAGCGGACGGTGGCCAGCGACCTCGACGTCGAGATCCCCGACCGTTCCTTCACGGTCGTCATCGGACCCAACGCCTGCGGCAAGTCCACCCTGCTCACCGCCCTCGCCCGGATGCTCAAGCCGCGCGCCGGACAGGTCTACCTGGACGGCGCCGCCATCGCCTCGTACCGCTCCCGCGAGGTCGCCCGCCGGCTCGGACTGCTTCCGCAGTCCTCCACCGCGCCCGGCGGCATCACGGTGGGCGACCTGGTGGCCCGAGGCCGCTACCCCCACCAGGGCCTCCTGAAGCAGTGGTCCGCCGACGACGAGGCGGCCGTGGTCGAGGCGATGCGGCAGACCGGCGTGCTCGAACTCGCCGACCGCCCCGTCGACGACCTGTCCGGCGGCCAGCGCCAGCGCGTCTGGCTCTCGATGGTCCTGGCCCAGCAGACCGAGATCCTGCTCCTCGACGAGCCGACCACCTTCCTCGACATCGCCCACCAGGTCGAGGTCCTCGACCTGTGCGCCGAACTGCACGCCCGCCGCGGCCACACGATCGTGGCCGTCCTGCACGACCTCAACCAGGCCTGCCGGTACGCCACCCACCTCATCGTGATGCGCCCGGGCGGCGTCGTCGCGGCCGAGGGCGACCCGTCGACCGTCATGACCGCGGAGCTGGTCGAGGACGTCTTCGGCCTGCCCTGCCGGATCATCCCCGACCCCGAGACCGGCACACCGCTCATGGTGCCCGCCGCACCCAAGGGGTACGCCCCGGCCGGGAGGACGCGCACGACCGACGCAGACGCACACACAGACGCGGACGCGGACGCGGACGCAGACGCGGACGGGAAGGCGAGCGGGAGCGGGCCGGCCACGGCCGGCACCGCGATGGCCAAGACCTCCTGACGGCGACAACCACAGCGACAGCGACAACGACAGCCACAGCGACCGGGAACGGACTGCCCATGCTCTGTACGAGGCTGACGAACGCGCGCGTTCTCACCATGGACCCGGACCACCCCGTCGCCCACGACCTCGGCATCTGGCGGGGCCGGATCGTGGGCCTCGACGAGGCCGTGACCTCGCTCCCCGCCCGCGAGGTCGTCGACCTCCAGGGCGCCACCGTGCTGCCCGGCTTCATCGACAGCCACGTCCACCTGGCATGGGCGGGACTGAAGGCCGACACCCCGAGCATCGCCCCCTGCGAGCGGATCGAGGACGTCCTCGCCGTCATCGCGGAGGCCGCCTCCCGGCAGGCCGGGCCCGGTGCCTGGGTCGACATCGCCGGCTACGACCAGCGGGCCCTGGGACGCCATCTCACCGCCGCCGAGATCGACCGGGTCGGCCAGGGCCGCAAGATCTTCCTCATGCACGACTCCGGGCACGCCTGCGTCGTCAACAGCGCCGTCCTCGACCTCCTTCCGGCCGACGTGCCGCACCAGGACGGCTTCCTCGCCGAGAGCGCCATGACCGCCGTACGGCGACTCCGGCTGCCGTACTCCCAGGAGGAACTCGCCGACGCCATCGAGCGGGCCGGCCGCACCTGCCTCGCCGAGGGAATCACCGCCTGTGCCGAGGCCGGCATCGGAGGCGGCCTCCTCGGGCACAGCCCCGTCGAACTCGGCGCGTACCAACTCCTCAGGGACCAGGGCCGACTGCCCCTCCGTGTCCAGCTCATGGCCGCCGGCGACACCCTCCGCCCGCGCGCCGCCCACCGGAACGACGGCATCCCGCGCGCCCTCGACCTCGGCCTGCGCACCGGCTTCGGCGACGACTGGCTCTCCCTCGGAGCCCTCAAGATCTACACCGACGGCGGCATGATGGCCCGTACGGCGGCCCTCACAGAACCGTACGAGGGCATGTCGCACACCGGACAGTTCCAGGACGAGCCCGAGCGGATCGCGGACCTCATCGTCGACGGCCACCTCGCCGGCTGGCAGCTCGCCGTCCACGCCATCGGCGACCGCGCCGCCGACCTCGCCCTGGACGCCCTGGAACGCGCGCAGCAGCTCCGGCCCCGCCCGGCCGCCCGGCACCGCGTGGAACACGCCGGCCTGATCCGCCCGGACCAGCTGCCGCGCTTCGCCCGGCTCGGCGTCAGCGCCGTGGTCCAGCCCAACTTCCTCCGCTACTTCGGCGACGACTACGCGGACGTCATGGGGGAGCGGCGGGCGCCCTGGATGTACCGGGGCCGCGGCTTCCTCGATCACGGCGTCACCCTCGTCGGCAGCTCCGACCGGCCGGTCACGGACGGCTCACCGCTCCGCGCCGTCCAGTTCATGGTCGAGCGCGCCTCCACCTCCGGCAGGGCGATCGGCCCGGACGAGGCCATCACCGTCGACGAGGCCCTGCACGCCTACACGGTGGCCGGCGCGTACGCCTGCCACTGGGACGACAGCGCGGGCAGCCTCACACCCGGCAAGCGCGCCGACCTGGTGGTCCTCGGGGACGATCCCCGGGCCGTCGAGACCTCGCGGATCGGGGACATCGAGGTCGTGGCGACGTACGTCGACGGGCGGACCGAGCCGGGAAAGGGATGACTCCCGAACCGGCCGGCCGACGAGGGTGAACCCGTCGGCCGGACGGTGAGGGTGAAATGGTCGGCGGACCGGTGGGGACAGGACGCCGCCGACGGCTCAGCGCGGGTCCAGGATCCCCGGCAGTGCCTCCACCAGCTCCTCGATCTGACGTGCCGACACGGTCAGCGCGGGAGCCAGGCGTACGGTCCCGGGGCCGGCGGCGTTGACGAGGAACCCGGCCTCCTGCGCCGCCTCCTGGACCCGGACGGCGACCGGCTCGGTCAGGACGACGCCGAGCAGCAGCCCCGCGCCCCGGACCTCGGCCACCAGGGGGTGCTTCAGCGCCTCCACTCCCGTCCGCAGCAGCTCACCCATCCGTACGGTGTGCTCCAGGAGGCCCTCCGTCGCGATGGTCTCCAGGACGGCCGAACCCGCCGCGCAGGCCACCGGGTTGCCACCGAAGGTCGATCCGTGCTGCCCGGGGCCCAAGAGCTCGCCGGCCGCGCCGAACGCCACCGTGGCACCGATCGGAAGACCGCCGCCCAGTCCCTTGGCCAGCGTCACCACGTCCGGGTCCACTCCCGGCTCGGCCTGGTGCGCGAACCAGTGACCGGTTCTGCCGATCCCGGTCTGCACCTCGTCGAGGACGAGCAGGCTCCCCGCGGCGCGGGTGATCGCCCGGGCGGCCCGCAGATACCCGTCGGGCGCGGGGATCACGCCCGCCTCGCCCTGCACGGGTTCGACGAAGACCGCCGCGGTGTCGTCCGAGACCGCCGCGCGCAGCGCGTCGACGTCGCCGAACGGTACAAGCGTCACGTCCCCCGGCAGCGGCAGGAACGGCTCGCGCTTCGCCTGCTGGCCCGTGACCGCCAGGGCGCCCATGGTGCGACCGTGAAAGCCGCCCTCCATCGCGACGACCCGCGGGCGCCCGGTCCGCCGGGCGGCCTTGAAGGCCGCCTCGACGGCCTCCGCGCCGGAGTTGCAGAAGAAGACCCGGCCGCCCGGCCTGCCGAGCAGCCCGAGGAGCCGTTCCGCGAGCGCCACCGGGTGCTCGGCGACGAACAGGTTCGAGACGTGACCGAGCCGTGCGACCTGGTCGGTGACGGCCGCGACCACGGCGGGGTGGGCGTGCCCGAGGGTGTTGACCGCGATCCCGCCGGTGAAGTCCGTGTACGCACGGCCGGTCTCGTCCCAGACGGTGCAGCCCTCGCCACGCACCAGGGCCAACGGGGGAGTGCCGTAGTTGTTCATCATCACGGCACGCCAGCGGTGCCTGAGGGGAACGGCGACGGTCATGCGGGGGCCTCCTCCTCGTGCGGCGCGACGTCCGGCGCGGCACCCCGCGTGGTGTCCGGCGCCTCGTCGGGCAGGACCGTGGTGCCGGGGTTCTCCTCCGTGAGGACACCCCGGAGGACGGCGTGCGGCGTACGCCCGTCGAGGACGTGCACCCGTCCGACTCCCGACCGCACAGCCCGCAGACAACCCTCCATCTTCGGCAGCATCCCGCCCGCGAGCCCGGGGAGCAGTGTCTCCAGCTCTCCGGCCGTCAGCCGGGGGATCACCTCGGTGCTCCGCGGCCAGTCCGCGTACAGGCCGGGGACGTCGGTGAGCATCACGAGCCGGTCGGCGCCGAGCGCGACGGCGAGTGCCGAGGCCGCGAGGTCGGCGTTCACGTTGTAGATCTGCCCGTCCGCACCGCGCGCGACGGGGGACACGACCGGGATACGGCCGCCGGAGAGGAGGTTCCGTACGGTGCCCGGGGCGACGTCCACGATGTCGCCGACGAGACCTATGTCGACGGGCCTGCCGTCCACCCAGGCCGGGCGGCGCACCGCGGTCAGGGTGTGGGCGTCCTCGCCCGACATGCCGACGGCGAAGGGCCCGTGGGCGTTGATGGCACCGACCAGGTCCCGCTGGACCTGCCCGGTGAGCACCATGCGGACGACGTCCATGGCCTCCGGCGTGGTCACCCGCATGCCAGCCTCGAACCGGACCTCCAGGGCGAGGCGGTCGAGCATCGAGCTGATCTGGGGACCACCGCCGTGCACCACGACCGGGTGCAGGCCCGCCTGCCACAGCTCGACGACGTCCTGGGCGAACGACCGCCGGAGCGCCGGGTCCTCCAGGGTGCTGCCACCGCACTTGACGACGACGGTCCGGCCCTGGAGCTCCTCGGACCACGGGACGTCCGTGGCCGGGAGGTCCACGGCGCCCGCGTTCCCCGCGGCGCTCACACTCCCCGCGGTGGCGCGCACGTGCCGCACGGCGTCCACGTTGCGCACGGCAGGCTGCTCGCCCAGCGTCCTCATCCTCGTACTCCCTCGGCTCATGAGCTGTAGGCGCTGTTCTCGTGCACGTACTCCGCCGTCAGGTCGTTGGTCCAGATCTCCGCGGACGCCTCTCCGGCGTGCAGGTCGACCGTGATCGTGATCCGGCGGCCGGACATGTCGGCCTTCTCCCGGGGTTCCCCGGCCGCGCCGTCCCGGCAGACCCACACCCCGTTGATGGCCACGTCCAGGCGGTCGGGGTCGAACTCCGCGTCGGTGGTGCCGATCGCCGAGAGCACCCGGCCCCAGTTCGGGTCCTCGCCGTGCAGGGCGCACTTGAGGAGGTTGTTCCGGGCGATCGAGCGGCCCACGGTCACGGCGTCGTCCTCGGACGCGGCGCGGACGACCGCCACCTCGATCTCCTTCGACGCGCCTTCGGCGTCCGCGACGAGCTGGCGGGCGAGGTCGAGGCAGACGGCGTGCACCGCCTCGGCGAGGTCCCCTTCCTCCGGGGCCACGCCGGAGGCGCCCGAGGCCAGCAGCAGCACGGTGTCGTTGGTGGACATGCAGCCGTCGGAGTCGACCCGGTCGAAGGTGGTCCGTACGGCCGCACGCAGCGCGGAGTCGAGCGACGGATCGGCCGCCACGGCGTCGGTGGTGAGGACCACGAGCATGGTAGCGAGACCGGGCGCGAGCATGCCCGCGCCCTTCGCCATCCCGCCGACCGTCCAGCCGGAGCGGGTGACGACCGCGGTCTTGTGCACGGAGTCCGTGGTCTTGATCGCGACGGCCGCGTCCTCGCCGCCGTCGGAGGCGAGCCGTTCCGCCGCGAGGGCGATCCCGGCCGTGATCCGGTCCATGGGCAGCGGGACACCGATGAGCCCGGTGGAGCAGACGGCCACGTCCTCCGGGGTGACGCCGACGGAGAGGGCCGTGTGCTCGGCCATGGTCCGGGCGTCGTCGGCGCCGGCCGTGCCGGTGCACGCGTTGGCGCCGCCGGAGTTCAGGACGACCGCGGAGACCCGGCCGTCGGCGAGTGCCCGCCGTGACCAGCGGACCGGTGCGGCCTGCACGCGGTTGGAGGTGAAGACTCCCGCGGCGGCCGGTGCGGGGCCCAGGTTCACCACCAGGGCGAGATCGGGATCGCCGGACGCCTTGATGCCGGCGGCCACCCCGCTGGCGAGGAATCCTCGGGCGGCGGTCACGGTCACGGAGCCACTCCATTCATGGGCAGGCCGAGCCCTTCGGGCAGGCCGAGGGCGATGTTCATGCTCTGCACCGCGCCACCGGCGGTGCCCTTCGTCAGGTTGTCGATCGCGCTCACGCAGACGAGGCGGCGGGCGGCGGGATCGAGCGCCACCTGCACCTGCACCGTGTTGGATCCGAGCACCGAGGCCGTGGACGGCCACTGGCCCCGCGGTAGCAGCCGGACGAACGGTTCGGTCGCGTACGCGGCCTCGAAGACCTCACGGACCTCGTCGAGCCCCCGGTCGGCGGCCACGTCGGGGCGCAGCCGGGCGGAGCAGGTGGCGAGGATGCCGCGGGGCATCGG
>NZ_LIPQ01000590.1 GCF_001418135.1 Streptomyces aureus
TCGCCACGTGAGATGACGCCTTAGATGAGAATTCAGTATTTGAATGCACAGCAATTCAAGCCCTGTACTTGGTCGGTAAGTTGTGACGCTGCATTAGAGATGTTTTCATGATGTAAGAGGCGAAAAGAGGTGAAGAATCATGGCAGGCGTACTGCACCTCACCAGGCTCAGGTGCGTGAAGCCGGACGACAGCGACGTAGACGAAGTAAAGCTGCAAATTGATGGAAAACAGGTCTGGCCCAATGAGGACGACGGTTACTTCTCCATGGGGACGGATAACGAAGTACCCATGGATATCGGAAAATTCTTCAGGGGCAGGACTGTGGTGGCGTTGTACGACGACGAAAATGTCGGTGCCGACAGTCGCCTCGGGGAAGTTGAGTTCGAGGAGACTTCACGAACGCCCGGAGTAGCGCGAATCTATGGCAACAGCGGGTCGAAGTACGAGCTGTGGTACGAGATCTTCCGTGTCGGCGGGTGAAGTATTCGCCGCATGATGGGCGTCGCGGGTTTTTCACTACTGGGCGTCATGTGTTTTCACCGGTGTGGTGCCGTCTGCGCTCGGCGGTTTCTGCCTCAGGTGTCGTCCGACCGGTGAAGGGTGGTGTCGTTTCCTGGGCAAGGCGGATGACCCCTGTGTGGCACCGGCCCGGCCACCGGTACGTCTTGGCGGGTGCTCGTGGTCCTGGCCCTCGTCCTCGTCCTGGTGGTACCCGACGGCGGGGTCGACGCCCCGCGTCCACATCGTCCGCTCCCCGCTCCGCCTGTGAATAGGTGCGGTCATGACACTGAGTGGGTGTCAGCGGGGCAGGGTGGCGGGTGCCTGGTCATGGGGGCTGGTTGAGGGCAGGTTCGCTGTCATGAGGTGACCAGGTGGCTGCTGTTGTCTGGCCAGTTAGGGGTGGGTCGGCTGTTATGGGGGTGGCTGTTCCTATGGTTTGAGGGACAACCGTAGGGATGCCCGTGCGACTCGGACTCGGCGGGGGACTGGTGAGGGAGCTCCGATGAGGACGCCTGACGGGGTGGATGAGTTTCGTTGGCGGTGGATGCTCGCCGTCCGAGGACCGAGTGGTTCTTCCTGCTGCACCCCGCGACGCGGCCTACTGGTTTCCAGGATCTTCGCGTCTACGGCCGTGACGGGATATCCGATGCGCGACTCGTGTGGAAGGTTTGTCATCCGTGCGAGCGGGGCGTCATTTCGAAGATCTCGCTCTCCCCGGAGGTGCAGCGGCAAGGTCTTGGCACACGCCTTGTCGACAGGGCGCTTCTGGATAGCCCTGGCTATCGCTGGACGACCAGCAGCCAGTTCCCGGAGGGCCGGGCTTTCTTCCGGGCGATGACGGCACGCACCGGCGCCGAGTTTGCGGCGGGAGCCCGAGCATGTGAGCACATCCGAGAGAGCCGGCCCGGACGCGGCAAGCCAGTGCTGGACCGACACCTCCATCAGGTACGCCGTTGACTGCCGGCGTCTGATCCTCCTCGAGGGGAAGAGGCGCTGGGGCGCTCTCCTACCGCAGATGCCGTTTGACCGGTAGGACGACGTGAGGCTTGCTGAGCCGGTAGCTGCCCTCCCGTCTACGGGAAGCATCTGTTGCATGCCGGCAGTGTCCACGGGGACGGGCGGGCAACTGGTTGCTGTCATGGGGTGACCGGGTGGCTGTCACGGTGCGGTTAGCAGATCGCGGCCCGGCTGTGTCGGGTTTGCCGGTCTTCGTGTGGAGGGGGTGCCCGGGGCGGTGG
>NZ_LIPQ01000591.1 GCF_001418135.1 Streptomyces aureus
GCCCTCGCCGGCATCGTCGCCCTCCCCACCGCACCCGCCTCGGCCGCCGGGAGCACCACCTACGTGGACTGCTCACGTCCGGTCGCCGGCGACGGCAGCCAGGCCTCGCCGTTCAACAGCGTCGCCCAGGCCAACGGGAGGACGTACGCGGCCGGGGACACCCTCGCCTTCGCGGCCGGCACCATCTGCACCGGGTCCCTCGCCCCCAAGGGCAGTGGAACCGCCACCGCCCCCATCACGCTGACGAGGTACGGCACCGGCGCGCTGCCCGTGATCGACGGCGGCGGCGCCCCGGACACCGTCTCCCTGACCAACCAGGACCACTGGCGGATCAGCGACCTGAAGCTGACCAACCCCGCCGCCTCGCTCGCCCGCCGTACCGGACTGCGGATCTCCGCGACCGACGGGAAGGCCCACCGTGGCTTCGACGTCGGTCGTCTGGTCGTCGACCGGGTCGCCGGCCAGACGAGCAAGAACAGCCCGACCACCGAGGACTTCGTCCAGTCCGCCGGCATCGTCACGGGGGCGAGCGGCACCAACTCGACCCTCCACGACGTCCACGTCCACCACAACGAGATCACCAACACCGGCGGGGGCGGCCTCAAGATCCGGGTCGGCGCCATGGCGGTCAAGGGCTCCGGGGTCCTGATCGAGCACAACGTCGTCAAGGACGTCGGGGGCGACGGCATCATCGCCAGCTACGCCGACGCACCCATGATCCAGTACAACAACGCCTCCGGCGTCGGCAACGGCGTCTACCCCTTCTCCGGCGGCAACTTCGCCGGTATCTGGGTGCTCGGCAACCACAACCCGACCATCCAGAGGAACGCCGTGTACGGCATCACCAGGATGTCCGTGGCCGACAGCCAGGCCTTCGACTGCGACTGGGGCAACACCGGCACCTGTCTGATCCAGTACAACTTCAGCCGCGACAACATCGGCGGCTTCTTCCTCGACTGCGACGGGTGCGGCACCATCGGCGGCGCCCAGCAGGTCATCCGCTACAACATCTCCGAGAACGACTGCCGAATGAGCAGCGTCAGCGCGGGCCGGTCCGCGCTGCGCATGTACAACAACGTCCTCTACTGCACGGACAGGAAGTTCAGCATCACCCTCCCCGACGAGAGCGTCGTCGAGAACAACATCTGGGTGGGCACCACCGACTCCCGGCTGCCGACGGCCGCGGGGATCTCCTGGCTCTGGAACGTCTTCCAGGGCGTGCCGAGGCCGACCGCCAACGGCATCGTAGGCGACCCGCACTTCGTGAACCCGGGCACGGGCGGCGACTCGCTCGGCTCCGCCGACGGGTACAGGCTCCGCGCCACGTCGCCGGCGCTGAACAACGGCTCCGTGATCAGCGGCAGCGGTGGCCGCGACTACTGGGGCAACCCGGTCTCCGCGACCTCCAAGCCGCACCGCGGCGCCTACAACGGCCCCGGGTTGTAGCCCGCTCGCACCCCCGGCGAACCGGTGTCGGGCGCCGGGGGTGCTCGCCCTCGTCAGCCACGGGGCGGCGACCGCGAGCAGGGCGGGCACGCCGAGCGGGATCGCCGGTCACGCGTCCACCCCACGCGTACGACGCACGCGCCGTTTCAGGGCACGGAAGGCGGAAAGCCGCCCCGCATGAACGCGTCGCAGATACAGGGTCCCGGTGTCCGCGTGGAAGGCGTCGAAACGGGGGCGACCCCGGGGCCAGGATGGATGCCGCGCACGATGGACCGCCTGGAGCGCGCGGCGGCGCTGGACGGTGCCGCCGATCGCATGCGGAGCGTCGTGCGAGCCGCTCCCCTGGGCCGCGGCCGGGGCGTACTGCGCGGCCGGTGGCTCGGGCACCCCGTCCACCCGCTGCTCGTGCACGTACCCATCGGCGCATGGCTCTCCGCGGCCGTCCTCGATCTGCTGCCCGGTCAGCGCCGGGCCGCGCGGACCCTCGTCGGCGTGGGCCTCGCAGGCGTCGCCCCGGCCGCGGTCTCGGGCTGGGTCGACTGGGCGGAGTTCGACCTGCCGCGGAGGCGACTGGGTCTGGTGCACGCGGCCACGAACGTCGCGGCCGTGGCCCTCTACACGGCGTCCTTCGCCGCCCGGGGCGGCAATCACCCGGGCCTCGGCCGGGCCCTCGGCTTCGCGGGGCTCCTCGCGGTCGGCGTCACCGGGGCGATCGGCGGCCACCTGGCGCATCACCGGGCGCCGGCAGCCACGACCACGCCCGGTGACGCCTGACCACCGTCTGCACCGGATACCGGCAACAAACCTGTGGCTCGGTTTGCTCGTTGAGGTTCAGCATGGCCCACGGGCGCACGTCCGCGGCTTCGACCGTCACCCCACTCACCACCCCGTAAGCATCCGTATCCGTTCAGCGGGGCACCGGCCTTCGGCGCGCACCGAAACACTCAAGGGCGTACGAAAACCTCGTACAATACCAAGCAGTCGGTTTGGAGTCGTCGAGCGGTACGGCGGAACGGGGGCGCCCGCCCGTGCCACCGCGACGCACGGTGCTACGGGAGCCACGGGTGACCAAACAGGAGCGGGCCGCACGGACCCGCGAGGCGCTGATCAAGTCGGCTGCCGGGGAGTTCGACCGGCACGGCTACACCTTGGCCAAGCTGTCGGCGATCAGCACGGGCGCCGGAGTGAGCCCCGGCGCGCTTCACTTCCACTTCGAGAACAAGCCCGCGGTGGCCGCCGCCGTCGAGGAGGAGGCGTCCACCGCCCTGCGCCGGACGGCCCGGATCGTGTACCGCCAGGGGTCCAACGCCCTGCAGAACCTCGCCGACACCACGCACGCCCTCGCCCGGCTGCTCCGTGAGGACATCGTCGTCCGCGCGGGATACCGGCTCAGCTGCTCACGGGGCTGTCGTACGGAACTGAATCTGCGCCAGGAATGGCAGAGCTGCGTCCAGCAGCGGCTGGCGGAGGCGGCCGACGAGGGACTGCTCGCCACCGGTCACGGCGGTCAACAGGACCTCGTCCGCACGGTGGTGGCCGCCACCGTCGGCCTGGAGGCACTGCGCCGGGACAACGGCGAGTGGCTGTCGCCCGACACCGTCACCGGTCTGTGGCGGACGATGCTGCCGATGCTGGCCGCCCCCGGGACACTCGCCGGTCTGGAGCCGGCGGGCAGCGCGGCCGTCCCGGCCGCCCGCACTCCGGCCGTCTGACGGCCCATCGGTCGCCCGTCGCGACGGGCGGCCGGTTCAGGAACCGTCGAGGAGACTCCGGTACCAGGGCAGATGATCGGCGAAGTCCACGGCGAAGCCCGGCCCGGGGTCGCAGCCGAACTCCCGCCACGGGCGGTCGTCGGCGAACCAGTGGTCGGTCGCGAGCATGTCCAGGTGGTGCAGCGCGAACGGCACGTCCGCGAGCAGCGTGCGGGCCGCCGCGATGTCCACCGCCGGCCCCCGGCTCTTCCCCGTCCGGTGGGTGAGCAGGTCCTCGGCGGCCGCGAGCAGCTCGCCGACCGGCACGGGCTCGGGGTGCTGGACGTAGTACGGCCCCGGCTCGGTCGCGGAGGAGAGCGCGGCCCCGAGCAGGGCGCCCGCCAGGCTGTCCACGTCGATCAGGGAGTGCAAGGACGCTCCCCCGTCGAGCGGCGCCGGGAGGGCGGCGAGAAGCCGGACCACGCCCGGGATCAGCTGCCGGTCGCCGGTGCCGTACACGAGGTGCGGGCGCAGTACGGTCCCGCCCGCGTCCAGCACGTGGCGCTCGCCTGCGGCGCGGGTGCGGCTGGTCGCCGAGCCGGGGGCGAGCGGCAGGGTGCCGGGGGCGGCGGCCCGGAAGGGGCCGCGGCCGTGGACGGACGCGGTGCTCAGGGAGACGATCCGGGTCACCCCGGCGGCCACGGCCGCGTCGACCAGGGCGCGGGTGCCCTCGTCGTTGACCGCGCGGGCCAGCTCCGCGTCCCCGCCGATCGCCGACGCGCAGTGGATCAGGACGTCGACCCCCTCGCAGGCGCGGCGCAGCGAGTCGGGGTCCCGGAGGTCGCCCAGGACCGTCTCGACCCCGGATCCCGCCGTCTCCGCCGGGTCGGTGGGCGGGCGGCGGGCCAGCAGGCGGACGCGCGCGGGCTCCTCGGCCGACGCCGCCGCGGCTGCCACCCGGCCGCCGATGAAGCCGGTCGCGCCGGTGATCAGAAGGTGAGGTGCCATCGTGCCCATCGTGCCCATCGTGCCCATCGCGCCGATCCGGTTCAGCCCGCCAGCCGGCTGCCGAGGCCGGCTCCGGCCACCGCGAGTTCCCGGGACGGGGAGGTGAGAGTGCACTGGAAGACGGAGTTGCCGTCCTGCCGGCCGTCGACCCGGACGGTGGTCGTCGAGGGGTCGGCGCCGGGCACGATCTCCGTCTCGATCCAGCAGGGGCTGTCGAGTTCGGCGTAGCGGGAGAAGGAGACGTCCATCACGGCGGGCAGGAACGCCTCGCTGCCGACCGTCGCCGTCGCGGCCTGCCGGGCCGCTTCGAGGAGCACCATGCCGGGCACGTGGTCGTTCGGGCGCCGGAAGAGGGTGCTGTGGGCGGTGTTGATCCGCAGCTGCCACTGGTCGGGGCGGTTGCCCGGCCCGAGCACGACGTCCTTGGCGTCCTCGCGGCCCACGAGGTGCGGGGCGACTTCGGGGATCAGCGGGACGGGACGGCCGAGCGCGGCCATCCGCTCGCCGCGGATCCTGCGGTACGCGAGGGCGGAGGTGCAGCGCGCCTGGGCCGTGCCGGTGCCGAGGAACCGGCCGTCGCGGGTGAGCACCAGGGTGGTGCGCAGGTCACGGAGGCGGCCGCCGCGGCTGCTGAGGTCGGAGCAGATGACGTCGACGGTCACGTCCGAGGAGAGTCCGTCGACGGAGAGCGCCTCGGGATCGACCCGGTAGGAGAGGCCCCACATGACGAACTGGTCGTCCACGGGTACCCCGAACTCGGCGTGAGCGATCAGCATGGTGGTCTGGCGTATCGTCTCGGCCACCAACACGGGGTCGTGACGGTCCCCTGCCACCGGAGAGAAGAAGGGATGTGAGGCAGGCCAGCGGGCAGAGACGGAGAACCGATTCTCCCGCAATTGAGTCCACCCCGTGGGGATGATGTCCGCGGGATCCGCTCGGTGAACGAACTCCCCGGGGACGTGTGCAGCCGTTCCTCGTCCGTTCTGATCCATGGATCCCCCTTGCAACCCCGCGCCCCTGGGCGGTGAGTCCGCCCGAATTAGAATACGTACAGCGCGGTTTTCTTTTCAATGCTTCACGTCACACGTTGAGCACAGACAGCGAGACAGCAGGAGGCGCCTTGGCGCAGCAAGCGCGTGCAATCCGAACCCGACGGGTGATCCTCGAGTCGGCCGCCACCGTCTTCGCGGAGCGCGGCTACGAGCGGACGACCATCGGCGAGATCCTGGTGCGCGCCGGGGTGACCAAGGGAGCTCTGTATTTCCACTTTGCTTCCAAGGAAGATCTCGCCCTCGGCGTCCTCGACGCCCAGATGCTCGACATGCCCCTGGCGCCGCAGGAGGTCAAGCTCCAGGAACTCGCGGACCAGGCCTTCCTGCTGACCCACCGGCTGCAGCGCGACGCGCTGGTGCGGGCGAGCGTCGCCCTGGCGCTGGACAGCGGCGCCACCGGGGTCGATCGTGCCGCCCCCTTCCGGGCGTGGATCGACCAGGTGTCGGAGATCCTGATGGTCGCGAAGGCGCGGGGGGAGCTGCTCGTCCATGTGGACGTGACGGACACCGCCGAGCTGTTCTCGGGCGCCTTCTCGGGAATCCAGGCGATGTCCCAGATTCTGTGCGATCGCAATGACCTGGCCCATCGGGTCTCGGTCCTGCTCCAGCATTTCCTGCCGAGCATCTGCACCCCGGCTCTGCTTCCCCGCCTCGACATGACCGAGGGCCGCGCCAGGCAGCTCGGTGCCGAGTACGACGCGAGCCGGCTCCGGAGGGACGAAGTCCATCTCGCGGACACTCCCGGTTAAGAAAACCGACCGCCCGGTCCTCTGAGCGCCCCGACGCAGATCAGCGTCGGGGCGCTCTGGCATCATGGCACTGAGTGTGTTTTGCTGAGGGTACTCAGTGCCACAAGCGTCTAGGGGAGCTCCACATCATGGGCAAGGACTTCGACCTGTATCGGCCCTCCGAGGAGCACGACATGCTCCGGGAGTCGGTGCGTGCGCTCGCGGAGGCGAAGATCGTTCCGTTCGCCGCGGCGGTGGACGAGGAGGGCCGGTTCCCGCAGGAGGCCCTGGACGCGCTGGTCGCCAACGACCTGCACGCCGTGCACGTCCCGGAGGCCTACGGCGGCGCGGGCGCGGACGCCCTGGCCACGGTGATCGTGATCGAGGAGGTCGCCCGCGCGTGCGGCAGTTCCTCCCTGATCCCGGCGGTCAACAAGCTGGGCTCGCTGCCGGTGATCCTGTCCGGCTCGGAGGAGCTCAAGCACAAGTACCTCGGTCCGCTGGCCAAGGGCGACGCGATGTTCTCCTACGCCCTGTCCGAGCCCGACGCGGGCTCCGACGCGGCCGGCATG
>NZ_LIPQ01000592.1 GCF_001418135.1 Streptomyces aureus
CCCCCGTCACTCCCCGTAATGCCCCCGCCGCTCGGGCGTCCCCGGACCGGGTCACGAACTGTGGGCCGGAACTCGTCTCTCCCGAGGGGGTCGAGGCGCAGACCTGCGTCCTGGCGGAGGGTCCCGACACCTGGGGGCGTACGTACTACCGGAACGCGACCGGCCAGAATCTCGACGCGTTTCTGTCCCTCATGGCACCCGGCGGGCGGACCGTTCAGGTCCGTTGCCCGGTCGCCGCGCAGGACGAACCGGGAACCTGTGAAACGCCCAGGGAGCCCGGCCGGGGGATGGCCACGGCCTATACGGCGGTAGCGGAATTCGCGGGTACCGGCGAGGGGGGCAACACCCCGCTGCTGCTGCGGGCAGGCAGCAACACGGCGGACAGCGAAGGAAGTTGAGCGTCGACGCCCCGGACCTGCCGGAGGCGGACATGGAAAGGCCCGATCGCTGGCGACGGGGGATGCACCAGCGACCGGGCTTCCAGAACGGTAACAAGAGATCTGCTGTTCGCAAATTCGATCTCGGTTATTCGGACAGGGATTTACCCGTCCGCAGACCGGGTTGTGGCAGAAGTCACCGACCGGTCGGTCTGTCAGTCACCGATACCAGGCGGGGTATCAGCTGAGAGTCACCTGACGGTTCGTGAGGCCGCCACGCGCGCGCCGCTCCTCCGCGGTGAGCGGAGCGTCCGTGGCGAGCGCCTCGGTCAGCCGCTCGGCGAACTCGGCGGCCGGCTTCTCGCACTCCTCGGCGGTCATCGTGGTCGGCAGGTCCCAGACCGGCACCATCAGTCCGTGCGCGCGGAACGAACCGACGAGGCGGGTGTCCGCGCCGATCGAGGTACCGCCGGCGGCCTGGAGACGGGCGAGCGCGTCGAGGAGCTTCTCCTCCGGGTACGGCATGACCCAGCGCAGGTGGTTCTTGTCCGGGGTCTCGCACCAGTAGGCCGAGTCGACGCTCGCCAGCTTCACGGTGGGGATCGCGGCCGCGTTGGCCCGCTCCAGGGACGCGGCGACCTCCGGGTCGGCGCCGTCCGCGGACTGCGGGATCCAGAACTCGAAGCCCGAGTGGACCTCCGGGGCGAACGTGGCGTCCGCGTCGAGCAGGTCCTGCAGGCGCGGGCCCTCGGCCGGGACGCGGCGCGGCGGGACCGGGGTGCCCGGCTCGGTCTCCAGGGCGCGCTGGAGGGTGTCGGCGAGGTCGCGGGCGAGGTCGCCGGAGGTGGAGTCGTTCTGCAGGGCGAGCAGGACGGAGCCGTCGTCGCGGCGGAGCGCCGGCCACGCCATCGGCAGCACGGTCGCGAGCGTCACGGAGGGGACGCCCTCCGGGAGCCCGCCCTTGAGGGTGAGCGGCACGGTGGCGGCGGGCACCAGCTCGCGCAGCGCGACCCAGTCGCACTCGCCGGCCAGACCCTCGAAGGGGCGCTGGACCAGCTCGGTCACGGCGTGCGCGGCGGCCCGGCCGTGACACGCCTTGTAGCGGCGGCCCGAACCGCACGGGCACGGCTCGCGCGCCCCGACGACCGGGATCTCCCCGTTCGTGACCTGTGCCTGACCGGTCTTGCCGGCCTTCGTCTGGGGGCGCTTCTTGGCCATGGTGTGGCTTTCTCCCGATCGCGGCGGTGCGGTGCTTGTTCCGGGCGCGAGCCTAGCCGCACCGCGCACCGACGCCCTTCAGGCGGGCCGACCGCCCCTGTGAGGGGGCGCGGCCACGGGTCGCCGTGCGGGGTCGGGACCGGCCGTGTGCGGCCGCCGCCGCACACGGCGCGGCGGCGGGATGCCCGTACGGCGCCGGGATCTCGTACGACGCCGGGATTCTCGTACGAGGCCGATCCAGGTAGTCCTGCGACCTGGATCTCGTACGAGGCTGATCCAGGTCGCAGGACGCCGGGATCCTCGTACGACGTCAGTCCAGGTCGTCGTACGCGTCCAGGATGTCGAAGCGGGAGCCGCCGCCGACGCGGGACGCGAAGTCCTCGCGGCGGTGTCCCTCGGTCACCACCACCCAGACCGTGACCTCGCCGGTCGCGCTGTCCCGTACACCCCAGTCCTGGGCCAGCGCGCTGATGATGTTCAGCCCGCGGCCGCCCCGTGCGGTCACCGACGGCGTCGCCGGAACGGGCCGGGTCGGACCGCCTCCGTCCGTGACCTCGACTCTGAGGCCGCCCGCCGGGTCCACCCGCCAGGCCGCCCGTACATCCCCGTCGCCCCGATCCGCGTGCCCCAGCGGCCTGCCGTACCGGCAGGCATTGCTGAGCAACTCGGAAAGGATCAGCACCGCGTCGTCGACGACCGATTCGGACACCCCGCTGCGGTACAGCTCGTCCCGCATCCGGTGTCTCGCCTTACCCACGCCCGCAGGGCCATGGGGTACGGCCATGCTCGACGACGTGGGCACCTCCTGTGCCACCACCAACGCCACCCCCGAGACCTCCTTTGCCCCACGCCACCGTGTGGATGCCCCAATGGCCTGGACCGGAAACCGGCCAATCAGTGTGCGATGAGGCACTCGTGACGATCGCGTACGCGTGGAACGCGCCGGTGCACTCCCTGTAAGTCCTGTGAAGCCTTGTGGCGCAAGGGGAAGAGGGTGCTGAAGGGGATGCTGAGGAGGCGAGAAAGGGGGAAACGCGGGAAACGCGCCGACCGCGGGAAACGCGGCCGGTCGCTGGAAACACTCAGTCGCGACGCAGCTGGGAGAGCACCTGCTTGGGGCGGTTGGTGATGATCGCGTCCACCCCGAGGCGCTCGCAGAGCTCGACGTCCTCGGCCTCGTCCACGGTCCAGACATGGACCTGGTGCCCGGCCTTCTGGAGCCGAAGGATCACGGCCGGGTGGTGGCGGACGATCCGGATCGACGGCCCGGCGATGCGCGCGCCCGCGGGGAGCCGTCCGTCGCGCATGCGCGGCGAGACGAACTGGGCGAGGGAGACGGTGGGGAGCGTCGGTGACGCGGCGGCGATCCGGTGCAGGGAGCGGGCCGAGAAACTCATGACGCGTACGGGGGACTCGGCGGGGGACGCGGGCGCGTCCAGGCCGAAACGCTTGAGGAGCTGGAGCAGCCGCTCCTCGACCTGGCCCGCCCAGCGGGTGGGGTGCTTGGTCTCGATGGCCAGCTCGACCTGGCGCCCGGCGTCGGAGACCAGCTCCAGGAGCCGCTCCAGGGTGAGGACGGAGGTGTACCCGGGGTCGCGCCAGTCGGGGCTCTCGCGGGAGTCGTCGCGACCCTTCCAGGTGCCGAAGTCGAGGGCGGCGAGATCGGCGAGCTCCAGGGCGGAGACGGCGCCGCGGCCGTTCGAGGTGCGGTCGACGCGGCGGTCGTGGACGCAGACGAGATGGCCGTCGGCGGTGAGCCTGACGTCGCACTCCAGGGCGTCGGCGCCGTCCTCGATGGCCTTCACATAGGCGGCCAGAGTGTGTTCCGGTGCGTCCTCGGAGGCTCCACGGTGGGCGACGACCTGGAGGGGGACGCTGTTCGGGTGCTGCCGTGCGTGAGTCACGGCGTCATGGTGCCATTGGCGGGGTGGAGCGGGCACACCGGAAGCTGTCCGTTCTGTCCGTATATAAAGGTAGGGGGGTGAATGCACAGCTCCGCCTTACAGCGGCCTGACGTCCTGTGGGAAAAGCTGGTGCAACACCCTGGACGCAGTAGGTGACCAGTAGGTACCACCCACCCCACCCCGCGCAGTCAACGAGGAGAGCGAGCTGTGAGCACCGAGAACGAGGGCACGGCGGTACCGGCGGACCACCCGGCTGCCCCGTCCACTCCGTCCACCCCTCCGACGCCTCCGACGACTCCCTCGGCTCCGACGACTCCCTCGGCGTCGACGCCGGCCCCCGCGCCGGCGGACGCCCCCACGGCCGCGCAGCCC
>NZ_LIPQ01000593.1 GCF_001418135.1 Streptomyces aureus
GCCCCCTCCAAGCCCGCGGCGGCCGGAGAAGGCGCCGCGGGCTTGGAGGGGGCGGCCTTACGAGGCGCGCCAGGCTTGGCAGCGGTCTTGCCGGCGTTGCCGCCGGGACCCTGCAAAGCGTCAGTCAACTTGCGCACGACCGGCGCCTCGATCGTCGAGGACGCCGAACGGACGAATTCACCGAGTTCTTGGAGCTTGGCCATGACGACCTTGCTCTCCACGCCGAACTCCTTGGCGAGTTCGTATACCCGGACCTTAGCCACTTCGCTCCTTTGAGGTCCGGGTTACCGCCGGACCGTCGCTACTTCATGGGCGTACTCATCGCGTACTCATCGAGTGCTCATCGCAATCTCGACCTACTTCCAACTCGCGAGGTACCTGACCGCACGGTGTTCCGTGCCGTACTTCTTCACTGCGGTGCCGGCCGTTCGACGTGGTGACGTAGTTCCGCTGTTTCGAGCGGGCCCTGGACCTTGAAGGCCCTCGGCAACGCTCGGCGGCGGACCGCCAGGTCGAGACAAGCCACGGCGGGGTGCAGGTACGCACCCCGGCCGGGCAGCGTACCGCGATGATCAGGAACGCACTCGTCCTTGTTCACCACGATCCGCAGCAGATCGCTCTTGGCCGCTCGCACCCGGCATCCCACACAGGTTCGCTCAGGGCACGCGCGGGCATGCGTCCGGCCAGACACTATTAAGTCTACCTCCCCGTACCGACCTCACCTCTTTGGGGCAAGAATCGAACAGTTGTTGGCCAAAAACGGTCTCAGTCCTCCGGACCGCTCGGCTCGGTGTCGGGACGGATGTCGATGCGCCAACCGGTGAGCCGCGCGGCGAGGCGGGCGTTCTGGCCCTCCTTGCCGATCGCCAGCGACAGCTGGTAGTCCGGCACCGTCACCCGGGCGGAACGGGCCGCCATGTCGACGACCTCGACCCGGGACACCCGCGCCGGGGAGAGCGCGTTCGCCACCATCTCGGCCGGGTCGTCCGACCAGTCGACGATGTCGATCTTCTCGCCGAGCAGCTCCGCCATCACGTTGCGGACGCGGCTGCCCATCGGGCCGATGCAGGCGCCCTTGGGGTTCAGGCCCGAACGGGTGGAACGGACGGCGATCTTGGTGCGGTGACCGGCCTCACGGGCGATGGCCGCGATCTCGACCGAGCCGTCGGCGATCTCCGGCACCTCGAGGGCGAAGAGCTTCTTCACCAGATTGGGGTGGGTGCGCGAAAGGGTGACGGACGGACCGCGGACACCCTTCGCCACCCGGACGACGTACGTCCGCAGCCGCAGACCGTGCGTGTAGTCCTCTCCCGGCACCTGCTCCTGCACCGGAAGAATGGCTTCCAGCTTGTCGTCCAGACGGACCAGGACGTTCTTCGGGTCCTTGCCCTGCTGCACGACACCGGCGACGACGTCGCCCTCGCGGCGCGCGTACTCGCCGAACGTCACGTCGTTCTCGGCGTCCCGCAGACGCTGCTGGATCACCTGGCGGGCGGTGCTCGCCGCGATCCGGCCGAAGTCCGACGGGGTGTCGTCGAAGTCCTTGGGCTCCTGGCCCTCCTCCAGATCGGAGGGGTCTTCCTTCGCCCACACCGTCACGTGACCGGTCTGCCGGTTCAGCTCCACACGCGCGTGGCGGCGGGCGTCGGGGGTGCGGTGGTAGGCGATGAGGAGGGCCGACTCGATCGCCTCGACCAGCAGGTCGAAGGAGATCTCCTTCTCATTCGCCAAGCCCTTGAGCAGCTTCACGTCGATGTCCACGGCTACGCCTCCTCTTCCTTCTTGTCCTTGCGGTTGAACTCGATCTCGACACGAGCCTTGGCGATGTCGGCGAACGCGACCCGGCGGGCGGTGGGCTTGCGCCCCTTCACACCCGGCACTTCGAGGTCGAGGCCGTCCTCGTCCACGGCCATGATCCGCGCGACCAGCTCCTCGGCGGCGCCGTCGGTGGTCAGCTGGAGCTTCGCGAGGCGGCCGGTGGCCCGCACGTAGTGGCGGTGCTCGGTCAGCGGGCGGTCGGCGCCGGGGGAGCTGACTTCGAGGACGTACTCGCCCTCGCCCATCGCGTCGGTCTCGTCGAGCTTCTCGGAGATCGCGCGGCTCAGCTCGGCACAGGCGTCCAGTTCCACGCCCTCGTCCGAATCGACGACGATCCTCAGCAGTCCGCGGCGGCCGGCCCGGGACACCTCGATCTCCTCGAGATCCAGGTCCCTCGCGTGGACGAGCGGCTCCACGAGTCCGCGCAGCCTGTCGCTCTGGGTGGTGCTCATCCGGGTGACTCCTCGGCCGCGTGTGCTGTTGTGGGTTCGTCGCGTGTTCCTCGCGTGTCAGACCAAAGGGTATCCGGTCCGGGAGGGTGTTGCCGTCCACCGCCCCGGGGCCCGCGGGTACGCTCGCCTGCGGTGATCCCGACGATCTTCGACGACGTACCACAGCTGAGGGAGAGAGTGTGACGACGACGGGCAGGCGCGCACTCCTGACGGCGGGGGTCTCGGCCGCCGCCGCGGCGGCGCTCCC
>NZ_LIPQ01000594.1 GCF_001418135.1 Streptomyces aureus
TCTTCGACGGCTACCAGCAGGCCCGGGTGTCCCTGCTGCGGATCCGGGACCTGCTCCGGCTGCGCAGCACCACCCCGGCCGCCGCCGACGCGCTCCCCGTCCGCTCCCTGCGCGGCGAACTCGTCTTCGACGACGTCGACTTCCACTACCGCGACGGCCGCCCGGCGCTGACCGGCATCCGGCTGCGCATCCCGCAGGGCCAGACCGTCGCCTTCGTCGGCACGACCGGCGCCGGCAAGTCGACCCTCGTCAAGCTCGCCGCCCGGTTCCACGACCCGACCCGCGGGGCCGTCCGCATCGGCGGGACCGACCTGCGCGACCTGGACCTCACCGGCTACCGGAAACGGCTCGGCGTCGTCCCCCAGGAGCCGTACCTCTTCGCCGGAACCGTCCGGGAGGCCATCGCCTACGGCCGGCCCGACGCCACCGACGCCGAGACGGCCGACGCGGCCCGCCGGGTCGGCGCCCACGACACCCTCAGCGCCCTCGACGGCGGCTACGACCACCCCGTGACCGAAGGCGGACGCAACCTCTCCGCCGGTCAGCGGCAACTGATCTCGCTGGCCCGCGCCGAACTCGTCCGCCCCGACGTCCTCCTGCTGGACGAGGCCACCGCCGCCCTCGACCTCGCCACCGAGGCGCTGGTCAACCGGGCGACCGAACGCCTCGTCAACGGCCGTACCGCCCTGATCGTCGCCCACCGCCTCAGCGTCGCCTCCCGAGCCGACCGCGTCGTCGTCGTCGACGACGGCCGGATCCGGGAGGACGGCACCCACGACGAACTCCTCGCCCTGGACGGGATCTACGCCGCACTGTGGCGCGCCTCGCAGGGGCGCCCGCCCGCGGCCACCGTCCCGCGGCCCGCAACCCTCACCCACGACTCCTACGAACGGAACGCTTCATGAGCGCCACCATCCAGCCGGCCGGCCCGGACGCCCCGGCCGACGACCGGCCCCCGCGCGTCGTCCTCGCCCAGCCGCGCGGCTTCTGCGCCGGGGTGCGCCGTGCCATCGGCATCGTGGAACGCGCCCTCGACCTCCACGGCGCCCCGGTGTACGTGCGCAAGGAGATCGTGCACAACCACCACGTCGTGGCCGAGCTGGAGAAGCGCGGTGCCCGCTTCGTCGACAGCGAGGACGAGGTGCCCGAGGGCGCCGTCTGCGTCTTCTCCGCCCACGGCGTCTCGCCCGCCGTGCGCGACGGCGCGGCGGAGCGCCGCCTCGAAGTCATCGACGCCACCTGCCCGCTGGTCTCCAAGGTCCACCAGGCGGCCGTCCGCTACGCCCGCGACGGCCGGACCATCCTGCTGGTCGGCCACGCCGACCACGAGGAGGTCGAGGGCGTCCGCGGCGAGGCCCCCGAGCGCACCATCGTCGTCGAGAACGAGGACGACGTCGCCGCCCTGGACCTGCCGGACGACGCGCCGGTGGCCTACCTGACCCAGACCACCCTGTCCTTCGACGAGACCCGGCGGGTCGTCGACGCGCTGCGCGCCCGCTTCACCGACCTCGCCGGCCCCGCCGACGGCGACATCTGCTACGCCAGCCAGAACCGCCAGAACGCCGTCAAGGCCCTCGCCCGCCGCAACGACCTCGTCCTGGTCGTCGGCTCCCGCAACTCCAGCAACTCGATCCGCATGGTCGAGGTCGCCCGGGAGCACGGCAGCGCCGCGTACCTCGTCCCGGACGCCGGCCATCTGGACGAGACCTGGCTCGCCGGGGCGTCGAGCATCGGCGTCAGCTCCGGCGCCAGCGCCCCGGAGATCCTCGTCCGCGGGCTCCTCGACCGGCTCGCCGCACTCGGCTGGCACGACGTCGAACTGGACGACGGCATCGCCGAGGACGTCGTCTTCTCCATGCCCGCCCGGCTGGCCGACCCCGTCACCGGCCGCGTACCCCGGACCCCCCTGGCCGATGAGGCCCTGTGACCAGAACAGGATCTGTCATGACGTCGATCGCATCGGTCCACGGACCCGACGACCTGCGCGCGCTCACCCTCCCGCAGACCGAGGAGCTCGCCGCGGACATCCGGCGCCTCCTCGTCGAGGAGGTCACCCGCACCGGCGGCCACCTCGGCCCCAGCCTCGGCGTCGTCGAACTCACCCTCGCCCTGCACCGGGTCTTCGAGTCCCCGCGCGATCAGATCCTGTGGGACACCGGGCACCAGACCTACCCCCACAAGATCATCACCGGCCGGGCGGCCGCCTTCGGCACCCTGCGCCAACCTGGCGGACTCTCCGGCTACCCGTCGCGCGCCGAGTCCGCGCACGACCTCATCGAGAACTCCCACGCCTCCACCGTCCTGTCCTACGCCGACGGCCTCGCCAAGGCCCACCGGCTGACCGGCGCCACCGACCGCGCCGTCGTCGCCGTCATCGGCGACGGCGCCCTGACCGGCGGCATGGCCTGGGAGGCCCTGAACAACCTCGCCGACGGCGCCGACCGCCCGGTGGTCGTCGTCCTCAACGACAACACCCGCTCCTACGCCCCCACCGTCGGCGGCATCCCCGCCCACCTGGCGCGGCTGCGCACCGAGGACCGCGCCCCGCACTCCGTCTTCGAGAACCTCGGCCTCGCGTACGTCGGACCCGTCGACGGACACGACATCGCGGCCCTCGAAGAGGCCCTGCGCCACGCCGCCGGACTCGGCCGGCCCGTCGTCGTCCACTGCCTGACCGAGAAGGGCCGCGGCCACGCCCCCGCCGAGCAGGACGAGGCCGACCGCTTCCACGCCGTCGGCAAGATCCACCCCGACACGGGCCTGCCCATCTCCTCCTCCGGCGCGGACTGGACCGGCGTCTTCGCCCAGGAGATGGTCGCGCTCGGCAAGGAGCGCGCGGACATCGTCGCCATCACGGCGGCCATGCTCCAGCCCGTCGGCCTCGACAAGTTCGCCAAGGCCTTCCCCGAACGGGTCTTCGACGTCGGCATCGC
>NZ_LIPQ01000595.1 GCF_001418135.1 Streptomyces aureus
TCGCCGAACGCCAGCGCCTGTCCATGGAGATCCACGACACCTTGGCGCAGGGCCTCTCCAGCCAGCAGATGCTGCTCCAGGCCGCCGACCGCGTCTGGGACACCGATCCGGCGACTGCGCGCACCCACGTCCGTACCGCCACCGCGATCGCGGAGCACAACCTCACCGAGGCCCGCCGTTTCGTCCACGACCTGGCCCCGGCCGACCTCGCCGACGGCAACGGCCTCGACCAGGCCCTCCGGAAGCTCGCGCGGCGCGAGACCTCCCACCGTCTCACCGTCCGCTGCCACATCGACGGAACCCCCGTCGAGCCACTGCCCGAACGCGTCCAGTCCGCGCTGCTCCGCATCGCCCAGGGCGCCCTCGCGAACGTCCGCGAACACTCCGGCGCGACGACCGCGGCGCTCACCCTGACGTATCTCGACGACCAGGTCGTCCTGGACGTCGCCGACGACGGCCACGGCTTCGACCCCGAGGCTGAAGAACCTGCCGCCGAACCCGCTGCCGCGCGGGAGAGGAGAGGGGCGAGGGACGGCGAGCCGGCGGGCTCGCGCGGCCACGGCCTCCCCGCCATCCGGACCCGCACCCGTCAACTCGGCGGCACCCTCACCATCGAGTCCCTCCCGGGCGAGGGCACGGTCCTCTCCGCGGCGATCCCCGTCCGCCGGGCGGCGGCCTGACCCGGCACACGTCACACCCCGCGCGGCGCGCGGCAGCGCCGAGACCTCCCATGCCACGGTCGTCTTGCCGACCCCTGCCCGCCCGCCGACGAGGAGTACCTCCGCGCTGCCGGTCGGGCAGGGTGTCAGCGGTCGACGGCGTCCCGCTATCCGGTATCGGGCCTTCCGGCACCCGTGTACGAGGTTCGCCGTCGCGCCGTCAGATGCCGCAGCCGGACGCCGACCAGAAGCGGGCGGACCGGTGGTCGAGGTGGGTGTGGTCGCCGTGTCCGGGGTAGCCCGGGCCGAGAATTCCGTTGAAGCCGTGGTTGCGGGCCTGCTGGGCCAGCAGGCACAGCGAGTGGGGCCCGGCGCCGAGGTCGGCCGCGTCGCCGTAGAGATGGCGGCTCGACGCGGCGCCGCCGACCGCGTCGTTGCAGGCCTGACTGCGGAAGCCGCTGGTGACGCGGATGCTCTGGTCGCCGAGGGCGTGCCGCAGGGCCTCCAGCTTCCACATCGTGCGCAGGGCGTTGGACTTGGCGGTGGCCGCGCTCACGGCGCCGCCGGCCCAGGTGGTGTTGCAGTTGTTGAGCTCGGCGTAGGAGAAGTGGACGGGGGTGCAGTCGTCGTCCTGGAGGGCGTAGATCTTGCTGAACGTCGCGGGTCCTGCGACACCGTCGGCGGCCAACCCGTAGGCGGCCTGGAAGCGCTTGACCGCGGCCGCCGTTCCGGGGCCGTATGCGCCGTCGATCGCCAGCACCCCGCCGTAGCCGGGATACCCGGCCACGCGAATCTGCAGCGCCGTGACATCGGCACCGGAGGCGCCCTGGGAGAGGGTGCGCGACCAGGTGTAGCAGCCGTCGGCCTGGGCGGTGCCGGCGGTGGCGACCACCCCGCCCAGCGAAGCGGTCATGATCATGACAAGTGAAAGGAGCAGGCGGAGCGGCAGGGAACGCAGGGGGCGTCTGAACATCGATCCTCCATGGCCTCATGAATCCGAGGTGACCCAGGGGTGAGAGTCCCCCCGAGACTGGCGGCCCGGTCGACGCGCGTCAACCACGCGGGAGCAGGCGTCATTTGTCGAGCCAATGGCGCCCGGATGAACGAATCAGGGCATGAGCCCCGGAGCGTCGCCCGCCACCTCTGTGAACGTGCGAAGCCACCCCAGGAGTTCGAGCAGCCGACCACAACGTCCCAGGGGCCACGGACGACACCCTCCGCGGAGATGCGCCGACCGTTCCCCGACCGGCTCCCACAGGGCTCACCGGGGATTGTCAGACCCTCGCGAGAGGATCTCCTCATGACGACGATTCCCGCCGATGAGGCGCTGTCCGGCCTGTCCGACCAGCCCACCGTGTCCCACCGTGCCGCGTACGAGGCCGCTCTCCAGCGCCTCCGCGAAGCCTCGCACTCCTACTACGGGGACGGCGACAGCGCGATGGACGACACCTCGTACGACCGCCTTCGCCTCGCCGTCCTGGCCTGGGAGGAGGGGAACCCGGCGGAGGTCTCCCCGGACAGCCCCACCGGCCTGGTGGCGGACGGTGCCGCCCCGGCCGGCGACGTCGCCCACACCAGCCGACTGCTGAGCCTGGACAACGTCTTCGACGCCGAGGGCCTGGTGGCCTGGGGCGCGTCCGTCGAGCGTCGCCTCGGCCGAGCCCCGGCCGGTGGTTTCACCGTCGAGCCGAAGATCGACGGAGCGGCGGTGGCCGCCCGTTATCGCGACGGCCGCCTGGTGCAGGTCATCACCCGCGGCGACGGCAGGCACGGCGAGGACGTCAGCCATGTGATCGGTCAGATCGACGGCCTGCCCGAGCAGCTCACCGAACCGGTCACCGTCGAGGTCCGGGGCGAGGTCGCCTTCACCCAGGAACAGTTCGAGACGGCGAACGAGGTCCGTGCCGCCCATGGCGCGCAGGTCTTCGTCAACCCCCGCAACGGCACGGCGGGCACGCTGAGGGCGAAGGGCCGCCCGTACCGGCTCCGGATGACGTTCTGGGCGTACGGAGTGGTGGAGCTGGACGGTGTGCCGTTCCTTCCCGCGGGAGCGACCCACGCCGAGGCGCTGGCAGCGGTGGCCGACGCCGGGGTGCAGACGACCGCGGCCTCCCCGGCGGGCCTGCTCGTCGTCTCCGACCTGGCCGCCGCCCAGGCGCAGGCCGACGCGGTCGCCGCGATACGCACGGACCTGCCCGTGGGAATCGACGGCCTGGTCATCAAGCTGAACGACACGGCCGAGCAGGAGGCGGCCGGACTCGGATCCCGCTTCCCGTACTGGGCCATCGCGGTCAAGCTGCCCGCGATCGAACGGCAGACGGTGCTCGAGGACGTCGTGTGGGAGGTCGGTCGCACCGGCGTCCTGGCCCCCACCGCGATCCTCACCGCGGTCGAGATCGACGGATCGACGGTCACCCGGGCCACCCTGCACAACCCGGCGGACATCCGCCGTCGGGACCTCCACATCGGCGACACGGTGACGGTGTACAAGGCGGGCGACATCATCCCGCGCGTCCAGGCGGCGGTCGCCCCGCTCCGCCCGGCCGGGGCGACGCCGGTACCGCTGCCCGAGGCGTGCCCGCGCTGCGGTGGCGAGATCAACACGGCCCAGGAACGGTGGCGCTGCGCGAAGGGCACGGCGTGCGCGCTCCCGGCCCTGATCGAGTACGCCGCCGGGCGCGAGATGCTCGACATCGACGGCCTCGGCAAGACGTACGTGGCGGCGCTGGTGGAGTCGGGCGACGTCGGCGACGTGGCGGACCTCTTCACGCTCACCGTCGAGCAGCTGACGGCCGCGTCCGGCAGCGCGAAGCGGGGGGCCAAGCTCGCCGAGCAGATCACGGCCGCGAAGGACCGCCCCCTCAACCGTGTCTTCTGCGCGCTGGGGGTGCTCGGCACCGGGCGCAGCATGTCCCGCCGTATCGCCCGGCACTTCCGCACCATGGACGCGATCCGGCGGGCCGACGCCACCGAGATGCAGGACGTGGAGGGGATCGGACCGGAGAAGGCCCCGGTCATCGTCGAGCAGGTGGCAGCGCTGGCCCACGTCATCGACAAGCTGACAGCGGCCGGCGTCAACATGACCGAGCCCGAGGACCCGTCGGCGGCCCAGGGCGGCGGCCCGCTGGAGGGCAAGGTCGTCGTGGTCACCGGAAAGATGGCGGGCCCGCTGGACGGATTCGGACGCTCCGAGATGAACGCCCTGATCGAGAAGGCCGGCGGCCGCGCGGGAAGCAGCGTCAGCGCGAAGACGTCCATACTCGTGGCAGCCCCGTCCGCGAACGGCAAGCCGAGCTCGAAGGCGGTCAAGGCCGCCGAACTCGGCGTGGAAGTCCTCACCCCGGAGGCCTTCGCGGAGCGGGTCGCCGACTATCTGCCCTGATGGGCCGATGAGCTGATGAGGGCGGGGGCGCGGCGGTTCGCCGCGCCCCACGGGCCGCGGCGGGGCGACGATGACACACCGTGCCGAAGCCGAGAGCCCGCGAACCGAGGCGCCACCCGGTCGTCGCGCCCGGGACCGCTCCGCGGCCGTCGCCTCGATCGGGAGCGCGACGACCGATGAGTCCGCGCGCCGCACCCGGTCCACCCTTCACCACCCATGAGTCCGAGGAGCGGAAGATGACCGAATCGACGACACTCGACCTCGGGCCACAGACCCGTGTCGTGGCCCGTCTCGCGGCGGCCGTGCCCGACGCGAGGCTCGCCGACCCGACGCCCTGTCCCGACTACGCGGTCCGGAATCTCCTCGGCCACCTCACCGGACTTGCCGTGGCCTTCCGCGACGCGGCCCGCAAGGACCTGGGGCCCACGACGGACACGGCCCCCGACACGACTCCGCCCTCCCTCCCCGCCGACTGGCGCGAGGTGCTGCCGCGGGTGCTGGACGAACTGGCCGAGGCCTGGAGGGATCCGTCCGCCTGGACGGGCATGACCCGTGCGGGCAGCGTGGACCTGCCCGGCGAGATCGCGGCGGCGGTCGCCGTCGACGAACTGGTGATCCACGGCTGGGACCTGGCCCGGGCCACCGGCCAGGAGTACCTCCCCGACGCGACCGCGCTGGGGGCCTCGCACGCGTTCCTGCTGGCGGCCGCGGAGGACGAGACCCGCGGCGGAGGCATCTTCGCGGCCGTGGTGCCCGTCCCGGACGACGCGCCGCTGCTGGACCGGGCGGTGGGCCTGAGCGGCCGGGACCCGGGCTGGACGCCACCGGCGGCCCGCGACCGGTGAGGGAGTCGGCCGCTGGGGGCACGGCGACCCCGCCGTCCCTGTCGCCTCACCGACGCTCAGTCATGAGCGTGAGCTGGGGCTTGGGCAGGGGCGGGGGAGGGCGCGGTGCCCGGCCCCGCGGCGTCCGCGAGCGTCCGCGGAGTCACGGTCCGCAGGAACGGCACGATGATCGCGAGCGTGGCGAGGGCGAACACGGCGAAGGCGGTGCGGATCCCGAACCCCTCGGCCAGTACGCCGACCAGGCCGGCACCGAGCGGCATCGCGCCCCAGCTGAAGAGCCGGGCCGCGGCGCTGTACCGGCCGAGCATGGCGTCGGGAACGAGTCGCTGACTGATGGTCCGTGAGTTGACCGTCCACAGGATTCCGCCCATGCCGCCGAGGAAGGCGCCGCCGGCCACGACCCAGAGGCTCGTGGAGAAGACCGGGGCGGCGACCATGGCGGCGGTGCCGATGAGGTCGGCGAACATGGACCAGCGCCGACCGAGCAGACGGTTGACGCTCGTGACCGTGAGCGCGCCGACCAGTCCGCCGGCGCCGAGGGCGCTGAGCAGCAGGCCGTACTCGCGTGTGTCGAGGTGCATCAGCGAGGTGGCGACCAGCGGCATCAGCGCGAGCCAGGCTCCCCAGCAGGCGGAGAGCACCGTCAGCGCGAGGGCCATCAGCCGTAGCAGACGCTGCTGCCAGAGAAACCGGACGCCTTCGGCGATGCGCTGGTTGACCGGGCCCGCCGGGTGGGCGTCGTCCGACGCCGGCCTGAACCTGCCCACGAGCAGGAGCAGGATCAGCGTGCCGATCAGGTAACCCGCCCCCGTCCAGCCCAGCGCCACACTGGCGCCCGCGGCCACCAGCAGGCCACCGACGAACGGACCGCAGAACTCGTTGCAGGCCGTTTCGGCGCCTGCCACCCACGCGTTGGCCCGCTCTCGCCCGGCCGGGGCCACCAGGGAGGGTACGAGCGTGGCGGCGGACGTCAGCGCGACCACCTCGGCGACGCCCAGCACCAGACCGGCGGCGTACAGGGCGGGCACGGTCACCGCGTCGCGCAGCGCGAGGACGAGCAGTGCCGTGACGACGAGCATGCGGGCGCCGTCGGCGATCCAGAGCAGCAGCCGTCGGTCGAACCGGTCGACGAGGACGCCGACGTGGAGGGCGACGAGCAGCCACGGGAGCGTGAGGGTCAGCGCCACCCCGGCCACCTGGGCCGGAGAGTCGGTCAGCCGAGTCGCCATCAGAGGCAGGACGACCTTGGTCACGCCGTCGGCGAGGTTCGTGAGAGCGGTGAACCCGACGAGGACCGCGGTGTTGCGGTTGCTGTGGTCGGGTGGAGCCGCCGTGCTCGTCGCCCTGGTCGGCAGCCCGACGCCCCCCGTCACCGCCGCCGACTGCTGTTCTGCCACGACACCATGCATAACTAACCCCCTAAAGCTCTTTGGTGGTCAGTATGGCAGGGGTATCGTGGGAACGCAGTACGGAACCGGCCATCTGTCATCGCGGATCGACGACAGTTGGAAACGACAACTCCCCAATGGAAGGCGGCACGTTCGTGCTCGACCCGTCCCCGGCCGCCGAGCTCGTCGAGGCCTTCACCAACACCGTCGACCTGGAGAGCGGCGACGACGACGTCGCCACGCCCGCCGGACTGGCGGACTGGCTGGCGGGCCGGAGCCTGGCGGAGCCCGCCCTCCGGCTGACCGCCGACGAGCACAGGGCCTTCCTGAGCCTGCGTGCCGGCATCCGGGAGGCCCTGGACACCGACGATCCGGTCGCACCGGACCGCCTGGCCCTGGCCGACGCGGTACTGGCCGAGGTCCCGGTCCTGGTCTCCCTCGGCACCCCGGGCGCACCCCTGGCCCCGGCCCCCGGCGGATCGCCCGCGCGTACCGCCCTGGCCCGACTGGCGGTCGCCTGGGCGGAGGTCGTGCTCACCGGGCAGATCCACCGGCTCAAGCGCTGCGCGGAACACACCTGCGGATGGGTCTTCTGGGACGCCTCGAAGAACCACAGCCGCCGCTGGTGCTCGATGCGCGTGTGCGGCAACCGTACGAAGGCGCGCAGATACGCGGCCCGGCAGCGCGACTGAGCCGCGGCGTGGGCCGCGAGATCTCCTGGCGTAGGGGGCTGTTCTTCGCTGCCCCGAGGCCCCACCATTCTCCTGACTACTCGTGCGTAACACGTCGTAGGGGGAAGTGTGTTGAAGCCCGGTGCCCGGATCGTCGCCAGGATCGCCGTCCCGATGCTCGCCACCGCCGTGTCCCTGCTCGTGCCCACCGCCACGGTCCGAGCCCAGGAGCCCGTCCGGAGCGCGGCCACCCACACGCCGGTCGTGTTCGTCCACGGCTACAACGCCGACCCCGGCGTATGGGGCGGCCTGCGTGAGGACTTCAAGGCCGACGGCTACACCGACGGCGAGCTGTTCTCCTTCGGCTACGACACCCACCGGTCCGTGAACGAGGTGCTGTCCGGCGAACTCGCCGCGTACGTCGAGGGCGTGAAGCGGCAGACCGGCGCCGCCCGCGTCGACCTCGTCTCCCACTCCTTCGGCAGCCTCGTCGCCCGCTGGTACGCGAAGTACGACCCCGCCGGCCAGGCCTCGGTCGCCCACTGGGCCTCCCTCGCCGGCCCCAACCACGGCACGAGCACCGCATGGGCCTGTGCGCTGTGGGACCAGGCGTGCCGCGACATGACTCCTGGCTCGTACGTCCAGAAGGGCCTCGCGGCGGGCGACGAGACGCCCGGGACCGTGCGCTACGCCACCTGGTGGTCCCACTGCGACGAGGTCATCAACCCCGACAGCAGCGTTCCCCTGACCGGCGCGACCAACAACGCCGCGGGCTGCCTGGCCCACAACGACCTCCTCGGCGACGACACCGTCTCCCGGGGCGTCCGCGCGTTCCTCCGTACCTGAGGGCCGTTCACGCCGGACAGCTCGGCCACGCGTCCCACGGTCCCGGGATCTCCCACCTGCCGGAGCTCGCCGCCGTACTCGAAGGCTTACCGTCGCTCGCGGGGATGGCGGACGCGATCGGCGCCCGCGCCGAGCCGGTACCCGTCCCGAGGGACTGTGCCGACGGCCTGTACGAGGCCGAGCGGAACAGCGACCTCACCGGCCTCCACGCGGCGGATCCCGGCCTCCGTCTGCTCACGACGTGCACCGCGTCCCGGCGGCGAAACAGCCGCCGCCCGCACCGGCGAAGTGGTGCGGGCGGCGGCTGTTTCGCCGCCGGGACGCGGTGCACGTCGTGAGCAGACGGAGGCCGGGATCCGCCGCGTGGAGGCCGGTGAGGTCGCTGTTCCGCTCTGCCTC
>NZ_LIPQ01000596.1 GCF_001418135.1 Streptomyces aureus
GGGGTCAGGTGCCGGTCGGGGGGTCGCGGCGCAGGCGCCGGTCGAGCAGGCTCTCGTGGACCAGGCGGCCGACGAGGGCGCTCCCGTAGACGACGAAACCGACGCCGACGAGCCACGACTGGAGGACGAGGACGGTGCCGAACTGGCCGTACGTCACCGCGTTCGAGGCGATGAGCGGTGAGAAGACGAGCTGGGAGAAGATGCGCAGCCCGAGCAGGCCGAGGGCGGTCAGGACGGCCCCCGGGGCGACGGCCCGCCAGCGGATGCGGCCGCAGAGGAGAAACCGCTGCGACCACCAGAAGAAGAGGAAGGTGCCGATCAGGTCGCCGAGGGCGACGAGAGCGGTGATCATGGCCGGGGACTCGGCCGGTGCGGGGGTGGCGACGAACAGGAGCAGACAGGCGACGAGGACGGCCAGCCAGACGACGTGCCGCCACATGGTGTGCCAGCGGGCCGTGGGGAGGTCCCAGGCCCGTTCGTACCCGGTCTGAACGGCGGATCCGAAGGTGACACCGAAGGCGGCGAGGGCGGCGAGACCGAACGCCGTGGTCCGTTGCAGGGCCTGTCCCGGCTGCCCGAAGAGCCGCTCGACCTCCTCCTCGGAGACCTCGGAGACGCCGAGGCCCTGGACGAGCCAGCGGGCGAAGCCCTGACNNTCGGCCGTGCTCGGCGCGGGCACCGTCGTACGGCGGACCGGGTGTGGAGGGCATGCCTCGTGAGGTACCCGGCTGGACGGTGCGACATCGCAGGGGTGCGGCCGAACGGGTGCCGGGGCGGGGTGGATCCAGGGGTTCGTCCCGGCAGCCGCCCGGCCGGGTGTCAGGGGGTGAGCGGCCGGGCGCCGGGGCCGGGGCGGACGGTGACGTCGCGGGCGGCCAGCGTGGCCCGTTCCTCGCCCTCGCACTGGACGACGACGCGGACGGGGGCTCCGCAATCGGCGTGCCGGATGTCGAGGACGGGACCCTCCGGCTCGCCCGCGTGGATGTCACCCCACTGCTTCAGGGCCAGGAGTACGGGCCAGAGGTCGACGCCCTTGCGGGTGAGCCGGTACTCGTACCGTGTCCGGGAACCGGGTTCCCGGTACGGCTCCGCCCGCAGCAGGCCGGCCGCCACAAGTTTGCGGAGCCGGTCGGCGAGGACGGCCTCGGAGAGCCCGAGGTGCCGACGGAACTCGTCGTAGCGGCGGACGCCGTTGAAGGCGTCGCGCAGGATCAGCAGGGTCCACTTCTCGCCCACGAGGTCCAGGGCGCGGCGGACCGGGCAGTTCTCCGTGTCCGTCTCCAGCCACTTCATCGTCACACTGTAGCCACCTGACTGCGTCGTTGACAGTCAGCTTTCAGGACGGCTAGCTTCGCAGTACAGAGCCAGCTGGGAATCAGCCGGCCACGTCGGGCGGAGAGTGGTCATGGGGCGGTCGCGCACGGTCGAGTGGGAGGACGCCGGAGCCACCGCACGGGCCGCCGGGACGATGGCGGGCCTCGACTTCCTGCGGGAGATGGTGGCGGGGCGCCTGCCGGGTCCCCCGATCGCGGCGCTCCTCGGCTTCGGTCTGGAAGAGGTCGAGGACGGTCGCGCGGTGTTCGCCTTCGAGCCGGGCGAGGAGCACTACAACCCGATCGGCAGTGTGCACGGCGGGGTCTACGCGACCCTGCTCGACTCGGCGGCCGGCTGCGCGGTCCACTCGACGCTCCCGCTGGGCGCGGCGTACACCTCGCTCGACCTGTCGACCCGGTTCCTCCGGCCGATCACGGTCGACACGGGCAAGGTGCGGGCGATCGGCACGGTGATCTCGCGCGGGCGCAGGACCGCGCTCGCGGAGGCGGGCCTGTACGACGCGGAGGACCGGCTGCTCGCCCACGCGACCAGCACGTGCATGCTGTTCTCGGTCCCGGCGGGGGGTTCGGGGAGCACGCGCGCGTAGAGCCGTCCGGACGGCGGCGCGGCCGGGACCGGTCCCGGTTCGGTGCGGGCCCCGCCCCCGGTCAGGTCAGCGGAGTCCGGCGACCGGGCGGGTGCGGGTGCAGCCGTCCGGGGCGACGTCGGGGACGCCGTTGGCCTGGAGGGCGGCGCTGACCAGGGTGGCGAGCAGGTCGATGTCCGACCCCATGTCCAGACGGACCGTCACCCACCCCGATCCGGCGCGCAGACGGACCGCGCTCGACCCCAGGAGGGCCGGTCGCAGCTTCGCGATCATGGCTCGGGTGAGGTGGACGTCGGCCTCGTGTTCGCCGTGGAAGTGCACGATCTCGTGCGTCGCCGTACCCAGTCCGAGCGCGGCGCCGCAATGGGCGCGGCCGGGGGACAGCGAGGGCCAGCTCATCAGACGTTCACTGGCATGCCTGGCCGTGTTCATACGAGGAGCGTGCCGGGCCCGGGGGCCGCGCACAAGCGTCCGGCCGGAAGAATCGCGCTGAGGGCCGAAACATGCTGGAAGCAGGGGTGGTGTGACCGTGCGTCACGGCGTTCCGTGGGGCGGATGTGACCCTGTGTCACTGGTGTGTACGCGTGCGGAGCCTGGCCGCGAGGACGGCCACGTCGTCCTCCGCACCGTGCGCGCCGAGGCGGCGGAGCACCTCGTCGACGACCCGGTCGGGTCCGGAGTCCCGGGGAAGCCGGAGTGCGGCGAGCCGGGCGAGGGAGTCGTCGATGTCCTCTCCGCGGCGTTCGACGAGTCCGTCGGTGAAGAGCAGCAGGGTGTCGCCGGGGAGGAGCGGACGCGTGGTCGGTTCGTAGCCTCCGACGCCGGTGCCGAGGGGTGGGCCGACGGGGAGGTCCACGAGTTCGGCCGAGCCGTCGGCGCCGAACACCGCGGGCGGGAGGTGTCCGGCGCTCGCGAAGGTCGCGGTGCCGCGGGCCGGGTCCACCCGGACGAGCAGGACGGTGGCGGGGCGTCGGGCGCCGTCCTCGGCGACCACGGAGTCGAGGTGGCGCAGCACCCGGTGCGGGGGCAGGTCGGTCGCGGCGACCTCGCGGAGTGCGGTGCGGTAGGCGTTCATGTCGACGGCCGCGTCGAGGCCGTGCCCCATGACATCGCCCACGACGAGCAGGCTGCGGCCGAAATGGAGTCGTACGGTCTCGAACCAGTCCCCGCCGACGAGGGCGCGGGGCCCGGCGGGCAGATAGCCGCCGGCGATCTCCAGATTGGGGTGCGGCCGTCCGGGCTCGGCGACGAGGGCGCGCTGGAGGTGCAGCGCGGCGTCCTCGGCGGCCGCGAGACGACGGGCGTGCCCGAGGTGCCGGGCGGCGAGGCGGGCGGCGTGCCGGGCCAGCGCCACCTCGTCGCCGGAGAAGGGCCTGCCGCCGGTACGGATCAGGGTGACCGCCCCGAGCGGCTCCTCGTCGTGGACGGCGAGGGGGAGGGAGAACCGGTGGGCCGCGGGTCCGCCGGGGGCGGCGGAGTCGCCGGGCGGGATGGCACCAGGG
>NZ_LIPQ01000597.1:0-306 GCF_001418135.1 Streptomyces aureus
GAGCGGCGTGGGGGGGGCCGTCGGTGGGGGCCGGTGGCACGCGGCCGGTCCGTTGCGGGGCCGGTCCGTGCAGGGGCCGGTCCGTGGCGGTCCGTGCAGGGGCCGATCCGCTTGGCGGGGCCGATCCGCCTGGCGGGGCCGGTCCGCTTGGCAGGGGCCGGTCCGTGCTGCGGCCGGTCCGTGCCGGGGGCGGCTACTCGTCCCCGTCGCCGCCCGAGGCGCGCTCGGCCTCCTCCGCCGCACGTTCGGCCGCGAGGGAGGCGTCCAGCCGGGCCCGCGCCCCTTCGAGGCGGCGCCGGCAGACCT
>NZ_LIPQ01000597.1:410-2109 GCF_001418135.1 Streptomyces aureus
GTCCTGCGTGGTCCTGCGTGGTCCTGCGTGGTTCCGCGTGGTCCTGCTCTGCTCAGGCCGGGTCGGCCACGCGCCGCACCGCGAACTCGCCCTCCGCGACCCGGGCCCGCAGCTCCTCGTCCGCCGCGACCTCCTCGGGGGAGCGGACCACCGAGCCGTCGGCCCGCTGGAGCACCGCGTACCCCCGCTCCATCGTCGCGGCGGGCGACAGCGCCCGGACCCGCGCCTGTGTGTGCGACAGCTCGGAGTCCGCCCGGTCCAGGAGGTGACCGAGGACCCGACGGCTGCGCGCGAGCAGCGCGACGAGCTCGTCCTCGCGGACCTCGACCATGCGCTGCGGATGCTCCATGACGGGCCGGGCGAGCGTGTGGGAGAGACCGCGCTCCTCCCGGTCCAGCAGTCCGCGTACGGTCCGCAGGGCCCGGTCCCGCAGCCCGCGCACCCGGTCCAGCTCCTCGCCGACGTCCGGGACGACCTTCTTGGCCGCGTCCGTCGGGGTCGAGGCGCGCAGGTCGGCCACGAGGTCGAGGAGGGGCGAGTCGGGTTCGTGGCCGATGGCCGAGACCACCGGCGTACGGCAGTCGGCGACGGCCCGGACGAGCTGCTCGTCCGAGAACGGCAGCAGGTCCTCGACGCTGCCGCCGCCCCGGGCGACGATGATCACGTCGACGTCCTCGTGGGCGTCGAGCTCCTTGACGGCCTGGACGACCTGAGGGACGGCCTTCACGCCCTGCACCGCCACGTTCCGCACCTCGAAGGCGACGGCGGGCCAGCGGCGGCGCGCGTTCTCCAGGACGTCCCGCTCCGCCGCGGAGGCGCGGCCGCAGACCAGGCCGACGCGGTGCGGCAGGAAGGGCAGCGGCTTCTTCCGGTCGAGGGCGAAGAGCCCCTCGGAGGCCAGGCTCCGCTTCAGCTGCTCGAGACGGGCGAGCAGCTCACCGATCCCGACGGGCTTGATCTCCACCGCCCGAAGCGACAGCTGGCCGCGCGGCGCGTACCACTCGGGCTTGGCGTGCACGACGACCCGGGCGCCCTCCGACACGACGTCCGCGACGGCGTCGAAGACCTGGCGGTAGCAGGTGACGCCGATGGAGATGTCGTACGAGGGATCCCGCAGCGTCAGGAAGACGACCCCGGCGCCGGGGCGCCGGGACAGCTGCGTGATCTGCCCCTCGACCCAGATCGCCCCGAGCCGGTCGATCCACCCCCCGATCAGACGGGAGACCTCACCGACGGGAAGCGGTGCTTCGGCGGACGTAGTCAGAGCCATGGACCGAGCGTAACCGCGCGGTACGACAACGTCAGGGGCGCGCGCACGCACGCCCCCGCGGCCGGAGGCGGGTACGCGGCCCCGCGACCACCGTCCCGGCGGTGCGCGTCGCCGGGGCGGTGGTCACGCGCGTACGCCCGCCCGAGCCGCGCCACGCACATGCGCCCGCCCCTCGCGCGGGCGGCCCGCGATCGCCCCACCCATGCCCCGGTACGCGCGCGTACCGGGGCATGGGTGGGGCGATCGCGGGCCGCCCGCGCGAGGGGCGGGCGCATGTGCGTGGCGCGGCTCGGGCGGGCGTACGCGCGTGACCACCGCCCCGGCGACGCGCACCGCCGGGACGGTGGTCGCGGGGCCGCGTACCCGCCTCCGGCCGCGGGGGCGTGCGTGCGCGCGCCCCTGACGTTGTCGTACCGCGCGGTTACGCTC
>NZ_LIPQ01000598.1 GCF_001418135.1 Streptomyces aureus
CACGCTCGGCGGCATCCAGGATGTCGATGTCGCCGATGGGGCGGTCGGGGTCGGCGACGACGGCGCGCAGCAGGCGCTCCAGTCGGCCGACGACGGTGTCGACGGTCTCGCGGTCGAAGAGGTCGGCGGAGTAGTCGGCGACGCCTTCGAGGCCGTTCGGGACGCCGTTCGCGGTGTGCCGTTCGCCGAGGCCGAGGGAGAGGTCGAACCGTGCCCAGGAGGACGCGCCGGCCTCGGCGGACACGGTCAGGCCGGGCAGTTCGAGCGCGGCGTCGCGGGAGTTCTGCACGGTCAGCGTCACCTGGAAGAGGGGGTGACGGGTCAGCGAGCGCTGCGGGTTGAGCGCCTCGACGATCCGCTCGAACGGCAGGTCCTGGTTGGCGTACGCGGCGAGGTCGGTGTCCCGGACGCGGGCGAGCAGTTCGCGGAAGGACGGGGCGCCGGAGGTGTCGGTGCGCAGGACCAGGGTGTTCAGGAAGAAGCCGACGAGGTCGTCGAGGGTGTCGTCGGTGCGGCCGGCGATCGGAGCGCCGATCGGGATGTCGTCGCCCGCCCCGAGCCGGCTGAGGACGGACGCGAGTCCGGCCTGGAGGACCATGAAGAGGCTGGTGCCCGTGGAGCCGGCGAGGGCCAGCAGTCGGCGGTGCAACTGGGCGTCGAAGGCGAAGCGCAGCTTCGCGCCGCGCTGGGCGCCGGTCGGCGGCCGGGGCCGGTCGGTGGGCAGGGCCAGCTCCTCCGGCAGACCGGCGAGCACGTCGGTCCAGTGGGTGAGCTGGCGGGCGATCTCGCTGTCCGGGTCGGCCTCGTCGCCGAGCAGCTCGCGCTGCCACAGCGTGTAGTCGGCGTACTGGACGGGGAGCGGCGTCCACTGCGGGGCGTCACCCCGGAGGCGGGCCGCGTAGGCCGTGGAGAGGTCCGTGGCGAGTGGGGCGAGGGACCAGGCGTCGCCGGCGATGTGGTGCAGGACGAGGACGAGGACGTGCTCGTCCGGGCCGGTGGCGAGCAGGGTGGCCCGCAGCGGGACCTCCCGGGTCAGGTCGAAGCCGCGGCCGAGGAGGTCGGCGATCCGGTTCTGCGGGTCGGAGGAGTTCTCGTCGGAGGCGTCCAGGACGGTGAGGCCGACGGGCTGCGCCTCGCCGTCGAGGACGGCCTGACGGGGTTCGCCGTCGGTGGCCGGGAAGACCGTCCGCAGGCTCTCGTGGCGCTGCGCCACGTCGGCGAGCGCCGCGCCGAGGGCCGCCCGGTCGAGTCCTCCGGACAGGCGCAGGACCATGGGGATGTTGTAGAGCGGGCTCGTCGGGTCCATCTGGTTGATGAACCACAGGCGGCGCTGGGCGAACGACAGCGGGACCGCGTCGGGCCGCTCCGCCGGGGCGGGGGCCGGGCGGGCCGAGCCGGCGCCGTCGAGGCGCTCGGCGAGACCGGCGACGGTCGGGGCCTCGAAGAGGGCCCGGATGCCGAGCTGGACGCCCAGGACCGAGCGGATGCGGCTGAGCAGCCGGGTCGCGAGCAGCGAGTGGCCGCCGAGCGCGAAGAAGCCGTCGTGGATGCCGACCCGGCCGACGCCGAGGACCTCGGCGAACAGCCCGCACAGGATCGCTTCCTGCGGGGTGCGCGGTTCCCGGCCCCGTACCGCCGCGGTGTGCTGCGGCGCGGGCAGGGCCGTGCGGTCGGTCTTGCCGTTCGGGGTCAGCGGCACCGCGTCGAGGGTGACGACCGCCGAGGGGACCATGTACTCGGGCAGCACGGCGGCGACATGGCGGCGGACCGCCTCGGCGTCCGGCGCCGCGCCCTCGACGGGGACGAGGTAGCCGACCAGACGACGGTTGCCGGGGGTGTCCTCGCGCACGGCGGCGACGGCGCGTGCGACGCCGGGGACCGCGGAGAGCGCGGACTCGACCTCGCCGAGCTCGATGCGGTGGCCGCGGACCTTCACCTGGTCGTCGGCGCGGCCGACGAACTCCAGGGCGCCGTCGGGGCGGTGGCGGACCACGTCGCCGGTGCGGTACATCCGCGTGCCGGCGGGGCCGAACGGGTCGGCGACGAAGCGTTCGGCGGTGAGCGCGGTGCGGTTCAGATAGCCGCGGGCCACGCCGTCGCCGGCGAGGTACAGCTCGCCGGGGACGCCGGCGGGGACCGGGTTGAGCCGCCGGTCGAGTACGTACGCCTGGGTGTTGCGCAGCGGACGGCCGATCGGGACGGCTCCGTCCGGCAGTTCCTCGCCGGGGGCGACGCGGTGCTGGACGGCGCTGACGGTGGTCTCCGTGGGACCGTAGACGTTGAAGACCGCGCCGCTCCGGTGCCGACGGCGCCAGGGGGCGACGGCGGCCGAGGTGAGGGCCTCGCCGGCGACGAGGAGTTCGGCGTCGGCGTCGGCCGGTTCGACGGAGTCGGTGAGCAGGCCGAGGTGGCTGGGCGTCACCTTCAGCAGGCTGAAGTCCTGCTCGACGGCTTCTTCGAGGAAGTCGGTGAGCCGGATGCGCCCGCCGACGGTGAGCGGGACGTGCAGCGAGGTCACCGTGGTGTCGAAGGAGACCGAGGAGTGCAGCGGCACCGTGCCCGCGACGCCCCGGTAGTCGGCGGCGGCGCCCGCGACGTAGTCGGCGAGGCCCGCGTGACGGACGACGACACCCTTCGGGGTGCCGGTGGAGCCGGAGGTGTAGATGACGTACGCGGCGTGGTCGGCCAGCAGCGGTGCTGTGCGGTCCGCGTCGGCGGGGTCGTCCGCGCGCTGCCCGGCGAGTTCGGCGACGGTCGCCGGGGCGTCGAGGGCCAGGACGGGCTTGGTGGCGGCCTTGGGCAGGTGCGGCACGACGTCCTGGGCGGTGACGACCAGGGCGGGCGCGGCGTCGGCCAGCATGTAGGCGATGCGGTCGGCGGGGTACTCGGTGTCGACCGGCAGGTAGGCCGCGCCGGACTTCAGCACGGCGAGCACGGCGACGACCATCTCCGGCGACCGCGGCACCGCGATCGCCACGATCGACTCCGGACCCGCGCCCCGCCCGATCAGCAGATGCGCCAGCCGGTTCGCACGCTCGTTCAGCTCCGCGTACGTCAGGGTCACGTCGCCGCCGGTCACGGCCGGTGCGTCCGGGGTGCGGGCGGCCTGGGCCTCGATCATCTGCGGCACGAGCAGGTCCGGCAGGGGGCGGGCGGTGTCGTTCCAGCCGTAGAGCAGCAGCTCGCGCTCGGCGGAGCTCAGGATGTCGAGGTCCTCGATCCGCCGGTCGGCGTCCGCGACCACGGCCTTCAGGACGGTGACGAAACGGTCCGCCATCGCCTCGACCGTCGCGCGGTCGAACAGGTCCGTGGCGAACTCGGCGAGGGCGTCGAGGCCGGCGGGCGCGCCGTCGGCGGTGAGGCGCTCGTTGAGGCCGAAGGACAGGTCGAAGCGGGCCACGCCGCCGCTGCCCGGCTCGGCTCCGACGGTCAGACCCGGCAGCTCCAGGGTGGGCTGCGCGGTGTTCTGCAGGGCGAGGACGATCTGGAACAGGGGGTGGCGGCCGAGGGAGCGGGGCGGGTTCAGGGCCTCGACGAGGCGCTCGAACGGCACGTCCTGGTGGGCGTACGCCGCGAGGTCGGTCTCCCGGACCCGGGCCAGCAGGTCACGGAAGGACGGGTTTCCCGAGGTGTCCGTGCGCAGCACGAGCTCGTTGATGAAGAAGCCGACCAGCTCCTCCGCGGCGTCGTCGGTGCGGCCCGCGATCGGCGTGCCGATGGGGATGTCCGTACCCGCGCCGAGGCGGGTCAGCAGGCTCGCCAGGGCCGCCTGGAGGACCATGAACAGGCTGGTGCCGGACTCCCGGGCGAGGCTCAGGAGCTGCCGGTGCAGTGCGGCGTCCAGGGCGAAGCGGATCCGCTCGCCCCGGTGCGTGGAGGCGTCGGGGCGCGGGCGGTCGGTGGGCAGGGTCAGCTCGTCGGGCAGGCCGGCGAGGGTCTGCGTCCAGTGGGCGAGCTGGCGGGCGATCTCGCTGTCCGGGTCGGCCTCGTCGCCCAGTACCTCGCGCTGCCACAGCGCGTAGTCGGCGTACTGGACGGGCAGCGGGGACCACTGCGGCGCGGCGCCCTCGCACCGGGCGGTGTAGGCATCGCCCAGGTCGCGGGCGAGCGGGCGCATGGACCAGGCGTCGCCGGCGATGTGGTGCAGCACCAGCACGAGGACGTGCTCGTCCGGGCCGACGGTGAGCAGCGTGGCACGGAGCGGGGTCTGCTCGGCCAGGTCGAAACCGTGCCGGACGGTCGCGGCGACCTGCGCGGCGACCTCGTCCTCCGTGGCGTCGGCGGTCCGCAGGATCCGGCCCGTGACGGTCCCGGCGTCGAGCACGACCTGCGTGGGCGTGCCGTCGGGTGCGGGGAAGACCGTACGCAGGGACTCGTGGCGGGTCACCACGTCGGCGAGCGCGGCCTCCAGCGCGACGGCGTCCAGCGGGCCGTGCAGGCGCAGGCCGAGGGAGATGTTGTAGAGCGGACTGTCGGTGTCGAGCTGGTTGATGAACCACAGCCGGCGCTGCGCGTAGGAGAGCGGGATCGCGGCCGGCCGCCGCTGGGGGACGAGCGCGGTACGGGCGGCCGCCGCGCCGCCGCCGTCGAGGTGACGGGCGAGGGCGGCGACGGTCGGGGTCTCGAACAGGGCGCGGACGGGGAGTTCGACGCCGAGGACGGTACGGATGCGGGAGACGAGCCGGGTCGCGAGCAGGGAGTGCCCCCCGAGGTCGAAGAAACTGTCGTCGATCCCGACCCGGGCCAGACCCAGGATCTCCGCGAACAGCCCGCAGAGGATGTCCTCCTGGGCGGTGCGCGCCTCACGGCGGACGACGCCCGAGACAGCGGGCGCGGGCAGGGCCTTGCGGTCCGTCTTGCCGTTCGGCGTCAACGGCACCGCGTCGAGGACGACCACGCCGGAGGGGACCATGTACTCGGGGAGGAGCGCGGCGGTCCGACGACGGACCGCCTCCGGGTCGAGGGACACCCCTTCCGCGGGGACGACGTAGCCGACGAGCCGGCGGTCGTTCGGGGAGTCCTCGCGGACCATGGCGACGGCACGGGCGACGCCCTCCACCCTCGCCAGCGCCGACTCGACCTCGCCGAGCTCGATGCGGTAACCACGCACCTTCACCTGGTCGTCGACACGTCCGACGAACTCCAGAACACCCGCGTCCGTCCACCGGACCAGATCACCCGTCCGGTACATCCGCGCACCAGGCGCGCCAAACGGATCCGTCACGAACCGCTCCGAGGTCAGACCCGGACGCCCGAGGTAACCACGCGCCACACCCTCACCGGCGATGTACAACTCGCCCGGCACACCCGGCGGCACCAGCCGCAGCCGGCCGTCGAGGACATACACCTGCGTGTTGGCGATCGGCGCACCGATCGGCGTACCCCCGTCGCCCGACAGCAGGGCACTGGTCGACCAGATCGTCGTCTCCGTCGGCCCGTACATGTTCCACACCGACCCACCCGCCTGGGCGAGCGCACCCGCGAGAGCGGCGTCCACCGCCTCGCCGCCGACCAGGATCCTCAGATCCCGCGCAGCCCCCGGATCCGTCTCCACCAGCGCACGCCACAGACTCGGCGTCGCCTGCATCACCGACACACCCTCGGACCGCACCAGAGCACCCAACCGGGCCGGATCACGCACCACATCACGATCCGCGATCACCACCACGGCACCGGAGACCAGCGGCAGGAAGACCTCAAGCAGCGAGATGTCGAAACCGAACGTCGTCACCGCCAGCCACTTCTCCCCCGCCGACAGCTCCACCTGCGAACCCATCGACCACAAGAAGTTCCGCAGCGCACCATGCGGCACGACCACACCCTTCGGCCGCCCCGTCGACCCCGACGTGTAC
>NZ_LIPQ01000599.1 GCF_001418135.1 Streptomyces aureus
GGCCGGGGAGGTCGGGCACGGCGACGCCCACGCCGAGGTGGTGCGGATGGTCCTCGGGAGCCGTCTCGGTCACCGGCCGGCCGTACCTCCACCCGGTCACGACCCTGGCCGGCCGGGGGGAGTGGCGGGGGGCCAGTCCGGGCCGGGTCGTGTAGTGGGCGACGGCGCGGCCCGCGCAGCGCAGGACCTTCGGGGGCGCGGGGGTCATCGGGCCTCCGCCCGGGTCGACGGCGCCCAGGAGGCGCCGAGTTCGGAGAACAGCCTGAGTCCGCCGGCGCTGGCGTCCACCAGGGCGTCGACGCCGTCGACGACCCGGCGCGGCGCGCTCTCGCCGGGCTCGGTGTGCCAGTGCGCGGCGGGTATCGGCAGCGGGTCGGGAGCCGTCCGCACCGCCTCGACGACCCGCATGAACGCGCCGGTCGCCGCTGGCGGCACCCACAGCGGCTCGCCGTCGGTGACGTGCGCGACGAGGTTCTCCAGGAGGTCGGTACGGGCGTACTCGGTCTCCACCGGTCCGTGCCCGGCGCGCTGTACGAGCACCCGGTCCTGCCGGTACCAGAAGGTGATCCGGCCCTGGGTGCCGTGGACGACGACGTACGGCTCCGAGGTCCGCTCGGCACAGAGGGTCGCCGCGACGGTGACCTGGGTGCCTGCCGAGGTGACGATCCGTACCGCAGAGGTGTCGTCGGACTCGATGGCGTGGGCGTGCAGCAGCTCGGTCTCGATGTGCTCGACGTCCTCGGCGCGGGTGGAGCCCGACAGCGCGAGCGCCGTGGCGACGGCGTGCGCGAGGGGGTTGGTGAGTGCCCCGTCGACGACGTCGGCCCCGCCGAGCCGCCGGTGGCCCGCCCAGGGGGCGCGCCGGAAGTAGGCCTCGTCACGGACCCAGGCCCCGGCCGCGCCGACGCCGAGGAGCTCGCCGATCGCGCCCTCCGCGACCATCCGGCGGATCGCGGGCACCGCGTGCGACCCCAGCGACTGGAACCCGATCTGGCAGGCCACCCCGGCCGCCTCGACGCCGTCGGCCATCCGGCGGAACTCCGCGTACGAGGGGGCCGGGGGCTTCTCCAGGAGGATGTGCGCCCCGTGCCGGGCGGCGGTGAGCGTCATGTCGGTATGGGTCTGGATGGGAGTGCTGAGCACGGCGATCCGGGCGCCGGTGGAGGCGAGCAGCGCCTCGAAGTCGGCGGACTGCTCCGGTTCGCCGATGCCGTCGAGTTCGGCGGCGTCGAGCGGGCGCAGCTCGCAGACCCCGGCGAGACGGACGAGTCCGCGCTCTTCGAGCCGGCGGATGTTGAGGAGGTGGCTGCGGCCGTGGCCGCGGGCACCGGCCAGGACGACCGGCAGGGGGGTGTCCGCGGTGTCCATGTCCTCCGTGTGCGTGGGGTTGCCGTTCATCCCTTCACCGCCCCGGCGCTGAATCCGGTGACCAGCCACTTCTGGATGAAGCCGAAGACGATGACGACGGGCACTGCGGCGATGACGCCGCCCGCGGCGAGCGCCCCGAGGTCGACGCTGTCGGCGCCCATGAGGGTGTTGAGGCCGACCGGGATCGTCTGCTTGTCCTGGCTGCTGAGGAACATCAGGGCGAAGAGGAAGTGGTTCCAGGCGTGTACGAAGGCGAAGGAGCCGACGGCGACCAGACCGGGCCTGAGCAGCGGGAGGACGACGATCCGGAAGGCGGAGAAGCGGTTGCAGCCGTCCACCCAGGCGGCCTCCTCCAGGGAGTACGGCACGTTCCGGATGAAGCCGCTGATGAGGATCATCGACAGCGGGAGCTGGAAGACGGTCTCTGCGATGATCACGCTCCCCAGCGAGTTGATCATCTTCAGTTCGGCGAAGATCTGGAACAGCGGGACGAGGAGCAGCGCGCCCGGCACGAACTGCGAGCAGAGCAGGGCCAGCATGAAGCCCTTCTTGATCCGGAAGTCGAAGCGGGCCAGCGCGTATCCGCCTGCGAGGGCGACCACGGTGGTGCTGATGAGCACCGCGACCCCGATGAGCAGGCTGTTCTGGAAGAAGACGCCGAAGCTCCGCTCGTTCCAGACCTTCTCGAAGTGCGCGGTCGTCATCGGCCAGGGCAGCAGCGAGGTGGAGCCGGCCGGGCGTACGGCGAAGAGCAGGATCCAGTAGAAGGGGACGAGGGTGAAGAGGAGGTAGATCCCGAGGGGCAGATAGATCTGCCAGCGGGGCACCTCGTCCCACGCCCTGCGCCTGGTGCGGGCGGCGGGCGGCGTCCGGTCGGGGGG
>NZ_LIPQ01000006.1 GCF_001418135.1 Streptomyces aureus
CACCCCCCCCTCACCCCCCCCCCCGACCTGGCCAAGCACGTCGACAACTTGACCCGCCGCACCGAAGACCTCCGCGACGAAAGCGACCAACGGCGTTCCCACCCCCACACCCCTGACCCGAAACAGGGCCACAGCCCCTGAACGCGCCTCGACACGGGTCACGGACCCCACGCCCCGCGCTGATTCCCTGCGGCTCGGGACTCCCACCGGAAACCACGGAGCAGCTGAGGAGGGTGCGCCTCGCGGCGCCCCTTTGCCTCCCCGTTCGAGGTCGATTACCTCCCCACCGGAGACACGAAAATCTATCTCGGCCGGAGTAGACATTGAGTGGTGGCGTGGTTATGGTTTCTCTCGTAGCCCAGAGAGACAGCAGGGCCTGGCAGAGACGAACTGCCGGCGAGCGGTACCAGCAGTACAGGTAGTTGCAGTTCGCAGGACGGTGCGGCGGTGGAGTTCCGAAGCCAGGGAAGTTGCAGGACGGCGACGGGGCTGACGGCCGGACCGGGTGGCCCGCAGTGATCAGGGGCCGCCGCAGCGGGACCGCGGTCATGGCAGGTGCGGTACCCGCGAGTGCAGTGCGCAGTACCCAGCAGTGAAGTCAGTGAGCGGTACCCCTGGTGAAGGCGTCGGCTGCGGACGCGCGCACCGGGAAGTTCGGCAGTGGGGTTCCAAGCCAGAGCAGACGCAGGACGGGCAACGGGGCTGGCTGCCGAAGAGTGACGCTGTCATAGGTCGCTCAGCAGTTCGCATCACCAGCAGTACGCAGTACGCAGCACCCCGCAGTAAGTAGTTGAACACCGAGGAAGAACGGAGGAACCCGCGCCATCAGGATCGCCCGGGCGGAAGTGTTGAACCCGGGTACCGCAGGACATCGACAGTGAGGTGGTCTCCGGTCAAGCAACCGCGATCCCCGCGCCCCCGACAGCAGTCAGGTCGGGTCCGCGGACACAGAACGCCGGCGCAGTATCAGGGCCGGCAGGTGGTGTAGTAGTTCCTTCGGGGCCCTGGTGCCAGTACGGCACCAGGGCCCCTCCATGCGTTTCCCAGAGAGGTGCAAATGACATCAGATGACTCGTACGGCCGTCTCGACGACGACGACTACCCCGCCTACACGATGGGCCGGGCCGCCGACATGCTCGGCACCACACAAGGATTCCTCCGCGCGATCGGCGAAGCCCGCCTCATCACCCCGCTGCGCTCCGAGGGCGGCCACCGCCGCTACTCCCGCTACCAGCTGCGCATCGCCGCCCGCGCCCGCGAACTCGTCGACCAGGGCACACCGATCGAAGCCGCCTGCCGCATCATCGTCCTGGAAGACCAGCTCGAAGAGGCCCAGCGCATCAACGCCGACTACCGCCGCGCCGCCACATCCGAGGCACCACCCGCCTCGCCTTGAGGTGAGTCCGCCCGCCATCGGCATCGACCGACGGACGCACCCCGGGGGACTGGCGGCGGATCACTCACGAGCGGGCAGAAGCCGCGCGAGGTCCGCCCCCATGAGAGCACTGCGCGTGGGCCGGCAGGTGCCGTATGCCCGGCCGGCGCGGAGCACTGACACGTTCGTTTCGGCACGTTGAGCGTCAGTGCGCGCTGTTGGCGCCGACCAGAGTTCATGTGCGGAATTGCGCATCAGCCGTCGCCGTCCATCGAGACCGCTCCCACTCGGTCCGGGAGATTTCGTACTCGACTTCACCGTGCTCGGAGCCCTCGATCTGCTCCGGCCAGTCCCCGGTGAATCTCCGGAAGAGGGACAGGCCCGACTTTTCCATGACGCGACGGGAGCGGGTGTTGACGGCCATGGTGTTGGCGGTGACCCGCTCGACCTCCAGGTCCGTGAACCCCTTGTGGACCAGGGCCTGGGACCCCTCGGTGGCGTAACCGCGTCCCCATGCCGCCCGGTTCAACCGGTAGCCGAGTTCGACCACGGCAGGGCTGTCCTCCTCCAGGGGCCGGAACTCGAACCAGCCGAGGAAGATACCGGTGTGCGTGGTCAGTGGGCAGCGAGGAAGATCGCGATGTAGTGGGCGGTGAAGGCTGCCACTGTCAACGCGTGGAAGACCTCGTGGAAGCCGAACCAGCGCGGCGAGGGGTTGGGGCGCTGGAGGGCGTAGACGACCGCGCCCGCGCTGTAGAGAAGCCCGCCGATCACGACCAGGGAGACCACGGCCGCCCCGCCGCTGTGCAGGAAGTCGGGCAGGTACCGGACGGGTGCCCAGCCCAGCGCCAGGTAGCAGGGGGTGTACAGCCAGCGGGGAGCTCCGACCCACAGGACGCGGAAGGCGATGCCGACCAGAGCACCCGTCCACACGATCCACAGCAGGACGGACCATTGGTCCGGCGAGAGCAGGAGCACGGCGAGCGGGGTACACGTACCGGCGATGATCAGGAAGATGTTGGAGTGGTCGAGGCGACGCAGAACCGCCTCACCGAGTGGTCCCCAGGTGCCCAGATGGTAGACGGCGCTCGTCCCGAACAGCAGCCAGGCCGTGACGGAGTACACGGTGCAGGCCCACACGGCCTGCGGCGTCCCTGCCAGGCAGATGAGGACGATGCCCGCCGCCAGCGATGCGGGGACCATGCCGGCGTGGAGCCAGCCGCGCAGCCTCGGCTTGATCGGGTCCACCAGATCGGCCACCCGCCCGACCAGGTCCGCCACCGGGCGGGAGTCCTCGGCGGCCCCGTCGCGTGGCGGTCCTGAGGGAAGGTCCGTCGAGTCGCGTCCTCTGACCGTCGGTGGGGAAGAAGAACCGCGGGCTTCGGCGCCGTCTCGGGACACTGCTTCCCGTCCCGGATCGGACTGCTGGGTATCACGGGCAACCATGTGTACATGCTAGGAACCTGCCGTAACGAGGTCCCAGAGACCCACCTCATCACATGTAGCCGGGCGGGTCCGCATCCGGATGTGACTCCCGGGATGGGACACCCCTACCGTGGAGAGACAGGGAACAGACCTGCGGATGGCGCCATGCCCGTCAGCCTCGGATTCCCGGTCCTGGCCGCCGCATCGGCCGGCGTGGCAACGCGGTCCGCGAACAGCGGGCGCGCCAGGGACGCCGCCGGACACCGGCTCCGACCCGCGACGCCCACCCCGGCCGACGGTTCGCCGTTCAGTGGGGTCCGGCCCAGGGAGGTGCCAGACATGGAGCGTAGTCAGGACAGTGCGGCTCAGCCCAAGTCGCGGGGGCGGCGTCTGGCCGACAGTCGTGTGGTGGAGGTCGCGTCCAGGGTCGGGCTCTGTGCCCGGGGAGTGATCTATGTACTGGTGGGGATTCTGGCCGTGCGGATCGGCCTCGGCAGCGACAGCGGCCAGGAGGCCGACCGGTCCGGGGCGGTGGAGACCCTCGGCGAGCAGCCGTTCGGCCAGGCTCTGCTGTGGGCGCTGGTGGTGGGGCTGGCGGCGATGGCGCTGTGGAGGCTGTGCGAGGCGGCGTTCGGGCAGACGGTGGAGGGCGGGGAGAAGTGGTCTCGTCGTCTGGGGTCTTTGGGGATGGCGGTGTTCTACGCCGTGATCTGTGTCGGCGTGGTGCAGACGGCGCTGGTCGGCGGTTCCGCCGGGGGGCGCCCCGGTGACGAGACGTCGAAGGAGTACACCGCCAGGGTGCTTGACCTGCCGGGCGGCCGGGTGATCGTCGGCGTGTTCGGAGCCGTGCTGATCGTCGTGGGCGTGGTGATCCTGGTGCGCAGCCTGATGCGGAAGTTCGAGAAGAATCTCCGCATGGAGGAGATGCGCCCGGCGACGCGGCGGGTCGTCGCGTTCCTGGGCATAGTCGGCGGGGCGGCGTGTGGCGTGGTCGCGGCGGGCGCCGGCCTGTCCGTCCTGCTGGCCGCGGTGCGGTACGACCCCGACCAGGCCAAGGGTCTGGACGAGACACTGCGTTCGTTCGCCGCGACTCCTGCAGGGCCCGCCCTGCTGATCGCCGCCGCCGTGGGCCTCCTGCTGTTCGGCCTGTACTCGTTCTGCGAAGCCCGCTGGCGCAAGGCCGCCGAGCACGGGACTCCGGCGGAACAGCCGACCGGGGCCACAGGCCCAGGACCACGCCCCGGTGCGCCCTAGCACGGGGAACTCGTCCCGGCGGAGAGATCTCACCTCAGGGCTCCCCGCCGTTCTGGAGGCGGCCGGTCGCAGGGGCTCTACCGCGACGGTGCCGCAGGAGCGGAAGCCCACCAGGTCGAGGGCGCCGCGACGGTGTAACCCAGCGACTCGTACAGCGGCCGGCCCAGCTTCGACGCGGTGAGGGTGACCGGCAGGTCCGTCAGGTGGGCGAGGGCGCCGAGCATGACGGCCCGCCCGACGCCACGCGACCGGAATGCCGACGACACAGCGACCCAGTAGTGGCTGCCGACGCCGTCGTCCACGACGCTGACGCAGGCTCCCGCGGCCACCCCGTCGCGCGAGGCGACGAACACGTCCACGCCGGGCTGCCCGATCAGCGTCATCGGGAAGAGCTCGCCGGGGCGGTAGGGCTCGAATCCGGCCAGCTCGAAGCCCTCGATCACGATCCGCTCAGCCGCCCGGAGGTCCTCGGGCCGCCGCACCCGGATCACGTCCAGCGCCGGTTCGCCGACGGGCCCGGGCGGGCGCAGCATGACCGGCATCTGCCAGCTGCGCATGCCCAGCTGGCCCAGGTCGGTCGAGCTGAACGGATCCTCGGCGTTCACGGGGCCCGTGGCCCGGCGAACCAGCTCGCTCAACTCGGCCAGTTCGCCCGGGTCGAGGTCGGACTGCTGGATCAGGACCCGCAGGCCGGCACGCTCGCCGCCGTCGACCGCGACGAATCCGCGGCGCCGGATCACCTCGTGCCCCCGGCTTCGGCCGGTCGCGATCCAGAAGGCGGCGGAGTTACGGGCCTGACGCATCGGCGCATCGGTCAGGGCGACAAAGGCGGGCCGGCCGGTCGATCTTGTTGTCATCACGCCTACGGTAGTGCGCAGTTGACCCCGTCACACAGGCCAATTCGATGCGAGCCGAGTGGGCCACCCGGCGGGCACGAGCGGCTCCGTGCCGTGCCGGCGTCGAGCGTCTGCCGACGGCCTGCGGATGTCGCGGCGGGCCGGCCTCCGAGACGCCGCACTCTCAGTGAATGAATATCTATGTCCGCCGCCTCAGAATTTAGCGGCCCCGGCGATGAGAGTTTTTGTCGGCACCACGCAGGGCAAAATATTCTACGCACAAATATCTCGACAGCGTGCTACTGTCGAAGTCAGTTGCAGTTTTGGTACCCGAAAATCTTCAAGCGCCTTCGGCCGGTCACGCGCCGCTCGGAAGCGCTTTATTTCCGGTCATTTTCCGGGCAGGGCATCATCGCGGCGACACGGCGTCCGTACGGTACGGACACCGGCGTACTGCCCCAAAGGAGACATGACATGGCTACTGGCACTGTGAAGTGGTTCAACGCGGAAAAGGGCTTCGGCTTCATCGAGCAGGACGGTGGCGGCGCCGACGTGTTCGCCCACTTCTCGAACATCGCCGCCCAGGGCTTCCGCGAGCTGCAGGAAGGCCAGAAGGTGAGCTTCGACATCGCGCAGGGCCAGAAGGGCCCGACGGCCGAGAACATCGTCACCGCCTGACGCTGACGTACCACTCGTAGCTGGGGCCCGCATCCCTCGGGGTGCGGGCCCCAGCTGCATGCATTTCACAGCTTTTCGCCCGCGCCCGCGCCCGCGCCTGCGCCCTGTGCCACCTGCAGCTCTTCTCTCGCCCGCTTGGGCGCCGGCCATTCTCCGCCCGAGAAAGCTGCTCTTTCATATTTCATTCGGCCCGTGCCTGTGATTCCCAGCGCTGTTCATCCGCTGCCGGAATTCCTCGATACGCGCCGTATCAAGGAAGGTTCTGCATGAACCCCACACGCACGAACAGCCGTTCCTCCCGTGCCCGCCGCGACGGCGGCAGCCACGCGTACGGCTCCCCCGCCAGTTCGGGTCGGGGCGGTCGCTTCGGTTCGTCCGCCCCGAAGCGCTCAGGCGGCCCCAGCCGCTCGGGCAGCCACGGCCGTCGGTCCGCCGCGGTGCAGGGAGAGTTCGCACTGCCCAAGACGATCACTCCCGCGCTGCCCGCCGTCGAGGCGTTCGCCGACCTCGACATGCCCGGCGAGCTCCTGGCCGCGCTCACCGCGCAGGGCGTCTCCGTGCCGTTCCCGATCCAGGGGGCGACCCTGCCGAACTCCCTGGCGGGCCGCGACGTCCTCGGCCGCGGCCGGACCGGCTCCGGCAAGACCCTCGCCTTCGGGCTGGCCCTGCTGGCCCGCACGGCCGGCCGGCGCGCCGAGCCGCGACGGCCACTGGCCCTGGTCCTGGTCCCCACCAGGGAACTCGCCCAGCAGGTCACCGACGCCCTCACCCCCTACGCCCGCGCCATGAAGCTGCGCCTGGCCACCGTCGTCGGCGGGATGCCGATCGGCAGGCAGGCGGCCGCACTGCGGGGTGGCGCGGAAGTCGTCGTGGCCACCCCCGGCCGCCTCAAGGACCTGATCGACCGCGGTGACTGCGGGCTGAACGAGGTCGCGATCACCGTCCTCGACGAGGCCGACCAGATGGCCGACATGGGCTTCATGCCGCAGGTCACCGCGCTCCTGGACCTGGTTCGCCCCGAGGGCCAGCGCATGCTGTTCTCCGCGACCCTGGACCGTAACGTCGACCTCCTGGTCCGCCGCTACCTCACCGACCCCGTCGTCCACTCCGTGGACCCCTCACAGGGCGCGGTCACCACGATGGAGCACCACGTCCTGCACGTGCACGGCGCCGACAAGCCCCGGCTGACGACGGAGATCGCGGCGCGCGACGGCCGGGTGATCATGTTCCTGGACACCAAGCACGCCGTGGACCGCCTCACCCAGGACCTGCTCGACTGCGGTGTCCGGGCCGCCGGCCTCCACGGCGGGAAGACACAGCCGCAGCGCACCCGCACCCTCGCCCGGTTCAAGACGGGGCACGTCACCGTCCTCGTCGCGACGAACGTCGCGGCCCGCGGCATCCACGTCGACAACCTCGACCTCGTCGTCAACGTCGACCCGCCCACCGACCACAAGGACTACCTCCACCGCGGCGGCCGCACCGCGCGAGCCGGCGAGTCCGGCAGCGTCGTCACCCTCGTGACCCCCAACCAGCGCCGCGACATGGCTCGGCTCATGACGGCCGCCGGCATCGTGCCCCAGACCACCCAGGTCCGCTCCGGTGAGGAGGCGCTGCGCAGGATCACCGGCGCCCAGACCCCTTCCGGCATCCCCGTGACGATCACCGCACCGCCGGCCGAACAGCGCAAGCGCGGCACGACCTCCCGCGGCCGGCGTAGTTCCGCTTCAGCCGCCCGGCGGCGTACCGGCGTCGGCACGGCGGCCTGACACCGCGTGATTCGGCGGCTGACCCATCTCTGCAGGAGGCATGTTGTGACGCTGTTCCCGATGCACCCCGGCCCGGCGGGCTCCGTCCGCCTGCACAGGACGGAGGCCGACGCCGTGGACACGGCCGGACCGCGGGTCTGTGACGACATGACCGTCGAGGTGGCACTGTCCGTCATGGTCGGCGCCCGTACCGGGCACCTTCTCGTCTGCGACCACGACGGCGTGCGCACCGGGCTGGTCACCGAGGCTCAACTCGCCGCCGTCCGCGACAGCCCCGCCTACACGGACCGGCTCCAGCTGCGCGACATCCCCGGTGTCCCCGCCCTCGTCCGTGCCTGAACCGCCTCTCCACGCCGGAACCATCCCTTCCTCTCCCTGTGAGGCATCGTGCGCTGTGTCATCGCCCGCTTCCCCTTCGAGCTCACCAAGAGCGGCGTCCTGGACTCCATGAAGGGCGTCAAGCCCGAGGAGGTCGTCGGGGAGTCCGTGATCATCGGTCGCCGCACCTACCCCGTCAAGCAGGTCGGCCAAGTCATCACCCGCCAGGACCGGCGCGATTTCAGCGCCGACGAGGTCTTCCGGGCCATGACCAAGCTGGGCTTCACCTGCCGCGGCCTTCCGCAGGCCGCCGCGCCCACCCGCGCCGCCGACCCGTTCCAGCACGCCTCCGCGATGCTCGGCACCCCGACGGCATCATGACCGTGGCCCGCTGAAGAGCGTGAGCTGACACCCGAATACCGCAGAGGGCCCGACCGGAATGCCGGTCGGGCCCTCCGTGGTACCGGCGGGTTGCCCCACGCGGCGCGAGGCCGGCGACCCGACCCCGCCACCGACCGGGTCGGCAGGTGGTGTAGTAGTTCCTTCGGGCCCTGGTGCCGTACGGCACCAGGGCCCTCGACACGTTCCACGAAAGAGGTGCCAATGACAGCAGATGACTCCTACGACCGTCTCGACGACGACGACTACCCCGCCTACACCATGGGCCGGGCAGCGGAGATGCTCGGCACCAGCCAGAGCTTCCTGCGCGCGATCGGCGAAGCCCGCCTCATCAACCCGCTGCGCTCCGAGGGCGGCCACCGCCGCTACTCCCGCTACCAGCTGCGCATCGCCGCCCGCGCCCGTGAACTCGTCGACCAGGGCACGCCCATCGAGGCCGCCTGCCGCATCATCATTCTCGAGGACCAGCTCGAAGAGGCGCAGCGCATCAACGCCGAATACCGCCGCGCCGCCGACGCGGCGCATCCGCCTTCCGCGGACTGAGACGGCGCACGCCCGCCGGACACCGGCGGGCGGCAGGCACGCGCGGTGGCGTTTCCGCCGACCCGGGACGGAGCGGGCAACACGCCGCCGGGCTTTACGGAGCCCCAGGTCGGCGAGCTGCGGGAGCGGCCGCTACGGGGTCACGATCGGAAACGCGGGGTCGGGCTTCGAGCGGTACGAGAAGAGCCTGGCCAGGAGGGACGGGTCGCCCTCGGTGCCGATGCCGAGTTCCTCGGTGGTCCTTCCGGCGAGCAGGCCGAGGAGTTGGGCCTTGGCGAGGGTGAGGGTGAGCCCGGCGGGGGTGCGGGGCGTGCCGGTGATCGCCCGGTGGGTGAGGGCGCCGTTCTTCAGGGTGAGCCGGTGCCGGATGCCCGCTCCCGCGGGTCCCTCGGTCACGACCAGGTCGATGACGAGCTCGTCGTCCCAGGCGCGTGGGCCGTCGATCGTGATGGCGATCGAGTCGATCAGCATGGGGACGGTGAGCGCCATCGCCATCTCGGGGTTGGTCACGTCGACCATGTCCCCGGTCACGCCCTCCCGCAGCTCCTGGGCGCCGCGCAGGTAGAAGTTGCGCCAGGTGGCGTTCTCGGCGCCGAAGCCGAGCGTCTCGTACACGCCGGCGAGGGTCTCCTTCGCCTCCCGGTCCTCCGGGTCGGCGAAGACCAGGTGGTTCAGGAGGGTCGCGGCGAACCGCAGGTCGCCGTCCTCGGCGTACGTCCGGGCCTTGGCGAGGGCGGCGGACGGGCCGCCGGCCAGTTCGACGTAGCGGGTGCCGAGTTCGGCCGGCGGGTGCTCCCACAAGTGGGCCGGGTTGCCGTCGTACCATCCGAGGTAGCGCTGGTAGACCGCCTTGGTGTTGTGGTTGAGGGAGCCGTAGTAGCCGCGCGCGTGCCAGGACTTGGCCAGGGCGGGCGGCAGCTCGATCCGCTCGGCGATCTCGACGCCCGTGTACCCCTCGTTGAGCAGACGGAGGGTCTGGTCGTGCATGTACGCGTACAGGTCCCGCTGGCCGGACAGGAATTCCACGACGTTGTCGTGCCCCCAGGTGGGCCAGTGGTGGGAGGCGAAGGCCACGTCGTACCGCCCGTGGAAGTACTCGATCGCCTCGTCCAGGTAGTGCGCCCAGATCCGGGCGTCACGGACGACGGCGCCGCGCAGGGTGAGCACGTTGTGCATGTTGTGCGTGGCGTTCTCGGCGAGGCAGAGGGCGCGGTGGTCGGGGAAGAGGAAGTTCATCTCGGCCGGTGCCTCGGTGCCCGGTGTGAGCTGGAAGACGATCCGCACCCCGTCGACCGTCTCCTCCTGGCCCGTCCCGGAGATGTCCACGGTCGGCGGGACGAGGCTGATGGTGCCGGTGGACGTGCCGGCGCCGAGGCCCACGCCGATCTGCCCGTCCGGGGCCTTGGGGAGGCCGACGCCGTACATGAAGGCGGCCCGGCGGGTCATGGCGGTGCCCGCGTACACGTTCTCGCTGACCGCGTGCTCCAGGAATCCGGCGGGTGCGAGGACCGGCACGTTCTCCTCGGTGCCGTGCGGGAGGACACCGCGGACACCGCCGAAGTGGTCGCCGTGCGAGTGGGTGTAGATCACTCCGGTGACGGGCCGGTCACCGCGGTGCTCCTTGTAGAGCGCGAGGGCGGCGGCGGCCGTCTCGGTGGAGATCAGCGGGTCGATGACGATCACGCCGCGCTCGCCCTCGACGAGCGTCATGTTGGAGATGTCCAGGCCACGGACCTGGTAGATGCCCTCGGTCACCTCGTAAAGGCCCTGCCGGACGCAGAGTTGGGCCTGTCGCCACAGACTGGGGTGCGCGGTGTCCGGGCAGTCCCCGTCGAGGAAGGCGTACGCGTCGTTGTCCCAGATCACCCGGCCGTCGTCGCTCTTCACCATGCCTGGGACGAGGGAGCCGACGTACCCGCGGTCGGCGTTGTCGAAGTCGGTCGTGTCCTCGAAGGAGGGCAGGGTGTCCGTCATGGTCCCGGTGCTCCGTTCCGCGCACTCGTCCAGTCTGTCGACCCATCTGACCATCGGCCGCGAACCCTCGCACATCGGACGGAGGTCGTAGGTCGGGGCGGCCGTACGAGGTCCGGGGAGAGCGCCGCCCCACCTGCCGTTCCGCCCCCGCGGCGCCTAGGATCGCGGGCATGGCGCTGATCATGAGTGACGTGGACCGGTTCGAGGCTGCCAGGCCCCGGCTGGAGGCCATCGCCTACCGGCTGCTCGGCTCGGCGAGCGAGGCGGAGGACGCCGTGCAGGAGACGTTTCTGCGGTGGCACGCGGCGGACCGGGAGCGGATCGAGACGCCCGAGGCGTGGCTGACCAAGGTGCTCACCAATCTCTGCCTCAACCAGCTCACCTCCGCACGGGTCCGGCGGGAGACCTATGTCGGACAGTGGCTGCCGGAGCCGGTGCTCGCCGGGGACCGGATGCTCGGGCCGGCCGACACCGCCGAGCAGCGCGAGTCGGTCTCCCTCGCGATGCTCACCCTGATGGAGCGGCTGTCGCCCAACGAGCGTGCGGTGTACGTGCTGCGCGAGGCCTTCGGGTACGCGCACCGCGAGATCGCGGAGATCCTCGACCTCACCGAGTCGAACTGCCAGCAGATCCACCGGCGCGCGAAGCAGCACCTCGCCACCGACCGGGCCCGTACCGAGGTCGACGCGGTCGCCGCGCGGAAGGTCGTCGAGGAGTTCCTCGCCGCGGCGCTCAGCGGCGACACCGAGCCGCTGGTCCGGCTGCTCACCCACGACGCGGTCGGCGTGGCCGACGGTGGCGCCAAGGTGCCGGCCCGCAGGACCCCGGTCGTCGGCGCGCTCGGCATCGCGCGCTACCTGCGGGGGCTGTTCCGGCCGAGCGCCGCCAAGCGGACCATCGCCGGCGGCGACCCCGAGCTCCACGCCGCCGTCGTCAACGGCTGTCCCGCCGTGCTGGTCTCGATCGGCGAGCGGATCGCCGGGGTCATCTGCCTGGAAGCGACGCCGGACGGCGTCGTCGCGGTCCATCTCCAGGTCAACCCCGACAAGTTGGAGCGCATCGCCCGTCAGTGGGCGGCCTGCGGCCCCCATCGTCCGCTCAGGGCGCTGTGGTGACCCACGTCACATTGGATTCCTGTCAGGGATCGCGTGGCTGTCCGGTTCAGGAGGTGAGTCCAACCGGACAGGGAGCCAGGGAGCCAGCCATGAAGCACCGCATCGTTGTCCTCGGAGCCGGATACGCCGGAGCGATCGCCGCCGGTCGCCTCGCCAAGCGGCTGCACCGCGACGACGTCGAGATCACCCTCGTCAACGGCGAGTCCGAGTTCGTCGAGCGGGTCCGTCTGCACCAGCTCGCCAGCGGACAGGATCTGCCGAGCCGCCCGCTGCGCGACGTGTTCGCGGGAACGGGCGTGGAGCTCCGGTCGGCGTGGGTCACCGCCGTCGACGCGGACCGCAGGACCGTGGAACTCAACGGCGAGCACGGCGCCGAGACCCTCGGCTACGACACCCTCGTGTACGCCCTGGGGAGCACCGCCGGCGCCCTCGGCGTCCCCGGTGTCGCCGAGCACGCCCACGGCGTCGCCGGGAAGGGCGACGCGCTGCGGCTGCGGGCGCGCCTCGGCGAGCTGGGGCCGGGCGGGACCGTGCTGATCGTCGGCGGCGGCCTCACCGGCATCGAGGCGGCCACCGAGATCGCCGAGGCCCGCCCGGACCTGAAGGTCGCCCTCGCCGCCCGCGGCGGTGTCGGCGACTGGCTCAGCGACAAGGCCCGGCACCACCTGCGGACCGTCTTCGACCGGCTCGGCATCACGGTCCACGAGGGCGCCGACATCGCCCGCGTCGAGGCGCACAGCGTCGTCACCGGTGAAGGGCGGGAGATCCCGGCCGAGTTGACCGTGTGGACCGCGGGTTTCGCCGTGCACCCGATCGCCGCCGCCACGACCCTGGAGGTGTCCGACACCGGACGGATCGTCGTCGACGCCACCATGCGCTCGGTCTCCCACCCCGACGTGTACGCCGTCGGTGACGCCGCACTCGCCGAAGGACCGGGGGGCAGGCCGCTGCGGATGTCCTGCGCCACGGCGAGCCCGATGGCCTGGCAGGCCGCCGACTCCCTCGCCGCGCGTCTGACCGGCCGCAAGGTTCCCGAGAACACGATCGGCTACGCCGCGCAGTGCATCAGCCTCGGACGCCGTGACGCCATCTTCCAGAAGGTGACCCACGAGGACGAGGTCACGTCGAAGGTCGTCACGGGCCGGGCCGGCGCCCGCATCAAGGAGTTCATCTGCGCGGGCGCGGCCTGGAGCATCTCCCACCCGACGATGATGATGCCGAGCCGCCGTCGCCGCCTCACGGCGACCGCCCAGCCGGCCGCGCCCCGCCTCGCCACCCGGTGAGGCGGCGGGCGACACGGCCCGCCGCGCCCCGCCTCGCCACCCGGGGAGGCGGCGGGCGACACCCGCTCGCTCGTCCGCCGGGGGGACGGGGCCGCGCCCACCCGCCTCATTCCGTCCAGGGCTGGAGCTTCTCCGGGTTGCGGACCGCCCAGATGTGCGTGATCCGGTCGTCCGCGAGGGCGAACGCCGCCACCGTCACGGTCGTGCCGCCGCGCCGGGCCACCAGACCGGGGCGGCCGTTGACCGAGCGGACCTGGAGCGTCATGCCGGGCGCCATGTCGCCGATCGCGACGATGTAGCGGGCGATCTCCGCGGCACCGGTGATCGGGCGGAGCGCCGCGCCGACCAGGCCGCCGCCGTCGACGACCACCGTGGCGTCGGGATTGAGCAGGCCGACGAGGGCCGCTATGTCCTGGGCCTCCCACGCCTGCTTGAAGTCCTTGATGACACGCGCCTGCAGGCCGGTCGGCAGCTCCGGCGCCCGGGCGGCCCGGACACGCCGCCGGGCCGACGAGGCCAGCTGCCGGCATGCCGCGGGGGTGCGGCCGACGATCGTGGCCAGTTCGGTGAAGGGGTACCGGAAGACGTCGTGCAGGATGAACGCGACCCGCTCGGCCGGGGTCATGGATTCGAGGACGACGAGGAAGGCCATGTCGACCGACTCGTCGAGGGCGATCCGGTCGGCGGGGTCGGTCCCGCCGTCGCCCGGCGGGCCGTTCAGCCACTCCGTCGTCCCGGGCAGCGGCTCCGGGATCCATTCGCCCACGTAGCGCTCGCGCCGCGCCCGCGCCGAGCCGAGGACGTCCAGGCAGATACGGCCGACCACCGTCGTCAGCCAGGCACCGGGCGCCTCGACGGCCTCCTGCTGCGGGCCGGACATCGCGTACCAGCGGGCGAAGGCCTCCTGAACGGCGTCCTCCGCCTCGGCCAGGGAGCCGAGCAGCCGGTAGGCGACATTGATCAACTGCCGGTACTCGCCCTCGGGCCGGGCGGCCGTGGGCGCGAGCCCGCGTTCTGGTTCCGTACGGCTGCCGTTCATGGTGGTGGTGTCCCCCTTCGTTCGACCCGCGCTCGCCACGATCGGTGAGACGCGCATCACTCCGTAACCCGGTACAGCACCTCACATTCTCGCGGGCTGCGTCGTCGGACTGCCGAGAGAGCGACCGGCAGCGGAAGGACGGGATCATCATGGTCACGCGGACGACAGCGGAGACGGCGTCGATGACGACGGCGGGCACGGCATCGGCGGTGGCGGGGCGGCGCGGCGGCCGGTTCGCGGGGTTCGTGCGCGTCTCGATCGGCCTGCAGACGGCGAGCATCTTCTTCCAGGCCGTCACGGCCGGTACGGCGCTGACCTCACAGGTCGGATCGACCATGCACGACCTCGGGTCCAAGGGCACGTACGCGATGTCGATGCTGTACCTGCTCGCCGCGGTCCTGGCGTGGCGGCCGGGCGGCGGCGCGGCCCGGCCGGCCCTCTACGCGACCGGTTTCCTGCTCCTCGGGACCCTTCAGGTGGTGTTGGGCGTCAACCATGTGATGGGCGTTCATGTACCGCTGGGTGTGCTGATGTTCGGCCTCAGCCTGCTCGATCTGGGGCGGGTCGCGCTCCAGCGGACGCGTCCGACGGCGGAGGCCGCCTAGGCGGACTCCCCCTCCTGAGGCAGGGCCGCACGCACGACGGCCGCGGCCGCCCGCGCCGCGGCAGTCACCGGAGCGGTGCTGCGTGCGGCACGGCCCAGCATGAACGCGCCCTCCAGCAGGGCAATCACCGAGCTCGCGGTCTCGTGCGCCGCGGGCTCGGCGATGCCTCCGGCCCGGTAGAAGGCGGCGAGGCCGTCCGTCCAGCTCGCGAACACCTCGGCCGTGGCGACGCGCAGCGGTTCATGGGTACTGGCCACCTCCAGCGCGACGGTGGCGATCGGGCACGGGTCCGCGAAGTCGAGCTCGCGCAGGGTCTCCGCCGCGGCCATGAACGCGTCGCTGGTGACGGCGGCCATGTCCGGGGCCGGGGCCGTGCCCGCGGCCATGTCCGGGGCCGTGCCCTTGGCCGCGTCCTCGGCCATGTCCGTGTCCGGGGCCGCGTCCGCTCCTCCGGGGGCGGTGGGGGTCGGGAAGAGTTCGGCGATCAGCCCCAGGTAGGCCGCACCCGACGTCCGGACCACCTCCTCGCCGAGCTGCGCCTTGCCCCCGGGGAAGAAGTGGTACGCGGAGCCGTACGGGGCGTCCGCCGCCGCGACGATCTGTTTCATACCGCTGGCCGCGTAGCCCTGGCGCCGGAAAAGCTCGGTCGCGGCGGTGACGATGCGCTGCCTGGTGTCGCCCGTGGTCCTCACACTCGACAGTCTCTCACTAGATCGGTCTATCTAGTGAGAGCCAGCCGTCGTATCGAGCCGGGGGTCGTCCGTTGTCCGAGATCGAACTGAGCGCAGGCGTCATCGACTACACCGACACGGGCGAGGACGAGGGCGGAGGGACGGGCACGGGCGAGGACGTCGTGGTGCTCGTCCACGGGCTCGGCTTCGACGAGTCGGTCTGGGACGCGGTCGTCGAGGAGCTGCGCGGGGACTTCCGCGTCGTGGTGCCCGTGCTGCCGATCGGCGGCCACCGCAGGCCGATGCGGCCGGACGCGGACCTGTCGGCGCACGGGGTCGCCGCGATCCTGGCCGAGTTCCTGGAACGCCTCGACCTGCGCGCCGTCACCCTCGTCCAGAACGACGCCGGCACGGCTCAGCTCCTCGTGGGCGGGCGCGACGAGCGCGTCGGCCGCCTGGTGCTCACCTCGTGCGAGGCGCTGGACAACTACCCGCCCGGCGTCCAGGGCAGGACCCTGCACGCGGCGAGCCGCATCCCGGGCGGCCTCTTCCTGCTGCTGCAGTCCTTCCGGATCCCCTTCCTCGTCCGGATGAGGACCTCGCTGGGCGGGATGGCCAGGCGGCCGATCCCGTACGCGCTCGTACGCCGCTGGTACCGGCCCCTGCTCACCCGGAGGGCGATCCGCCGGGACCTCGCCGCGTTCCTCCGCAGCACGGAGAAGGACACCTACCTCAAGGCGGCGGGGAAGCTGCGGGAGTTCGACCGGCCGGCGCTGGTCGCCTGGGGAGCCGAGGACCGCATGATGCCGGCCGCCACGGGCCGCCGACTCGCCGAACTGCTGCCGCGGGGGCGCTATGTGGAGATCCCCGGGGCGGGCACGCTCGTCCAGCTGGACAACCCCGGCGCCCTCTGCGCGGAGCTGCGCGACTTCATCCGGCAGAGTCCGATCGGGGACGGACCCCTCGGGGAAGGACCCGTCGGGGACGGATCCATCGGGGAGATCGCTCGTGGCTGAGGGAACAGCGTGTGGACGGGCGACGGGGTGAGACCGGAGCGACCGGCTCACGAAGGCCTTACGGCCACATTCGTCAGGAATCGAGAAGCGGGAGCGTACGCGCACAACTAGCTTGTGGGCATGGACATCACCATTCACACCACCGTCCTCCCGCACGAGGATCCCGACGCCTCCCTCGCCTTCTACCGCGACGCCCTCGGCTTCGAGGTGCGCAGCGACGTCGGCCAGGGCAGGACCCGCTGGATCACCGTCGGACCCGTCGGACAGCCCGGTACCTCGATCCTGCTCGCGCCGCCCGGCGCCGACCCCGGGATCACCGAGGCCGAGCGGCGCACCATCGCCGAGATGATGGCCAAGGGGACCTACGGCTGGATCCTGCTCGCCACCCCCGACCTCGACGCCACCTTCGAGAAGGTGCAGTCCGCGGACGTCGAGGTGGTCCAGGAGCCGACCGACCAGCCGTACGGCGTGCGGGACTGCGCCTTCCGCGATCCCGCGGGCAACCTCGTCCGCGTCCAGCAACTGCGCTGAAGGGATTCCCCTCATGTGTCATCCTGCGTGGATGAGCGCACTGACCGAGGCGCAGCGCCTGAGTGATCTGGCGCGGCTGCGCCGCGTTCGCGACCGGATCGACCGCGAGTACGCCCATCCGCTGGACGTCGAGGCGCTCGCCCGCGGGGTGAACATGTCGGCCGGGCACCTCAGCCGCCAGTTCAAGCAGGCGTACGGCGAGGCCCCGTACTCCTACCTCATGACGCGGCGCATCGAGCGCGCCATGGCGCTGCTCCAGCGCGGCGAGCTCAGCGTCACCGACGTCTGCTTCACGGTCGGCTGCTCCTCGCTCGGCACCTTCAGCACCCGCTTCACCGAGCTCGTCGGCGTGTCGCCCAGCGTCTACAAGCGCCAGGTCGCCGACGGGGAGGCCGGGCTGCCCTCGTGCGTCGCGAAGCAGGTCACCCGACCGGTCAGGAATCGAGAAGCACCGGTGACCACCCCGCAACTAGCGTGATTCCCATGAACGCCATCGCCTCCATCACCCTCGAGGTGGCCGACCTCCCGGCCGCCGACCGCTTCTACACCGCCTCCGGTCTCGGCGCCCATGTGCGCCTGCGGGCCTCCGACGCCCCGAGCACCGGCTTCCGCGGCTTCTCGCTCTCCCTCACGGTGGACCGCCCGGCCGACGTCCGGCACTTCGTCGACGCGGCCATCGCCGCCGGCGCCACCTCGCTCAAGCCCGCCTCGAAGTCCTTCTGGGGCTACGGCGGCGTCTTCCAGGCCCCGGACGGGACCATCTGGAAGGTCGCGACCTCGAACAAGAAGGACACCGGCCCGGCCACCGGCCGCGTCGAATCCTTCGTCCTCCTGGTCGGAGCATCGGACGTCGCCGCCAGCAAGGCGTTCTACGTCGAGCACGGCCTCACCGTAGGGAAGAGCTTCGGCCGCAAGTACGTCGAGTTCGCCGCCGCCGAGGGCAGCCCGGTCAAGCTCGCCCTGTACGGCCGCCGCGCCCTCGCGAAGGACGTCGGCGTCCCCGTCGACGGCGAGGGATCCCACCGGATCGTGCTCGGCGGCGAGGGCACCGGCGCCTTCACCGACCCGGACGGGTTCACCTGGGAGCCCGCGCCCGTGGCCGCCGCGTCCTGACCCGTACCCCGTACGCCCCTTGCCCCGCCCTCGCACACCCCTCCCTCGTACCCGTATCCCCAGCCAGCCTTGTGAGAGGAACCCCGTCATGTCGAACACGCGGTCGTCCACCAAGAGCACCAGCACCGGCACCACCACCGCCAAGAGCGGCGCGAAGTACGACGGCTTCACCGAGGAAGAGCGCGACGCGATGAAGGAGCGCGCCACGGAGCTCAAGGGCACCGCCCGGCGCGGCTCGCGCTCGGCCAAGGCCGACGGGGAGGCCGATGCCCTGGCGAAGATCGCCGAGATGACGGACACCGACCGGGTCCTCGCCGAGAAGATCCACGCGATCGTCAAGGAGCACGCGCCCGGCCTGGCGCCGAAGACCTGGTACGGGATGCCCGCGTACGCCAAGGACGGCAAGGTCGTCTGTTTCTTCCAGAGCGCGCAGAAGTTCAAGAGCCGCTACGCCACGCTCGGCTTCAGCGACCTCGCTCAGCTCGACGAGGGCACCATGTGGGCGACCAGCTACGCCCTGACCGAGCTCACCGTCGCCGACGAGGCCAGGATCGCCGCGCTCATCGCGCGCGCCGCCGGCTGACACCGGCCCACGGCGCGGACCAGCGGGTCCCGAGTCGTCCCGCCGAGCAGCAGACGACGGCGTCCGCCCCGGGGATGGGAACGGGCGCCGCGAGCAGAGCCGTTGAGCGTGGCGGTCATGGCGGGCCTTCTTCGGGCGTGGGAGTCGGTCGCTCCGTCGTCCCCGTGACGACCGGCCCGGGGACAGCCGGTCATCGACCGGACGGCGCGACCTGGGCCCCAGCGCCGCCGATACCTCCCCGAACCCCCTGCGCTCCGTGCTCCGCGCGGGCAGATTTCCGGGATCGCCCCGTGAGAATTCGCGGCTACGCGCGGTGAAAATTTGTCATGTAAACACACGGGATGCGACAGGGGGAAATCTTCACCCCGCACGCTCCGCCCCATCGTGCTACTGTCGATATCAGTTGCAGTTGTGGGTCCCGAACGTACGAGTGCCCTTCCGGTTTTTCCGGCGCTGGGCACCCTTTTTCATTTCCGGGCTTTTTTCCGGACGGGGCGATCATCGCGGCGACACGGAGCACACACTGTGTGCGCTCCGAGCACTGCCCCGAAGGAGAATTTGGTATGGCGACTGGCACCGTGAAGTGGTTCAACTCGGAAAAGGGCTTCGGCTTCATCGAGCAGGACGGCGGCGGCCCCGACGTCTTCGCCCACTACTCGAACATCGCCTCTTCCGGCTTCCGTGAGCTGCAGGAAGGCCAGAAGGTGAGCTTCGACATCGCGCAGGGCCAGAAGGGCCCGACCGCCGAGAACATCGTCCCCGCCTGACACCCGGCGCTGACGCGTAGCACGAGCTGACGAGCTGAGGCCCGCACCTTTGGGGTGCGGGCCTCAGCTCTTTGCAACCCTGAGAACCTGGGTACCTCAGTACCGTGCAGTGCCTCGTAGAACCGCTTCGTACCCTTCAGTACCCCTCATCGGCTGCGGGAATTTCCTGGCCGGCCCCCTTCTGGACCACTTCTCCGCAGGAGTCACCATGCGCTGTGTCATCGCCCGCTTCCCGTTCGAGCTGACCAAGGCCGGCGTGCTCGAATCCATGAAGGGCGTCAAGCCCGAGCCCGCCATCGGTGACGTCGTCGTCATCGGGCGGCGCCAGTACCCCGTGAAGCAGGTCGGCGAGGTCGTCACCCGCCAGGACCGCCGCGACTTCAGCGTCGGCGAGGTCGTGCGGGCCATGACGAAGCTCGGCTTCACCTGCCTCACGGTCACCGCCGAGGAGCAGGCCTCGCCTTCCGAGACGACCTTCTGACCGGTCAGTGATCGAAGTAGCTGAAGTCGCCCACCGTCCAGGCGCTGACGTCCTCCAGGGCGACCCGGTACATGCCGCCGGTCTCCGGGATGCCCACCGTGCCCTGGAGGATCCGGGCGAGGTGGAAGTGCAGGTGGGTGGGTGGCCCGTCCGCGCGTTCGGAGGGGCTGAAGACACCCGAGAACTCGCCCAGGCGGGCCGAGTCCGTCAGGACCTCCGACACTCGCTGGCGCCACAGGGCTTCCGGGGCCAGTCGACCGGTGAGGACCACACCCCCCACGACCACCGTCATGGACATCTGATTGCTCTGCCCGGACTCCACCGTGGCGGCAATGTCAACGAGCAGCTCGTCAGGCTTCGACATGGAAGTCCATTCTAGGCGGCCCCTGGACCCCACGGCCGTACCGCGTCGGCACCGCGGCCGGATCACGACCGGACCTCGGCCGGACCGCAGGCGGACTTCGGCCGGACCGCAGCCGCACTTCGTCCGGACCTCGGCCGGACCGTAGTCGGGCCGCAGGCGCGCCCGCCGCCGCCCGCCTGCCCGCTACAGCGGCGCCGTGTCGTCCGCCGGGAACGCCGGGCCGTGGCCCGGGACGATCACGTCGGCCGTCGCCAGGACGCGCAGGCGGGAGTCCTTGAGGACCGTGTGGTCGGGGGCCACCGGGTCCTCCACCGGACCGTTCGGCCGCCACCACAGGTCGCCCACGAAGGCGACGACCCCGGTGTCGGTGCCGGCGAGGAGGGTGATGTCCTCGGGGCTGTGGCCGGGGGTACGGATCAGCCGCAGCGACGGAGCCAGCTCGTGGCCCTCCGCGTCGCGGTCGGTCCACTGGTCGTTCTCGTAGATCGCCTTGTGGTCGTGGACCCGGGCCCGGCCGAAGAGGCCGACGTTCATGGTGTTGTCGGGGTGGTGGTGGCTGAGCACCACGTCGGTGATGTCGTCCGGACCCAGGCCGAGTTCGGCGAGCGGGCCGAGGATCCGATCGCGGCTCGCCACCATGCCGGGGTCGACGATCACATGCCGGTCGCCGTCCCGCACGTACGAGACGGTGGCGGCGACCCCGGGGCCCGTGGAGAGCGTGTATCCGGTGGTCAGGATCGTGTAGGTGGCGGTGCGGGCGCTCGGTGCGTCGTGGTTCGTCATGCCCCCAAGTCTTCTGCGCGGCGGGGATCTTCACGAGTGGCCGTACTGCCATCCATCGCGGGAATCGTGCCACCGTCATCGGCGCCGCTGCCGGGCCCCGTGCCAGACTCGGCCCATGCCGCCCTTCGTCACCGTCGCCGCCTACGCCCCGCACGGGGTCGGCATGCTCGGCGCGGGCATCGTCTCCGAGGTGTTCGACGCGCGCGGCGGGGGTCTTCCGCTCTTCGACTTCGCGCTCTGCACCGATCGGCCGGGAAACGTCCGCACCGACGTCGGACTGCCCCTCGTGGTCGAGCACGGTCTGGACCGGCTGGCCACCGCCGACCTGGTGATCGCCCTGCCCTGGGCCGAGTTCCGTACGCCCCCGGGGCCCGCCGTGCTCGACGCGCTGACCGCCGCCCACGCGCGCGGGGCACTCGTCGCGGCCCACTGCGTCGGGGCGTTCGCGCTCGCCGCGGCCGGACTGCTCGACGGGCGGCGGGCCACCACGCACTGGCGGTTCGCCGGACTCCTGGCCGAGCGCCACCCGGACGTCACCGTCGAACCCGACGCCCTCTACGTCGACCAGGGCACCGTCGTCACGGGCGCGGGCGCCGCCGCCGGCTTCGACCTCTGCCTGCACCTGCTGCGCCGGGAGTACGGCGCCACCACGGCCAACGCCATCGCCCGGGACCTGGTGCTCCCCTCCCACCGGGACGGCGGCCAGGCCCAGTACCTCGCCACACCCGTACCCGAGGACAGCCGGGACGACCGGCTCACCGACGTCCTCGCCTGGGCCCGGGAGCATCTCCACGAGCCGCTTCCCGTCGCGGAGCTGGCCCGCCGGGCACTGATGAGCCGCCGCTCCTTCGCGCGCCGGTTCGCCGCCTCCACGGGCACCACCCCGCACGCGTGGCTGCTCTCCCTGCGGCTGAGCCGGGCCGAGGAGCTCCTGGAGACCACGGATCTGCCGGTCGAGGAGATCGCCCACGCGGTCGGCTTCGGGAGCGCGGCGGTGCTCCGCGCCCAGTTCGTCCGCCGCCGTGGCGTCCCGCCCCGGTCGTACCGGCGCTCCTTCACCCGTACGCCCGCCGTCTGAGGCCGGACCGGCCACCCCACCGTCCGGGGGTGGACCGGCCGCGCGCCGGCGACCTGGTCTGGGACGAGATCGGGCTCCCCGACCTCGACACCGTCGGCTGGCGCACCGCCGCCGTCGCCATGGCCGGTGACCTGCACCCGATGTTCACCCGGCACCCCTGGCTCGTACAGGCCTTCGCGACCCACCTCTTCCACGGCGAGGGCAAGGCGCGCCACGACGACCACAACCTCGCGGTGTACGAGGCCGCCGGGTTCGTCGGACCCGAGGCCGACCGGGCCGCCGCGGCCGTGTTCACGTACGTCCTCGGCAACGCCTCGTCCGCCGCCGCCACGGCCGTCCTGACCCGTCGGATCGAGCGCGACGGCGGTGACGCCGAGGAGGTGTTCGCCGCCACCATGAAGGAGGCCGTCGAGGTCGGCAGGCGGTTCCCTCGGCTGCGGAGCCGTATCGACGCACTGGCCGCGAGCGACTACGCCGAAGCCCCCGTCGACGCCTTCGCGTTCGGGCTCGACTGCCTGCTCGACGGCCTGACCGCCCGACTGCCGGGCTGACGGGCCGCCCGGCCTGACGGGCTGACGGGCGGTCGGGCTGACGGGAGGTCGGGCGGTCGGGCGGTCGGCCGACGGACCCGGCCGCGTACCCGCACCGGGTCCCCCGTACGGACGCACCCCGCTTGTGGAAGGCCCCCGCACGATCGAGCTTGGGCTCATCGCGCGACCACAGGGAGGGCCCCCATGAGCAGCATCGACACACCGGCCGACGTACCCAAACCGCGGGCGGTGACGCGGCCCGCGCCCACCACCCTCACCTGGGTGACGCTCGCCCTGATGACCACCGCGTCGGTGGCGAGTCTGCGGGCCGCGCCCACCATGGCCGTCTACGGCTTGGCCTGTGTGTTCCTCTACCTCGTCCCGGCGATCGTGTTCCTGCTGCCGACCGCCCTGGTCTCCGCCGAACTCGCCTCCGGCTGGAACGGCGGCGTGTACCGATGGGTCTCGGAGGGGCTGTCGAAGCCGCTCGGATTCCTGGCCGTGTGGTGCCAGTTCGCGATGACGATCTTCTACTACCCGAGCCTGCTCGGGTTCGTCGCGTCCACCATCGCCTTCATCATCGACCCGGCACTCGCCTCCAACGGCCCGTACACCGCGATCGTCATCGTGGTCCTCTACTGGACGGGCGTGTGGATCTCCTCGCGCGGCACGAAGGCACTGGCCGGACTCGCCAGCTGGGGTCTGATCATCGGGACCCTGATCCCCGGCACCCTGCTGGTGGTCCTCGGCATGGTCTTCCTCGGCCAGGGCAACCCCTCGGCCGCCCCGATGACCGCCGCGAACCTCTTCCCGCAGTGGACGGGCCTCGCCAGCCTCGTCCTGATCGTCAACAACTTCCTGTCGTACTCCGGCATGGAGATGAACGCCGTGCACGTCTCCTCGCTCAAGGACCCGGCGAAGGAATACCCCAAGTCGATGTTCCTGGCGGTGGGCCTGGTGCTGCTGATCTTCATCCTGCCGGCGCTCGCGATCAGCTGGGTCGTACCCGCCGACCAGCTCAGCCTCACGGCGGGTGTGATGCAGGCGTTCGACGCCTTCTTCGCCTACTTCAACATCGGCTGGCTCACCCCGATCGCCGCCGTCGCCCTGGTGTCCGCCTCCCTCGCCGGCATGCTCACCTGGCTCGCCGGGCCCTCGAAGGGCCTGCTGGAGATCTCCCGCCAGGAGGGCTACCTTCCGCCGTACCTGCAGAAGCTGAACAAGAACGGCATCCAGCAGAACATCCTGGTCGCGCAGGGCGTCGTCACCACGCTCATCGCCCTCGGGTACGCGCTGATCCCGAACGTCTCCAGCGTCTACTGGATCTTCTCGGTCATCACCACGCAGGTGTACCTGATCGTCTACCTGCTGATGTTCGCCGCGGCGATGCGGCTGCGGAAGACCCAGCCCGACCACCCCCGCGGCTACCGCGCACCCGCCCTCGGCGTGCTGTGCGTCGTCGGTCTGCTCGCCTCGCTCGCCGCCCTGTGCATCGGCTTCATCCCGAGCTCGCAGTTCGGCAGCGGCAGCGTCTGGTCGTACATCGCCATCGTCGGCGGCGGCCTCGTCATCCTGGGCCTGCTCATCCCGTGGGCCTTCCTGAAGTTCCGCAAGCCGAGCTGGAAGACGGCCCCCGCCGCGACTCCGAGCGAGGGAGAGCAGGCATGAGCCCCACCCAGTTCGCCTCCGAGCACAAATGGATCTACTGGGGCGCGATCGTGATCCTCGTCGGCCTCGTCATCACCGGCCTCGTCCGGTACGAGCGCGTGACGACGAACAACGAGACCGCGGCCAAGGCCAACCAGCTCCAGGAGGAGCTGGTGAAGGCCGGCTACCCGTCCCCCGACACCGACACCGTCGAAGAGGTGCTCGGCACCGACGGCGGCCCGGTCTGCGACGATCCGGGCAACGCCCTGAAGACCGCGCTGTGGAAGATCCAGCAGGGGAACGGCGCCACCGGCCCCGGAATGCGTCCCGTCATCACCGACGCCAAGGCCGTCGAGGTCGAGCGGATCGTCCTCCAGGTCTACTGCCCGGACGAGGTCGACGACTTCGAGGACGCCCTGAACGACCTCAAGACCGACGACACCGTCCGTCGGTGAGGTGCGGGGCCCGGCCCGCCCGGACCCGGACAGCGGCCGCCCGGGGCCGGTGGGGGCAGCCCCCGCCGGCCCCGGGCCGTGCGCGATCATGCCGTCATGAAGCTGCGCTGCGCCGTACTCGACGACTACCAGGGCGTCGCCCTGGCCTCCGCCGACTGGACCCCGCTCGCCGACCGCGTCGACGTACGCGTCCTGCGCGAGCACCTCACCGACCGGGACGCGCTCGTCGCCGCCGTCGAGGACTGCGAGATCCTCGTCGTCATGCGGGAACGGACCCCCCTCGACGCCGGGCTCCTGGCCCGGCTCCCCCGGCTCCGGCTCCTGATCACCTCCGGGATGCGCAACGCCTCCGTCGACGTCGCCGCCGCACGCGCGCGCGGGGTCACCGTCTGCGGCACGGCCAGCAGTTCCGAACCGCCCACCGAACTCACCTGGGCGCTCCTCCTCGGCCTGGCCCGGCACGTACCGGCCGAGGCGCGGGCGCTGCGCGAGGGCGGGCCCTGGCAGTCCACCGTCGGCGCCGACCTGGCGGGCCGGACCCTCGGTCTCGTCGGTCTCGGCAAGATCGGCGCCCGGGTGGCCCGGATCGGCCTCGCCTTCGGGATGGACGTGCGCGCGTGGAGCCCGAACCTGACGGAGGAGCGGGCCGCCGAGCACGGCGTACGGCGCGCCAAGGACAAGCGGGAGCTGTTCACGGACGGCGACTTCGTCTCGCTCCACATGGTGCTCTCGGACCGGACCCGCGGCCTGGTCGGGGAGCCCGAGCTACGGGCGATGCGCCCGCACGCGTACCTCGTCAACACCTCCCGGGCGGGGCTCGTCGACGGCGGTGCGCTGCTGCGGGCGCTGCGCGAGGGGTGGATCGCGGGGGCCGGGCTCGATGTCTTCGAGACGGAGCCGCTGCCCGCGGACGATCCGCTGCGGTCCCTGCCGAACGTGCTCGCGCTGCCGCACCTCGGCTATGTGACCGAGGGGAACTACGGGCGGTACTTCGGGCAGGCGGTGGAGGACATCGAGGCGTTTCTGGCGGGTGCGCCGGTACGGGAGCTGGGCTGAGCCGGCCGGGCCGCACCAGGGGGTGACCCGCGCCGGGCTCGTCCGCGCGCTGCCGTGGCCTATGCCAGGCTCGTCCGCGCGAGTTCGACGAACTCCTCGTCCGTCAGGCCCAGTTCGCGGGCGTCCGCCGCCGCCTCGCGGAGCCGGGAGACCAGGCGGGCGCGGTCGGGGGCGGTGGCGCCGGGGACGATGAGGGCGCCGCGGCCCCGGCGGAGTTCGATCAGGCCCTCCTCGCGGAGCCGCTGATAGCCGCGGAGGACGGTGTGGACGTTGACGCCGAGGGAGTCGGCGAGTTCCCGGGCGGCCGGGAGGCGTTCGCCGGGCGCGGCGGAGCCGTCGGCGAGGGCGCCCCGGACACAGGCGGCGATCTGGTCGCCGAGGGGCACGGCGGAGGCCGGGTCGACACGGAAGAGCACGGTCAGACCTTCCCATGTCGTTCGGCGAGCGTGTTGAGGAGGGCGGCGGCGGTGTGCGCGTCGGGCACGGTGACCGCGAACTCACGGCCGCTGCCCCGCCGTACGACGAGGGCCTCGCCGGAGTGCAGCACCACACCCGTACGGTCGGCGCGGACCCGGTAGCCCCAGCCGCCGTAGTCGGCGAGCACGGCGGCGGTGTCGAGCTCCCGGACGCTCGCGCCCGCGACCTCGTCGAGCGGCACGCGCACGCGTGGCCGGGAGACGAACGAGGGCCGGACGGTGACGCCGCGCCGGTCGACGGTGACCCGGACCCGGGCGAGGGCCAGCCCCGGTACGCCGACGACCAGGCCGAGCAGCGCGAGCAGGGCGCCGGGCCAGGGCGCGACGACCAGGCCGACCGGGACGGCGACGAGGGCGAGCACCGCGAGGACGGTCAGCGGCCGGGAGGTGGTGGCACGGCTCCAGCCGGCGACCTCGCTCGGGCCGAGCGCGAGCCGTGGTGCGTCGGGCCCGCCTTGAGGCACGTCCGCCCCTTCCCCGGCCGGTACGAGCCGGGTCAGCGCCCAGCCCGCGAGGGCGCACAGGGTGGCGACCGTCGCGCCGAGCGCCAGGTCGGTGAGCGGGGAGACGACCCGGGCCGGGTCGACGGCGTCCAGGTTGTCCCGTACGAGGAGGACGAGCAGCGCTCCTGCGAAACCGGCCGTCGCCCACGCGCCCCAGAGCGCGGTGCGGCGGACCAGGGCCGTCCAGCCGGTGCCGAGCCCGAGGAGCAGGGCGACGCTGATCACGGTGAACGCGGTGCGGCCGGTGAAGCCGTCGGCGCGGCCGCCGTCGGCCCCGGAGAAGTGGGTGGCGAGGGTGTCGGGGATCCGGTCGTCCCAGACGGTGAGCAGCGTCAGGTAGCCGATGAGGGTGAGGACGAACGGGAAAGCTGCGAGCGCGCGAAGGCGGCGTGTGGCCGCCGGAGTCGGCGGTGTCGCGGGTGTCGCCGGAGTGGCGGGCACGCCGGGTGTGTCGGGGGTGTCGGGTGTGGACGGCCTGGCTCGGTTCATGAGAACCCCTCCCTTGTTCGCATCAGGATAGAACAAGTTGTTCGTACTTCGCTAGAACAACCCGGCTCTCTTTCCGGATGCGGACCCTGTCCACAGCTTTGTGGCGGCAAGGGCAGGCTCGTGGACGGCTACGACTCGTCGACAACGACGACGAGCCCAGGTGCGGACGATCCGCGACTCGGCGGCCAACCGGCGGAACCTGGTCAAGCTCGGACTCGGAAACGTCGACGCGGCGGGCCGACGGGCGGGTCGACCCGGCGGGCCGACGGGCGGGTCGACCCGGCGGGTCAGCGGGCGGGTCGACCCGGCGGGTCAGCGGGCGTTGTCGTCGAGGACCGCGCGCAGGGCCTCCGCGAACTCCGCCGGAGCGCCCTGCTGGCCGAACTCGCCGCCCAGGAAGCCGCCGTGGTGGCTCGGGAAGACGGCGAGCGGGGTGCCGACGCCCTCGGCGACGGCGACCGCGGCGCGGGCGGCGAAGGTGCCCTCGGACTCCTTGCCGGCCGCGACGACGATCCGGGTCGGCGCGGCGCGCAGGGCGGTGAAGTCGGGAACGTAGGAGGTGCAGCCACGCATGTTCTGGCCGAGCAGCGGGTCGCCGCGCGAGCCGTCGTCCTCGGCCGGCAGGCCGAACGCGGCCGGGGAGGGGGCGGGCTCCTCGGCCCAGTTCGCCGGGAACTCGCCCTTGCGGGCGGTCAGCGCCAGGAACTTGGCCATCGCGGGCCCCCAGCCGTCCCGCAGATAGGTGGCGTGGACGTCCGCGCAGACCTCGAGCGCCGCCTCGCGGTCCGGGACGACCTGGGCGGTCGGGGGCTCGTGCGCGACCAGGGTGTGCACCAGATCGCCGCGCCGGGCGACCAGCGCGAGGGCGTTGACCGCGCCGCCGCTGCTCGCGAAGACGTCCACGGGGCCTGCGCCGAGCGCCTCGATCAGCCGGGCCAGGTCGTCGGCGTGCTCCTCGGGGAGCGTCTCCGTCGCACCGTCGGTGCGCTCGCTTCGGGACACCCCGCGCGGGTCGTACGTGACGACGGTCCGGTCGGCGAAGTGGGAAGCGAGGGTGGTGAACCCGGTGGCGTCCATCGGGGAGCCGATCAGCAGCAGGGGGCGCTCGTCGGTCCCGGTGCCGGGGCGTACGTCGTAGCGCAGGGTCGCGCCGTCGGTGTCCAGGACGCGGGTGTCGGTCTCGACCATGGTCGTCTCCTCGGTGGTGGCCGTGCGGCTGTTCAAAGGGGTAGACCCCAGGCCCCGCCGGAACTCATCGGTCGCGCGCACCCTCCGGGAAAACTTCCGCCCGGCGTCTCTACCCGGCGTCGCAGTCGTGATCGGCCGCGTCCACGACGACCCGGTCCAACAGGCCGCGCAGCAGGACCTGTTCGGCTTCGGTGAGGTCGCCGAAGAGCTCGCGCTCGGCCGCGCTCACGGCCGCGTCGACCCGGTCGAGGGCGGCCGCGCCCGCCTCCGTGATCTCCACGATGTGGCGGCGTCGGTCGGCCGGGTCGCGGCGCCGCTCGGCGAGCCCCTCCGACTCCAGTTCATTGAGGATCGCGACCAGTTGGCTGGGGTCGACCTCCATGGCGGCGGCCAGCTCGCGCTGGCTCATCGACCCGGGGGCGAGCTGCATCAGCGTCATCGCGTTCCTCGGGTGCAGGCCGGCGACGCCCAGGGCGGCGCGGATGCGCGCGCCGGTGAGCTCCCCGCGGAAGGAGAGGAGGAAACCGAGGCGGTCGGTCGGGAGAGCTGCCATGTCCTCCACCGTAGCAGCGGCCCTATTGTGGAGCGAGGAGAATCGTTGATACAGTTCAACGATTGAATCTCTCGGACCATTGGAGTGCGTCCATGTTCATCGGATACGCCGTCGTCGCCGTGCTGCTCGCCCTCGCACTCTCGGCCTCGGCCTTCCTGACCTTCACGCGGAACCCGCAGATCGTCGGCAGCATGACCAAGCTCGACGTGCCGGATTCCTGGCTGCCACGCCTGGCGAGCCTGAAGGCGGCCGGTGCGCTCGGCCTGCTCGCGGGGCTCGTCGTGCCGGCGCTCGGCGGGGCGGCGGCGATCGGCGTCGCGCTCTACTTCATCGGCGCCCTGATCACCCACCTGCGGGCGAAGGACTACGAGGTGGCACCGGTCGTGGTCATCACCCTGCTCGCGATAGCCGCACTGGTACTGCGCACGGTCTCGGCCTGAGCCTGACGAGACGGAACGTCTTGCGAAGGGGTCTCATCTGGAGTACGGTCGACGACATGAGACGAGACGTCTCGTCTCGATCGCACTCCGATCTGTCGCCGACGTACAGGAGATCGCCCTTGTTCCGTGTCCAACTCACCGACGTCAGCAAGCGCTACGACGACCTGCACGTCCGGAACCGGACCGTGCTCGACCGGATCTCCCTCACCGTCCGCCCCGGTGAACGCCTCGGCGTCGTCGGCGACAACGGCTCCGGGAAGTCCACCCTCCTCCGGCTCCTCGCCGGTCTGGAGACCGCCGACAACGGCACGCTGACCGTCGAGTCCCCCGGCGGCGTCGGCCACCTCGCCCAGACCCTGGACCTCCCCCCGACCGCGACCGTCGGCGACGCCGTCGACCATGTGCTCGCGGACGTACGAGAGCTGGAGCGGGCGATCCGGGCGGCCGAGGCGGAGCTCGCCGACACCGGTGACCTCGCCGGGTACGCGGAGCTGCTCGCCGCCCACGAGGCGCGGGGCGGCGCCGGGGCCGACCGGCGGGTCGAGACCACGCTCCGGCGGCTCGGCGAACCCGGACCGCTCGACCGGGCCCGTCCCCTGGGCACCCTCTCGGGCGGACAGCGGTCCCGGCTCGCGCTCGCCGCCGTCCTCGCCGCCGAACCCGAACTGCTGCTGCTCGACGAGCCGACCAACGACCTCGACGACGAGGCGGTGGCCTGGCTGGAGGAGCGGCTGCGGGCCCACCGGGGCACGGTCGTCGCCGTCTCCCACGACCGGGTCTTCCTCGACCGGGTGACCACCGCCGTACTGGAGGTCGACGAGGACCGCCACACCGTCCGCCGCTACGGCGACGGCTACGGCGGCTACCTCGCCGGGCGCGCCGCCGAACGGGCCCGCAGACAGCGGGAGTACGAGGAGTGGAAGACCGAACTCGCGCGGTACAGGGCGCTCGCCGACACGAACATCGACCGCTTCTCGGCCATCCCTCGCAAGGCACCGGCCTCGTTCAGCGGGGCGGGCGCCTTCCGGGCCCGGTCACGGGCGCACGGGGCGATGAGCCGGATCCGGGCCGCCCGCGAGCGGCTCACCCGGCTGACCACCGAACCGGTGGCGGCGCCGCCGGAGCCGCTGCGGTTCCGCGCGGAGCTCAGCGGGGAGGGCGCGCCCGTCGACCTCGCCGACGTCCGTGTGGGCGGCCGGCTCCGGCTCGACGCCCTGCACCTCGACGCGGGCGAACGACTCCTGGTCACCGGGCCGAACGGCGCCGGGAAGAGCACCCTCCTGAACGTGCTCGCGGGCGAACTCGACCCGGACGCGGGCATGGTGAAGGTGCCCGCCCGGGTGGGGATGCTCCGTCAGGAGACGGCCCCGCCCACCGACCCCCGTACGGTGGGCGAGGCCTTCGGAGCGGACCGTGCGGACGAACTGCTCGCCCTCGGTCTCTTCTCCGCCGGGGACCTGAAGACCCCGGTCCGGTATCTGTCGACAGGACAGCGCCGGAAACTCGAACTGGCACGCCTCGTCACCGAACCGGCCGATCTGCTCCTCCTCGACGAGCCGACCAACCACCTGGCCCCGGCGCTCGTGGAGGAGATCGAGGCCGCGCTCGCGCACTACCCGGGCACGCTGGTCGTGGTCACCCACGACCGGCGCCTCAGGGAGGGCTTCCGGGGCCGCCGCCTGGAACTGGCACCGGCCCCCGCCCTGGTGAGGACCTCGTCCCGGTGAGGACCTGGCCCCCGTGAGGATCTCGTCCCCGTGAGGACCTGGCCCTCGTGAGGACCTTGACCCCGTGAGGACCTAGTCCTCGTCGGAGGAGCCTTCGAGGTCACCCTCGGTCTCCAGGAACACCTGGCGCAGCGCGGCCAGGGTCTCCGGGTCCGGCTTCTCCCACATGCCGCGCGACTCGGCTTCGAGGAGCCGCTCCGCGATGCCGTGCAGGGCCCAGGGGTTGGCCTCCTTCAGGAAGGCCTGGTTCTCCGGGTCGAGGACGTACTCCTGGGTGAGCTTGTCGTACATCCAGTCGGCGACGACGCCGGTCGTGGCGTCGTACCCGAAGAGGTAGTCGACGGTCGCCGCCAGCTCGAACGCGCCCTTGTAGCCGTGGCGGCGCATCGCCTCGATCCAGCGCGGGTTGACCACACGGGCACGGAAGACCCGGGAGGTCTCCTCGACGAGCGTCCGGGTGCGGACGGTCTCGGGACGCGTCGAGTCGCCGATGTACGCCTCGGGGGCCGTGCCTTTGAGCGCGCGGACGGTCGCCACCATGCCGCCGTGGTACTGGAAGTAGTCGTCGGAGTCGGCGATGTCGTGCTCGCGGGTGTCGGTGTTCTTCGCGGCCACCGCGATCCGCTTGTACGCCGTCTCCATCTCGGCGCGCGCCGGGCGGCCTTCGAGCCCGCGCCCGTACGCGTAGCCGCCCCACACCGTGTACACCTCGGCGAGGTCCGCGTCGGTGCGCCAGTCGCGGGAGTCGATCAGCTGGAGGATGCCCGCGCCGTAGGTGCCCGGCCGGGAGCCGAAGATACGGGTCGTGGCGCGCCGCTCGTCGCCGTGCTCGGCGAGGTCGGCCTGCGCGTGGGCCCGGACGTAGTTGTCCTCGGCGGACTCGCCCTCAAGACCGGCGACCAGTCGCACGGCGTCGTCGAGGAGACCGATGACGTGCGGGAACGCGTCCCGGAAGAAGCCCGAGATGCGCAGGGTGACATCGACGCGCGGGCGGCCCAGTTCGGCGAGCGGGATCGGCTCCAGGCCGTTCACCCGGCGCGAGGCCTCGTCCCACAGCGGGCGGACGCCCAGCAGGGCGAGCGCCTCGGCGACGTCGTCGCCGGCGGTGCGCATCGCGCTGGTGCCCCACAAGGAGAGGCCCACGGACGTCGGCCACTCGCCGTTGTCGGTGCGGTAGCGCTCCAGGAGCGAGTCGGCGAGCGCCTGCCCGGTCTCCCAGGCGAGCCGGGACGGCACGGCCTTCGGGTCGACCGAGTAGAAGTTCCGGCCGGTCGGCAGGACGTTGACCAGGCCGCGCAGCGGCGAACCGGACGGGCCGGCCGGGACGAAGCCGCCGTTCAGGGCGTGCACGGCGTGGCTGAGCTCGTCGGTGGTGGCGGCCAGGCGCGGCACCACCTGCTCGCAGGCGAACCGGAGCACCGCGTGCACCTCGGAGCCGTACGCGGCGGCGACCGCCGGGACGGCGTCCACGGACCAGTCCGCCGTCTCCATCGCCTCGACCAGCTCGCGGGCCTTCGCCTCCGCCTCGTCGGCGGTGGTGCGGGTCGCGGCCGACTCGTCGAGACCGAGGGCCTCGCGCAGACCGGGCAGGGCCTGCGTGCCGCCCCAGATCTGGCGGGCGCGCAGGATGGAGAGGACCAGGTTGACCCGGGCCTCGCCCTGCGGGGCGCCGCCGAGGACGTGCAGACCGTCGCGGATCTGGGCGTCCTTGACCTCGCACAGCCAGCCGTCGACGTGCAGCAGGAAGTCGTCGAAGCCGTCGTCCTCGGGGCGCTGCTCCAGGCCCAGGTCGTGGTCGAGCTTGGCGGCCTGGATCAGCGTCCAGATCTGGGCGCGGATCGCGGGCAGCTTCGCCGGGTCCATGGAGGAGATCTGCGCGTACTCGTCGAGCAGCTGCTCCAGGCGCGCGATGTCGCCGTACGAGTCGGCGCGGGCCATCGGCGGCACCAGGTGGTCGACGAGCGTGGCGTGCACGCGGCGCTTGGCCTGGGTGCCCTCGCCCGGGTCGTTGACCAGGAACGGGTAGATCAGCGGGATGTCGCCGAGGGCCGCGTCGGGGCCGCAGGCGGCGGACAGACCGGCGTTCTTGCCGGGCAGCCACTCCAGGTTGCCGTGCTTGCCCAGGTGCACCATGGCGTCGGCGCCGAACCCGCCGTCCTCGGCGCGGGCGGCGATCCAGCGGTAGGCGGCCAGGTAGTGGTGGGACGGCGGGAGATCGGGGTCGTGGTAGATCGCGATCGGGTTCTCGCCGAAGCCGCGCGGCGGCTGGATGAGGATCAGCAGGTTCCCGCGGCGCAGGGCCGCGAGGACGATGTCGCCCTCCGGGTTGCGGGAGCGGTCCAGGAACATCTCGCCGGGCGCCGGGCCCCAGTGCTCCTCGACGTGGGTCCGCAGCTCCTCGGGGAGGGTCGCGTACCAGCGCTTGTAGTCGGCGGCCGGGATGCGGACCGGGTTCTTGGCGAGCTGCTCCTCCGTCAACCAGTCCTGGTCGTGGCCGCCGGCCTCGATGAGGGCGTAGATCAGCTCGTCGCCGTCGCCGGAGACGAGGCCGGGGAGGTCCTCGACGGGCCCGAAGTCGTACCCCTCCTCGCGCAGGCGGCGCAGCAGCGAGACGGCGGAGGCGGGGGTGTCGAGGCCGACGGCGTTGCCGATGCGGGAGTGCTTCGTCGGGTACGCGGAGAGGACGAGCGCCAGCTTCTTCTCGGCGTTCGGGATGTGCCGGAGCCGGGCGTGCCGTACGGCGATCCCGGCGACGCGGGCCGCGCGCTCGGCGTCGGCGACGTACGCGGGCAGCCCGTCCTCGTCGATCTCCTTGAAGGAGAACGGCACGGTGATGAGCCGGCCGTCGAACTCCGGGACGGCGACCTGGCTGGCGGCGTCCAGCGGGGAGAGACCCTCGTCGTTCTCCTCCCAGGCGGCGCGCGAACCGGTCAGGCACAGGGCCTGCAGGATCGGGACGTCGAGAGCGGCCAGCGCGCCCGCGTCCCAGGCCTCCTCGTCGCCGCCGGCCTGCGCCTCGGCGGGCTTGGTGCCGCCCGCCGCGAGGACGGTGGTGACGATCGCGTCGGCGGTGCGGAGCCGGTCGAGCAGTTCAGGTTCGGGGGCGCGCAGGGAGGCCACGTACAGCGGGAGGGCCTGGGCGCCGGCGTCCTCGATCGCGCCGCAGAGCGCGTCGACGAAGGCGGTGTTCCCGCTCATGTGGTGGGCGCGGTAGTAGAGCACGGCGACGGTCGGGCCGGTCGTCGTGCGGGCGGCGCGCTCCAGCGGGCCCCAGGTGGGGGCGGCCGCCGGGGACTCGAAGCCGTGCCCGGTGAGCAGGACGGTGTCGGAGAGGAAGCGGGCCAGCTGCTCCAGGTTCGCGGGGCCGCCGTGCGCCAGGTAGGCGTGCGCCTCGGTGGCGACGCCGACGGGGACGGTGGACGCCTCCATCAGCTGGGCGTCGGGGGCCTGTTCGCCGCTGAGGACGACCACCGGCTTTCCGGCCGCACGCACCGCGTCGAGGCCCTCCTCCCAGGAACGGAGGCCGCCGAGGAGCCGTACGACGACGAGCTCGGCCTCGGCCAGGAGGCCGGTCAGGTCGGCCAGGGGGAGACGGGCGGGGTTGGCGAAGCGGTACTCCACCGGGCCGCCGGCCGCGCGGGCGCTGAGCAGGTCGGTGTCGGAGTGCGACAGCAGCAGAAGCATGGCGAGCGCAGGCCTTCCTCGGGGTTGTCCGCGCCCCGGGTGGTCGTATGGACGGCGGGAGTTCCTGACTCACCGGTCCCGGGCTCGTGCGGTCGCACAGCCGGGCCGGCTCACAGTGGCGGGACCGCGCCGGATTC